>DAIESS010000010.1 GCA_027346135.1 Candidatus Saccharimonadota bacterium
GCAGAGGTAGATCGAAGCGGTAGTTTACTGTTCGCTCGAGCGCTTTAGCCACCAGCGCAAGCCAACTAGACCTACTAACAGCGCAGTTAAGATTGCGGTTACAAACAGGCTCCAACCCGCCAGGTCGGGCGACCAGATAGGTGATACAAAATCGAACTTATACAAGCTGTCGGGGATGGTTTTGAGCGGCTGACCGTGATCTTTAACATATTGCTGAATGCAGGGCACGCGGTTGCGGCCGGAAAAATCGCTCGAGTTTTGAGCCTCACAGTACTGCTGGGCGTCGTTGTACAGCTTGGAATTCGTACTGGCCAATTGCTCGCTTTCGGCCTGGACCAGCCGGTCGTAGGTGTATTTAAGTTGAATGGGCGGGTAAATGTTAGTACCGGACGACAAGCTGGTGTTCATGTGAGATACGACATAAATCTGCAGGTTTTGCAGGGCTTTTTGGGTATCGCCACCTTGTTTATCGGCCGCATAGACGGCATTTTTCAGTGACAGCATATGCTCGTTGTTGTGGCGAAGAGCCAAAATTGTGACTAGCATACCAGCTACCACAACGGCGGCGAGATAACGTAAACGTAGATCACGTAGCTTGGTCCAGTAGTAGTGAGCTTGCCGTTTATCCATTCTGCTTACGTATTATACGTTTCCCGGGCAACGTTTTCCATCTGACCTGGCGGCAACAGATAGTGGTAAACTGGCTATATGCATATATTTTTCAGCGGTATAGGCGGGACGGCAATTGGTCCGCTAGCGCTTATCGCCAAACAGGCCGGCTACGAAGTTTCGGGCAGCGACAAACAGGATTCACAATACATCGACTATCTCCGTAAGCACGGCATCAACGACATCCACATCGGCCAAGATCGGGCCCAGATAGCGGCCAGCCACGACCGACACCCAATCGATTGGTTTGTTTATTCGTCGGCCGTGGCCATCGAAAATCCGCACGCGCCTGAACTAGAGTTTTGTCGCGAGCAAAGCATCAAAACCAGCAAGCGCGATGAGCTGCTCAATCAGATTATCAACGACAAACAGCTTAAACTGATCGCCGTGGCCGGCACTCACGGCAAAACGACCGCCACCGCCATGACCATATGGCTGTTCAAGCAGCTTGGCGTACCGGTGAGTTATTCGGTGGGCGCTAAAATCCCCTTCGGTGACATGGGCGAGTATGCCGAAGGGTCGGAATACTTTGTGTATGAGGCCGACGAATTCGACCGTAACTTCTTGGCATTCACGCCTCATTTAAGCCTAATTACAGGGGTAAGTTGGGACCATCATGAGATTTTCCCAACGCGTGAAGACTATCAGGATGCCTTTAGGGAATTCATCGACCAATCCGCTCACACTTTAGCCTGGCAAGAAGATGCCGACTATTTGGGCCTGGAAGCCGGTTCAAACTTAACATGTTTAGCATCAACCGAACCTAATCTGGAAAAATTAACACTCAAAGGCCTCTACAATCGGCTAGATGGTTGGTTGGCAATTCAGGGAGTAGGGCGGGTTACGGGCGCTCCCCTACCCGACCTGATGATTGCACTCAACCACTTCCCCGGCTTACAGCGCCGCATGGAACAGCTGGCGCCTAATTTGTACACCGACTATGCCCACACGCCCGAAAAAGTCCGTGGCGCCATGAGCGTTGCCCTGGAGATGGCCACCGAAAACAACCAAAAACTTGTCGTTATCTACGAACCACTAACCAATCGACGGCAGCATTTTATGATGAACGACTATGGCGACTGCTTTGCCGGCGCCGCCAAAGTTTATTGGACGCCAAGTTATCTAGCTCGTGAAAACCCCGCTCAACGGATTATCCCTCCTGAGGAGCTCATTAGCCA
The DNA here is from genome assembly GCA_027346135.1 of Candidatus Saccharimonadota bacterium. Lineage (GTDB taxonomy): Bacteria > Patescibacteriota > Saccharimonadia > Saccharimonadales > UBA4665 > DAIESS01. Next base: position 1,848 of record DAIESS010000010.1, read on the forward strand.
TCTGAGTGACCCGTCGATTGCTGAAGCGGCCAAGCTCGATGACAGCCTGAAAAACGCTGTTCAAGTGCATCTTGAGGCCGGTGACATGGTTGTGGGCATGGCTGGCGGTGGCGGCGGCAGCCTGGACGAGTGGCTGCGCCAGAACTTCGTTAGCTAAACCCAACCTTCTTCAAAATAAGAATTACCAGTTGTAATCTGTTCTAGCGCTCGCCTGACTGATGGAATAATGTTATCAGGCAAATTATTGAGGTCTAGCCAGGCGACTTCGCTGTGCATGTGCGGCTCAGCGTTATGGGCCTCGCCTTCCCAATCCACGACTTCGAAATACTGGTCGACCCAATACGAGTCATCGTCGTTGCGATGAACAGTTAAAACTGGGCGCAAATTTTCGGGCTTGATGGTGACACCGACCTCTTCCTTGCCCTCACGGATGGCCGCAACCCGAAAGCTTTCACCGACTTCAACTTTGCCAGACGGCAAGCCATAGTGGCCGTTCATCCACGCCGTATTGCTACGAAGGACAAAAGCGACTTTGTCACCTTTTCTTAAGACGACATAGCTGGCCGTATAGGGCGTCGCCGTATCGTACTTCATCGATTGTCGCCGCTACCGCTAATTTTGTTTTGCTGCTTACGATTTTTGAGCTTTTCGATGTTGTGTTGTCCGACGACATCGAATTTGTACCCCAAGTGATGCGAAAGTATCGAAAGGTACCACAGCACATCGCCAACCTCTTTCATAATTTCTTGCTTGGCCTCAGCACTAACTTCCCCTTTGGCATCGCGGATGATCTTTTTGACCTTCTCGGCAATTTCACCAGCCTCACCCGTAACGCCAAGCGCCCAGTGTGTTAGGTCAATTAATTCATCGCCATGCCATTGTGCAGTGGTTAAGGCGGCTGCTTGGTATTCGTCTAAGGTCATTTTTCTACTTCCCCGCTTTCGTTTATTTTGACCGCGCCTTCGCGCACTACTTCGATTTCATCATCAATAATCCGCACGACTGTCGAGGGCTTGCGGCCCGACAAATCACCACCATCAACATAAAAATCAACTTCATCGCCAAAATAATTACGAGCCTCATTCACCGATACAGCCGGTGGCTCACCGGGCTGGTTGGCGCTGCTTGTCAGCAAAGGACCGACTTGTTCGAGCAAGCCAATTAAGTCGTCATCATCCGGGACGCGTACGGCTAAAGTGCCTTTGTAAGCGTGTAAATATGCGAGGTCTTCGCCAGCCGGCAGAATAACACTAACTGGCCCTGGCCAAAATTGCTCGACTGCTTTCAAATAACGGCGTTCGATGCCTAGCGCCACAAACTGCTCGATACTAGCCGCAATAAGTGTTCCTGGCTTGTTAGTACGGTTCTTTACGGCATACAAGCGAGCAACGGCCGCTTGGTCGCTAGCCCGCGCCACGACGCCATAAACCGTATCGGTTGGAATCACACCGATGGCTGAGGGTTGTTGTAAATCTGTTACTGTCTGCTCAAACACGAGTTATAGCGTACACTTAAAGACCGTTGCTTTGCAAATAGGCATAGACGGCTAACACTGCTAAACCTAGCACAATAACAACGGTGGCCGTAATTGCCATGCCGACTCCTGGAGTACGCGGTGGCTTGGGCGGTTTTGGTGCTTTGGCGGGTTTGGGAGTCTTGGTTTCGGGCGTCTTCTCGGCTTCGTGAGCACCGTCAGCGGCCGGTTTTGGTTCTTCGTGGACGTCAGCCGTCGTCGTTTCAGTATGAGCCGCTTGTGGTGGCCGTACGTCCATAACTGGCGAGGCCGGTTTGGGGTTAGCCGGAGCCTGATTTTCAGCAACCGCTGGTGCTTCCGCTGGCTTAGCCTCGGACATCGGCTTGGGCGGTTCGACCGGTTTCGTATCGACGGGTGCAGGTGCTTCCATATGACTAGATTGTATCACGAACCCGCTTATGCTAAATGCCGACTTAAGCAGTTTTAACTAGCTAAACTTCGGGCTTAAGATTCGACTGATTCACGCAATATACGCTTAGCGCGGTTTAGGCGCGAACCAACCGTTCCAATCGCAACACCAGTCAGCTCTGCGTATTCATCGTAAGAATAACCTTCAAGGACCACAGCCATAAAAGCAGTCTTAAAGTCGGAGTCGGGCATATCGTTCAAAATATCTTCAACATACAGATCAGATGTTACCTCTTCGGCGACATCCTGTCGGTTAGCAGGCGCGAACATGCCGTCACCTTCCATGTCGTGCGGATCGCTTGGAAAAAATGGTTGGCGCTGGTTTTTGCGGTAGTCATCGCGAACTTTATTGCGCGCTATCGATGTCACCCAACGGCGTAAACTACCCGGCCCCTGATCGGCGAATTGCCCCTTTTCGATACCTTTTATGGCATTCTCGTAAGTATCTTGCAGTATATCTTCCGGATTTTTTACCTGGAAACGATAACTTAACAGATTGAGCAAGTCATTATGATATAGGTCGTAAATGCCGCTCAAAGCCGCCACGTCGCCGCTGGCGGCCTGGTCGGTAACTTGTTGTACTAACAAATCTCGTTCTGTTGGCTCGGTTGGTTCTAAATATTCCACTGTATCTCTCGCTTTGAGAAGCATTTTAGTACATAATTCTATATAATACAATAATTAAGAGCGTTAACAAGTTTTCTACTCAGCAACGCCATTAAAAAAGCGACGTAAAAAATTAGCTACTCTTTCTTCGTCATAATTCAATAAACGACGGTGTTTTGGCGTTACTTTTTGTTGATCCAAGTAGCGTCGGCGAACCACCCGGCGCTCACTACGCGTTAAACCTCCCAGCACAATGGCATGGTCAACGTCTTTAGCAATGATGGCCTCGACCAAGCAGTCGTGTCGAACAAGACACCGCATGCAATAACTGGCCTTAAGCCGGTTGGCATCGTCCGGCCGATTGGCGGGCGATTGATGCACGTAAAACTCTTCGCTATCAGCCTCTTTGCAGGCCGCTTGCCTATACCAATGACGATCGTAGATTACAAAATCATTCAGCTGACGCTCGGCATCAAAAAAATCGTCCGGTATTTCGGGCTGATTAGTTGCCGCATTTTCCATAACGGTCACTCTACCGCTGCTCGCCCAAATATGCAATCGCCGTCATAACTTAAAAATATAAGCCGTACAATCTTCACATTTAGCCATGATTGGTTTATGGTAGGGATAACTTTGAACTAAGGGAGACGGATAGCTATGGCTGAGTTACCGGCACGCGTTACCGGCACTGAAATGGAATGGGCAGTTCTATTTCCTCACGGAATAAACGAAAGCGACAAGAACCTCGGCATCGCCAAACGTGTCCACGCATACTTCGAGCACCCGACAGTCAAATACATCGGCCAGTTTATTTTGAACGGCGCCCGGCTTTATATGGACATAGGGTCACACCCCGAATACGCCACGCCTGAAGACACTACATTTCTTGGCACGACCGCTAACGAGATTGCCGGCGAACGAATCTTGCACGGTATATTTCCATCCGACGACAACAGTAATGCCGGTACTGAAGTTCACAAACGCCTAATCGACGAAACCAGTACCACTTGGGGAAACCACGAAAATTATGCGCTCGACGCTACTAAAAAAATTCGTTATGACAAAAACGGATTGGCGCTCATAGGCCTTCATGCCGCCACCCGTAATGTTCTTTTTGGAGCTGGTGTACTGCTTGCTAATGGTAACTATTGCTTGGCGCAAAAGGCCTTGGACATCATGACCGATTACGATACAGGAACCACGCGAAACAAGCCGGTTGTTAACCTTAGGGAAGAGCATCATAACAACCCTGCACTATGGAACCGGCTGCATCTTACTTCTGGCGATGCCAACATGTCGCCCTGGGCAATTCGCATGAAGCTCGGTACGACTTCTCTTGTTATGCGGTTAATGGAAGCCGGCGATGACAGCCTGGATAACTTGCGCTTCGCCCAGCCCCTACATACAGTTATGCGCTCAGTGTCTCGAGACGTAGAAATGACTAATCGTTACAAGCTGTTGAGCGGCGACTCGATCTCAGCAATTGAGATGCAACAGCAACTAATGGCCGCCGCCAAACGACTAGCCAGCCAAAGCTCCATAAGCCTGCCCGAGGAAGAGCTTTGGACAATAGAACAATGGGACAAAGCCTGTGCCGACATGACACAAGACCCGGCGTTGCTAAAAGATCGGGTTGACTGGGTAGTCAAAAAACAAGTCCTAGAACGTAAACAAGAAAAACTGGGCTGTTCATGGCAAGATAAATATCTTCAGACCTATGAACGTTTGTGGGATCTTATCGACGACAACAAAGGCATCGGCATACGCTTGCGTCAAAATCAGTTTAGCAAGTGGATGCCGCCGGAAAGTCTGATCGAACAGCGCATGTCGCAGGCCCCTACAACAACGCGCGCCCATTTACGCCATCAATTCATTAACGCATTTTCGCGCAATACAGACGCCAGCGTAAACTGGGATTTTGTCAAATACGACCAGGAAACATTAAAACTAGACCAATACTGCACACAAGACCCACGAGTCGACCGCCTGATTAAAAGCAATCGGCCCAGCAAATCAAGCGAATCGGCCGCTTAGGCCCTTACACCTCTTAATTAACGCTCAGCGATTCAATAATGGTCATAATCGGTGCTTTGATGGCAGCATCGTCCCAAGCAGTTGCCGGTACGGTCAGGGGCGTAACACCGGTATTACACTGGTCGACCTTACATTGCCAGAACGTTGCGTTGATAACGGGGTCCAGCTTGGCCATGTCAACCTTTGGTACGGCTTGCTCCTTTTGGTATCCAAAATCGCCGGTTACAAAGATCGCATCGATACCAGTTTGGACCGTCGTACTATATTGGACAAACGTCAGATAGGTTTGAGCCCGTTGAACTTGGGTTGGCTTTTTGTAGCTGATTTTTTCCGAGTCGCGAACGGCCGTACCATTACCGCTGTCAAAGCCACCCAGGTTTTGGCCGGTCGCCGTAATGGTCAACACAATCGTGCCGGTTTTGGTGGCACCAGTGGCCGACTTAAGATCCATCTGTGGCGATGTTACAGTTAATTTGCCATCCCCTTTGTCGGTGACCGTCCAAGTTTCTGGGTAGTCAAAACTAAGGTTAAAATTGGTCGACTCGTAATTCTGTGTAACGATTGGTTTTGGCTTTGCGTCGGTCGACGCTTGAGCCGATGGCGGGTTGGAGCTGCTGCTAGTTTTAGCAGCTTTAGCGTTATGCGTGCGCAAGTAATAGGCACCGGCCGCGCCAGCTAACAGTAGAACAAGTAAGACAAGCAGTAACCATTTAAGCCAACCACGTTTCTTTTTAGGCGGCATCACACTTTGTAGGTATTCGAGCCGGGCCCGGGGATCGTACCCCGGGTCGGGCCGAGTTTGGCCACTCACATCAGCAACTGACGGCTCATCAGTCGAGGAGAAGCGTTGGTTGAGCGGCTCGTCCATATCCACATACTACAGCCCTAGCCAAGGTTGCGTCCAGACTTATGCTAAATGTAGCTGTTAATTATGGTGTCAGGCGGTTAATGTCACGCGGGAACAGGGTAGCTTCTTTAACGTTAGCCAGGCCAATGGTCTTCTCAACCAAGCGATCAATACCAAAGCCACAGCCACCGTGCATTGGCAAGCCATATTTGAAGGCTTGCAAGTAGTACTTGAAACCCTCGTGCGTGACATCTAGGCCGGCTTTGGTCATCTGTTCAATCATCTTATCGTAGTTGTTTTCACGCAACGGACAGGTTGCAATTTCCAGGCCGCGGAACAACAAATCACCCCACATGACAACACCTCTTTCGGCATCAACCTTGTGATAGAACTTAGCGGCTTCGATTGGGAACTCGGTGGCAAATACCAAATCAGTTCCCAGCTCTTTGCGGGCATATTCGGAAATCCAGCGCTCTTCATCCGGGATTAGGTCTTTCTCAGCCGTCGTGTCGGTTTTGGTCGCTTTGGTGTACATGTCGTGAATTTGAGCAATGGTAAAGCGTGGCACTTTGCCATCGGCCGGCAACTTCAACTCGGGAGCGTTCAGACTTTTTAATACATCGGCATGCTCTTCGTAAACTTTCTTGAGGGCGTATTGGGTCATGTTGCCGACCATGTCGAGGACTTCGTCGTGACCACTCACAAAACCCATCTCGATATCGAGCATGGTTAGCTCGGTTAAGTGACGAGTGGTCGCGCTTGGCTCGGCCCGGTAACTGTGGCCAATTTCGTAAACGCGCTCGTAGGCACCTACCATAATCTGCTTGTAAAACTGTGGGCTCTGCGCCAAGGTGGCCGTCTTGCCGAAGTAATCGAGCTGAAAGACCTCGGCGCCGCCTTCAGTTGCTTCAGCTAGAAGTTTGGGCGTGTCGATTTCGACAAAATCCTGCTGATCCAAAAATTCACGGATATAGCGCGTTAATTGGCCGCGCAGCTTGAAGATTTTTTGCTCTTGTAAGTTGCGAATGTTCAGTACGCGGTACTCGAACAAAGTGTCGAGGTTTTCCGGCTTGTGTAAGATGGGCTTGTCGATTTCGATTGGTGGTTCGTCAGTAACTGGTACAAGCACGGTCAACTTAGCCTCGTGCAGTTCGGCACCACCCGGGGCGCGGGGCTCTTCCTTGACCGAACCCTCAACGCGCAAAACCGTACCAATGTGCAGGCCCCGTAGTTTTTCGACTTCGTCTTTATCTTGCAAGACAACTTGTGTTAAACCACGGCGATCGCGCACGGCAATAAACGTCAAGCCGCCGAGCAAGCGCTTTTTGTGTAACCAACCTTCGATAGAAATAGTGTCGCCAATATGTTGGGCAACGTCAGAACTTAGTATTCTCATAGTTTTTTCCTTAAATTACGTATTAGCCAGCTATGCTTGGGTCGAATGCGCAGCATCAATCGCGGGTAACGACACTGCCGACCCGGCGATTCATATTCAAACTGACTAAGCGTAAACTCATGGCGTTATTTTACACCTCTGGACCAGATTCTGCCACCCCTGTCGAATCTTCAGCCGCTTCAGCGCTTTCTTTAGTAGGTTCGTCGTGACGATGAGATACGGCTTTTTTATCATCATAGTTCGTCGTACTTGTCGCGGTGGGCAGATTGATGAGCTTACCCAGCACATCACTGACCGTAATAATGCCCACGTATTCTTCGGCGTTATTAACCACGACTAACAATTGCTGTTTGGCCGCCCGAAAAGCGTGCAACGCTTGTGACAGCGAATCACTTTCATGCACATAAAAAGCGTGCCGATCGGCATAGTCAGCAACCGTACCACCCCTGTTATTATCAACTACGTCTTGCAAAAACAATGTTCCAACGATGATGTTAGGATCGTCAGCATAAACCGGAAAACGAACGTGATGCGTGGCATGCAGTTCATCCATCAGAACCGGACCAATGGCATCGCCAAGCGCTACTTTTTTGACGTTACTGCGCGGCACCGTCACGTCGCGCACCTTAAAGTTATCGAATTGCAAAGCACGTTTAACGAGGTTCAATTCTTCGACTGAGATACGATTGTCGGTCTGCTCTTTTTGACGATCGATCAGCTGCAGCAAATCCTCTTTCTCGTACATGCCACTGTGGGGTGCCAAGGGAAAGCGTGCCAAGAAGTCTGCCACCGCCTGCAGAATAGGATTGGCGAAACTAAGTATCCGCACTACTGTCGGCGTACACCAAACGGCCAGACGTGCTCCAAAGCTAGTTAAATGGCGGTTAGGCATCCAGGCAAAACCAAACCAGATGGCGAGAGCCACAGCAAAAAAGCCAAAAATCGGCGGCGCCACGCGCGCAAATAACACAAACCCGATTCCTGCCCCCAGGCCAATGCAAGCCCACAACAGCAGCTGCAAACTGTTGCCGTAAGCCGCCGCCTGCCACAACGTCGCTGCCAAAGGGTCGCGCCGGCTAGCCTGCCGTTTTAACTCGGCTCGAGGCACATAAAAATAAGTTTTGCGCAACACCAGAGCCAACAAACCGATACTTAAGAAAAATATCGCCAACAAAAAAGAAATCATGCACTCATCTTACGATGTAGCCAGCTATTTTTAAAGAACATTACCGTTTAGGCTTGAGTCCCCTTTTGCATCGGCCAGAATACGCTATACTACCAACAGAAGAATTTTAGGAGGTGTTTCAAATCTTATGACAAAGCAATTTTGGGGTATCTTGGCCGTCATCGTACTGCTACTGGGTGGTCTATTTGTTCTCACAAACAACAAAAAGGCTTCTGCGCCATCAGCTGCAACATCACCCACCAGCCACATATTCGGTAGTTCATCAACCGGTGTTAAATTACAAGAATATGGCGACTACCAATGCCCGGCCTGTGGCGAGTTTTACGTTGCCGTTAAACAAGTTGAGGACAAATATAAAGACCAAATCCAATTCCAATTTAGCAACTTACCCCTAACTCAGCTGCACCCGAACGCCTTCGCCGCCGCTCGGGCCGCTGAAGCTGCCGGCAAGCAGGGTAAGTATTTTGAGATGCACGACGCGCTATACCAGAACCAACAAGCTTGGAACACATCGACTAACGCCGAGACTATCTTTGCAAACTACGCTAGCCAGCTAGGCTTAAATGTCACCACCTTTAAGGCGGACTACTCTAGTGCTGCCGTTAACGATGCCATTAATGCCGACGTTAGCGCTTTCAAAAAGACTGGCGAGCCAATGGCTACGCCCACCTTCTTCCTGGACGGTAAAAAGCTCGACAACAGTACTCTGACTGATGCCTCGGGCATTCCAAGTGCCGATAAGTTCTACCAGCTCATCGACGCCGCTATTGCTGCACGCGCCAAGCATTAAGCTTTTTAGCCACAAAAAAAACCCGCCAGTTGTCATAGACAAGAGGCGGGTTTTCTTTTTGCAAACAGCTAGTAGTTGAGGAACTGTTGCCACTCAGGCCGCCGTACCCTAACGGCAACTTGAGTCGGTTTGCTGCTTACAATCTTTACCTTGACTGGCATTTTTGGTCTCCCAACGACGAACAATCTGCCAATTTTAAAAGCAGTTCGTCAGTCGTTCAGTGTTTTTTTGTTAATTTTTGTCTCACTTAAGCAGCTCTCGCATTCTGCTCGTATGAAGTAGTGTTATTTTAGCAAAAGCACTATGGTTGTCAACCACTAAAATGTGTGATTTTTATTGTAAATCTACGTAAAGCCAATTGCGGTTACTATAGTGTGCCACGCTCGATAACAGACCTGGCACATAACGACGCTCGTATAGTCCTTGCCTTACCCTCGACGATGAAACGGCCGGTTGTAAACTTTCGAGTATTCGTATCGATTGACGATTTATCGGTAGCGCTGCGATGTGGTACCGCAACCGCGCCATAGTAGTATCGGCCCGTCGACCAACTACCAGTTCGCTGCCGGCGAGCAGTGTTTCGACGGCTGGCCAGTGGCGCAAGCCAGCAACGACATCGCTGCCCATCAAAAATACTAAATCCGATCTTGAAAACTGCTGCTTGAGGCGCGGGAACGTCCGTCGCACCGTAAAACTAATATCATCGGTTTCGAGTACCTGCAAACGAGCATGCGGCTTAAGCGCCCGCCGCAGCATAGCTACCCGATGGCCATAATGTTCGATCTGCTGCTTGTGGTGTGGCCGACGTTCGGGCATAAAATAGACAGTGTCCAGACCGGCCTCATCGAGCGCCTGCAGCGCAAACATAATATGTCCAGCATGAACCGGATTAAATGTACCGCTATAAATCCCAATACGTCTTTGTGACATATATCTATTTTACCGCGAATATACCGCCAAAACCTCTTATGATTGTAGTAAAATGAGACTAGGAAGATATAAAAACAAACATGCATCCATCCGTTTTCACCGAACTTAGCCTAGTCATCGTTGCGGTCGCCCTGATGTCGCTTGTCATGCGTCTTCTGCGGCAGCCCCTGATACTTGGTTACATCCTTACTGGCATTCTGGTCGGACCGTCGGCTCTGCACATCATTCATTCCGAAGAAGCCTTCGATGGCTTTTCGAGCATTGGTATTGCTCTGCTGCTATTCATCATTGGCCTCGGCATGAATATCGCAGTTATCAAAAGAGCTGGTAGTACTATTTTCATAACAGCGGCGGCTTTATTGGCAACAGTCGGCAGCCTGGGCCTGATCGTTGCCCGTTATTTCTTTCACTTTACTTTTACCGAAGCCAGTATCATCGGTCTAAGCCTGTTCTTTAGCAGTACGATTATCATTGTTAAGGTTCTGGCCGACAAAAAAGAGCAAAATCGCTTGCATGGGCAGATCGCGATCGGTGTTATTCTGCTCGACGACATCATCGCTACATTGGCGCTATTGTTTGTAGCGGCCGGCAAAGACGGCGGTGTCGGTCTGAACGAGCTCGCGTTATTGCTTGGCCGCGGTTTTCTGTTAATCGGCTTTTTGGTAGCCACTGCCAAATATATTTTGCCCCGCTTGGTTCGGTCTATGGCCTCGAGCCAGGAAGGCTTATTTTTATTTGCCATTGCTTGGGGGTTTGGTATCGCTAGCCTGTTCGAGTTTGCCGGTTTCTCTATTGAGGTCGGCTCGCTATTTGCCGGCGTCAGCCTGGCGTCTTTGCCCTACACTCAAGAAATCGAATCACGTTTAAAACCTTTGCGTGACTTTTTCGTAGTGCTATTTTTCATAACTCTCGGCGAAAGCCTGAATGTTACTAATCTCGGCTCGGCCCTGCTGCCGGCCTTGGCGTTGTCGTTTGTCGTTATCGTGCTCAAGCCGGCTATTGTCACAACAACCCTAGGATTCTTAGGTTACCCCAAGCGAGTCGCTTTTAAGGCCGGCATCAATCTCTCCCAAGTTAGTGAGTTCTCTATCGTATTCGTCGTGTTAGCGGTTACCAACGGAATGGTCAACTCCAGTTTAAGTGCCGTCATTACTGTCGTCGCTCTGATTACCATCACGACGTCGACGTATCTAATGAAATACGACAACGAATTATTTGCCCGTTTTTATAGGCTCAAACTATTTTCTGGTCTGTTTGGCCGAAACCGGACGTTTAAAGAATCAAGGGCCAAAGTCGCCTATCAACTTTTGCTATTTGGCTACCACCGTGGCGGCCATGAGTTTATTCGTACCTTCAGACAACTGAAGCGACCTTTCTTGGTCGTCGATTACGATCCGACCGTTATTGAGCTGCTGCAGCGTGAACAGATTCCCTGCCAGTATGGCGACGCCACCGACACCGAACTTTTAGAAGAAATTGGCGTTCAGAATGCCCGGCTGGTCGTCAGTACCGTGACCGACTTCGAAACCAACCAAGAGCTAGTTCGGCACTTGAACTTATACAACTCCGAGACGATCATCGTTTGTAACGCCAACAGCTATGAAGAAGCTCTGCAACTCTACGAGATGGGTTGTAGTTATGTCGTCATACCGCATTTTGCCGGCAGCGAACGTTTAAGCTCGTTAATTACGCGCAACGGCATCGACCGAGCTCACTTCGACCGCTACCGCGCCAAGCATCTGGAACACCTCGAAAAAAACCATCCGCTGACACTTGCTGAAGAAGCAATTTAGATTAGCCGACGCAACCGCAAGCGCCGTAATATTTGCCTCTTTTAACCACCGTTTTAACCTTTTTAGCGTGACACTTAGGACATTCTTCGGAAACGAACTCACAGTCGTCTGGCACGCTGTTGGATGATTCGCCTTCTTCCTCGCCGGCCGCTCCCTCACCGCCGACCCCGCCCGCGCATGAGTATGAATGTGCGACTTGTTGAGCCTGAGTTACCGCTTGTTCAACGCGCGCCATGTCGCCGCGTTCGTAAAAATAGCGGGCATGCTCAATGCGGAAGGCAGCCTCGACGCCAAAGACACGGGCATCAATAGTTTTGTCCTGAATGCTATGTTCGAGCATTTCTTTTTGGGACAGTTTGTTCAGCCAAGTGCAGGCAGCTTGGGGCGAATTGATCTCGTGCGCCTTGGCAATAAGCTGTCGAGTAATCGCCTGCACTCGTGGTTCGAACGAGGCTTCGCGCTCGCGGCATTTCTGTCCATATCCTACGTAATCTTCGCGAGGTTTGGCCTGTCCAAAAAATGTGTCCCCCGCTGCATTATCATAAATTTGGACGACATCGATTACACCATTTGGCATCAGACTTTTATGTATCAACAACGGTGTGTCGAGCAATTGCGTAGCAGTTTTGTCGTGCAAATCAATTCCTAGCATATCGCCCACGCGGCCCATTGTCTCACCATCGTGACGAGGTGCGTCCCACGACTTTTTACCGGCCACAAAGGCCGATTCTACCTGTAACTGACCGTCGGCTAAACCGGTCTTCTGAATAGCACAGCTCATTGTATCGGTGAAAAATCCTGCCTCTTGCATAGCTGACTCCGGCATGTCATCAGCAGCCCGGGAAAACACCACGAAGTTATACTCTTCAAGTAATCCCTGGCTTAACGCTTCTTGAATCCGAAACATATTGCGCGTCTCGACCTCAGTGCGCGCCCGCATTTGTGGATCTTTGGTCGCAAAGCGCAAACTATTGGCCTGAATGTCGGCGGCCGACTGACCATACTGACGAATCTCGCCGTCCCGGCCGATTTCCATAGGAACATCAATGACGTGGCCGGCCTTGAGAGTGCGCTCAACCACGTCGGTCTTAACGTTTGTTTCGGTCATTTTCCGAGCTTCGTGGTTGCCGTTCGCTGCCTCGTGAATGGCGTCTTGCAACGACCACGCCTTAGCCGAGCGAACTTCGCTAGTTATAACGTTCTCACCTAGCGCAACCGCGCCAATGAACTGCACCGTTTTGGCGCGCATAAGATCGTCGCTCTCCAATTCGGCCACATTAATTACTAGCGGCCGCCATGACTCTTGGCTAATAATTTCCTCAAACGAATCGACAGGCACGGTTTCGGCTGCAACGGCCATAAAAATACCCTCTTTCTTCTGGCGACAGAGGGCATCAAATACAACTTTGATTGCTTCTGCGCGGAAGACTTAAAAGCTGTATCGGGCTTGTCTATTGACATAAGTGCTATATATACACCTACTTGTCAAGAGCATCACCGTAGCGGCACTGCTGGCGGATTCTAACCGCACTTCCAACTTAGTAATTGTTAATGCTAGTAGTGTAGCAGGCCGCCGGCACGCTACATATAGTAGTTTTTACAGTAAAGTGAAGCTCTCGATAGCCCGCGTGAAAATGCTATAGTCGGCCGTTATGTTATTGTCGGTGTAGACAAAGAAGAAGCGATGAGTGCCGATTGTTATGGTGTTAATACCCTCTTCCGAGCTTGTGCCGACAACATCGCGGCTGTAATTCGCCAGATCACACCAAAAATCAATTCCTGCCCACTTGGCTCTTTCGTGATCAGGTTTGGTGGTGGCCGTCGTATTTGTAAAATTAGCACAGTTGTCCGACACGTTATCAATTGTCGTCAGCTTATTGTCCGCCCACTTAATCGGCAGCATGCGGTTTACGTAAAAATTAACTGGAATCGTGTCAACATAGACGTCCAGACTGCGTGACTCGTCTTCCTTGGTTGTACCGCGCCAGCTATATATCTGATAGGACGAGTTCGGCAGGGATTGAACCTTCCAGTTTTTAGGCAAGAGAAGCGTAAAATATGGGGTTCTGACGGTTTGAGTTCCATCCTTGTCGGCCGAAACTACGCTCACCAGACCATCCGACTGTTGCAAGGTTGTGTCGGGTTTCAAGAAGCGGCCCGCCGCACAGATGCCGCCAAATAACAGCGCAATCAATAATACAATAACCGCCGTCCAGGCCTTGCGATGGTTCCGGCGTGATTCACCGATGTGATAGATATAGGACTTGTGCTTTTTCATATCGCCCCATTGGTTAGTCGTTGCTTGAGTGGATTAAGCCGTGGCACAAAACTCTGGGCAGCACCGTCCAGCCCCAGGATACGCAGCGCTGCAATTAATGATTCAAGGTCGGCAAGTGTAGCGGCTAGCACCTCGCCGGTTTGTTCGGCCTGCACAAAAACATGCTCAACTTTGTCGATAAGCCATTTTTCTTCGGTGGGCGTCACCTGGTTAGTTGTAAGTGACGGCGTAGCGTCACTATTAATAACCTCAAGCGATCGGGCTGAGCGGTCACGCCGCCGCAAATGGCCACGCTTGATCAGGTTGTTGACATGCAGGGAGACAGTGGCGACCGACGTATAGCTAAGCCCGGCCATGATTTCACGGTAACTCGGGCTATAACCATGTTCCCGAATGAATTCATCAATAAAACTAAGAAGTTCACGCTGTTTTTTGGTGGGTCGAACGATTTCCGTTGCCGGTGTTTGTTTTTCGTTCATATTTTAATTGTAGCGCAAAGGTCAAGCGGTTTGAATCCGTATACCAAATGCTCTAGTTCTCACTTAATGAACAAGGGTTATTCGTTCTTGACGACTATATGGGGCTTAAACACCCACTTTTTGTACCAGAGCCATTTCCAAACGGTGAAAAATTGCGAGGCGATTATTAAACCAATAAACGGCGACACGCCAGCCAGCTTCAACAGCCAGACAATAGCGTAGTCGATCACCAGATTAACCAAGCTAATGGCCGTAAACTTGCCCGCCACAATGTGTACCGGCCGGCCATGGCGATCTTCACGAAAAGCTATGAAATACTGAATGGCGAAGTTAACCGACCAACCCAATGCATCGCCGACAATTTTAGCGACCAGCCATGAACGATGAAGCGTGCCGTATAAAAGCGCAAAAGTTAAGTAGCCGACGACAAAAAAGGCTGCTCCGCCAGCATTGAAGACGACGAATTGAACAACGCCTTTTTTGGACGGTTTAGTCGGCCGGCGCATCTTTGGTAGACATTTTTGGTTTTAAGCGCGCTACCGCCACACCGGCAAAGCCCCACCATAAATAGGCAAGTGTGTCGTCGGCCCAAACGTGCGACAACAGGCCGACTAAGCTTAGGCCAATCAGTGAAGAAAAGAGGACCCTAGCCAGCGAATCGTACTCGCGTCTATATAACTCAACCGCTACTAGTACTAAAATCGTCAAAAATAATGCCAGGCCAATTACACCTGTTTCTTGCGCTATTTGAACGTAATAATTTTCGGCAATTCGGGTTGGCCCTAGCTGGTTATGGACACTAGCCGGGCCGGCCGTGCCAGCGCCGGTACCGAACGGATCGCGCACAATGTCGCGGCTGCTGTTTTTAAGAGCCGCCATGTGTCCGTAATTTGAGCTGATACTTGAATGCGAGTGCTCGTCGGTATGAAAGAAGGTATTCTGGACGCGGTCGTTATGACGAAAAGCAAACAGCAAACCACCGCCAACCAATACTGCGACTAAGCCGGCCAAGGCAGCTGTCCGCCAGAGATATTTGCGGTGCCGCATGCCTAGTAAAATCAACACACCGACACTTACGACAGCTCCCAACCAACTGCTGCGCGAGTAGGTAAAGAACAGTACGAACAGCCCGGCTAAGCCAATACCGACCCAAAGCAGCCAGTATAGTTTACCAACCCGCTGCTTGACGCGCGTTACCATCGTGGCGATGGCCTCCATCACAACCACCAAATACGCACCGAGCGGATTAGCTCCCCGCAGTGTCGACTGCAGCCGTACATAGGCATTCTTTTGGTCGACGGTCTCGTACGGTTGGATGGTGTTCGGACCGTAACCGACATGCTTCAAGGCATCATACGGCAAGGCCAGGCGCTGCAAAACTCCAAAGAATATTACAGCCATGGCCGGACCGATCAATATCTTGCGCCAGTTCATATATATAATGCTGCTGTGCTTGGTCAAGACCCATGTGACAACAAAAAACAGCAAGAATCGCAGATCGAGTAGCGCGCCATCAGCGTAGCCAACCCGTGAAACTTTGTGAAAATAATAGGCTGCAACACCGCTTAATAGGACCAGGGCTGCATACAGACCGATGATTATGAACAGTTTATCGCGTGCGAATTGCCGCTTGAGTGGTTTATTGGTAAGTAATAAAATCGCCGCCAGCACCGTTGCCAGCCCCAGCAGCATCTCCTTCCAAAGCCGTATGGTCGTGTAATGGCCAAAGTTACTGCCCGCCCAAACCGTCAAAAAGGCATGAAAGGGCACCAGCAGCAAAATGGTGATACATAAAGCAGCAACAATCGTTACAAGGAGTTGTCTGGCTTGGGAAGTCGTCATAATTAATCAAATACGATGTACAATGTAGTATAACAGCGTTTGGGTACGCTGCCCCTAAAAGATATGAAAAATAATTCTTCTATCGTATACAACGTCAGTCTGGTCTTGAGTGATTTCCTCGCACTCGTCGTAGCTTTCGTAACTGCTTATATTTTGCGCGTTTCGCTCAGCAACGTACCTATTAGCGCCCACGTCCAAGCAACGACTTACATCAGTTTGGTCGCTACCATTCTGCCATTTTGGATAATCATCTTTGCGCTGCTCGGCCTTTACAATAATAAGGTCCACGAAAACCGCTTTTCCGAGTTAGGCCGTTTAATCATCGGTTCGCTGATCGGCATTTTGCTGGTCATCAGCTATAGCTACTTGGCTAATGTAGCTATCTTCCCCGCCCGTTTAGTGACGGTTTACGGCTTTTTGCTGGCCTTTATTTTTGTCCTGATATCCCGCACTATCGCTCGCGGTATCCGACGCGATCTGTTTTCATACGGCATCGGCATAAGTGATGTGCTAATCGTGGGCGACACCCGGTTGACGCACGAACTGGTTCAATCGCTATCCAACACCGCCAAGACGGGCTACCGCGTTATCGGCATCGTTGGCGGCGAAAAACACCCACTTGACGCCTCACTCAAGCACCGGATTTTTACAAGTTTTCAAGATGCTGTCGCTCGGCTAACACCACGCCCTAACACCATCATTCAAACCGAGCTTTACGCCGCCGCTGGTAAAAACGACGAGATTTTGGAATATGCCCAACAACACCACATCGATTATCGTTTTGTACCCGGTAACAGCGAACTGTTCGTTGGTAACATCGAGGTTGAGCTGTTCCAGTCGATTCCGGTTATTGCCGTCAGCCAGACCGCTTTGATTGGTTGGGGACGAGTCGTTAAGCGGTTGTTCGATGCCATCGTTGGAAGCCTTGCGCTGGTGGTCGCCGCGCCGTTCATGCTGCTTATTGCACTCATCATCAAACTGTCGGGAAGCGGCCCGATATTTTTCCGCCAAACACGGCTAACCCGCAACAATCACAAGTTTAAGGTTTTCAAATTCCGGACCGTCAAGCAAGCCTACAACGGCCTATCACCCGAAGCGGCTTTTGCCAAAATGGGTAAACCCGAGCTAGCTGCCGAGTACCGGGCCAATGGCGACTATCTGCCGCGCGACCCGCGTTTTACGCCCTTTGCCCGCTTTTTGCGCACCACATCGCTCGACGAACTGCCACAGCTCATCAATGTCGTCATCGGCGACATTAGCCTGGTCGGGCCGCGCGCTTTGGTACCAGAAGAGCTGGCCATCTACAAAAAACGTCACGCCATTTTAAGTGTCAAATCCGGTATGACTGGCCTAGCCCAGGTTTCCGGACGACGTGATATCAGCTTCGACGAACGCCGCAAACTAGACCTTTACTATGTTCAAAACTGGAGCTTTTGGAACGACATCGTTATCTTGCTGAGGACGGTCTGGATAGTCCTGTTTCATAAAGGATCGAAATAATGCCCGCCCGGCGGCCACTCAAAGTCGCGATTGTGCACGACTGGCTGTATGGTGGCGGCGCTGAGCTTGTCGTCGAACAATTGCACATCATGTTCCCCGACGCGCCGATTTATACGTCGTACTGTAGTCGCGAATGGCGAGCCAGGCTCGACCATAAAGTCAAAACCGGTTACCTGCAATATTGGCCGTTTTCGGTCTTGCGTAAGTTCATTCCCTTCCTTCGCATCTTGTGGTTTACCGGCCTCGATCTAAGTCGCTACGACCTTATCATCAGCAGCAGCGGAGCGGAAGCCAAGGGCATTCGCGTGCCTAAAAAAACACTGCACATCAACTATTGCCATGCACCCACCCATTATTATTGGAGCCGTTACGGCCAGTATATGCTGCACCCGGGCTTTGGCGACTTGGACTGGCTGGCACGGTTCGGCCTTAAACTGCTGGTTGGCCCGCTGCGCCGTTGGGATTACCGCGCCGCTCAGCGCCCCGACTACATCATCGCCAACTCAACTCACATTCAGGCCGAGATACAAAAGTATTATCGCCGCGACTCGACCGTTATTTTCCCGCCCGTTAATGTCGAACGATTTACCAAACAGCCAGTTAGCGGCCACAACCGGCGCGGCTTTGTCGTAGCCGGCCGCCAAACACCGTACAAGCGGTTCGACTTGGCCGTCAAAGCTTGCACCAAACTAAACTTGCCGCTTACCGTCATCGGCACCGGCCCCGACCACGCCCGCTTG
>DAIESS010000011.1 GCA_027346135.1 Candidatus Saccharimonadota bacterium
GCGATAGCCGTCCGTGCCGCTGCCGAGATTGCCGGTCCATTCCACGTCGACGCGATAGCGATGCCGATGGTTCACGCTTTCGATGCCTCTTGTTGAGTCATCCATGCGGCCAGTTCCGCGTCGCCGTCGGCATCGCGCTGCCGCAGCGCTTCAATTTTGAGCTGCTCGCGGTAGTGCGAACCTTTCAGCCAACGCTTCCAGCCGCCGACTCGGGCGGGGCGGCTGCTGTCTGCGACTGGCTTGGTTTTTGTCATTTTTAGCGCCCACTTTCCTTGGATACCGTGTGATTTTTGGTACTTACCGCTTTTGGCGTTGCTACCAGGCTTGCCGATAGGTGGTATCATAAGTATATCTAATGTAATAGTAGAGTATCACGGTATGGTGTGGCAGACAATTTACTCATCTGTTAGCGAACAGCTAGCACGAACTTATGCGTACAGTGGCAAAACGTTGACCGGTTCCAGCGCAAGCTCGACGACCAACGCTCATAATTATTTAGGCGGTGACGGCATGGCAATTGCCGGTTTTGTGGCGCTAGCTTGCGTCGCCTTACTGGCCGTAATCGTCATTCGGGCTTGGTACGAGCCAAGTCACGAAGCACGCGACAAACGCGACGTTTAATTAAAAGGCTTATTGAAATAGAGACGGTGCATTCGCACTGTGCTGCAGCATTACGAGTAAGGCGATGCTGGCCGCTAGCAATAGCAGCAGTACCCAAAATTTGTGTGAATCTTTCATGAGCGCGACTCCAATGATGCAGTTACAACTAGCCGATCATGCGGCGACCATAAGGGCGTACATGTGTAGAGCGTGAGCTGAGGAGTGGCCGTGTTGTCCTCGACGGCAATATCGGTTGGCGGTACCGTTTTGATGGCAGTTACTTTGTAGAGATAGCGTTTTTGCTGCCACCAAACACCAATTTCGTCACCAATTTGGACCTTATCGAGGTAATAAAAAATTCCCTTAGGGTTAGTGTAAGTGAAACGATGTCCGGCAATGACCGTATTGCCGCCTTTGTCGGGTGTGCTGGTGGCTGGACGATGCCACAAGCCTTTATTGAGGGTTGTGGCGGTAGGCCCTTCAAAAATCTCAGTGTCGAGCTGCATGCTCGGCACGATCAAGCGATTGGTTGTCGGTGCAGGCACGACCGCCGAGTTAGTCGTGCTCTTGGTGGGGGCGTGTAGTTGACTATGCAATTTTTGCGAGGTGTGGCTAACGTGCTCACTCCACCAGTAACTAACGGTTGGCGCCAACGGAGCAGCAATGATATAGCCATTTATGAGCACGATCAATGCTAAAAGAATGCGGTTAGCTCGCTGAAAATTAAAGCTTCGATTGGCTGTCATTTCTGGCATGAGTATTAGTATAGGTGATGCGGGCTTTATTGGGCTAGGAGTGCAATTTTTTTAAAATAGGGTATAATACAACATTATGAAGTTATTTGCGAAAAGGCAGTCGAACGAACCGATTATCCCACCGGAGTTAAAGCCGTATTACGGTAAGTCACGTGGTTTGGTTGGGCTAGGCCGCCATAGTCGGGTTTTGTTGGCGGTTCTTTTCGTGATTGTCCTTTTGGCGATTGCTGGCGTGGTATGGGTTTTGTCTCACCGTACGGCCTCGCCATCAACATCGACCAATGGTCTTAACTCATCGGCCTCTCAATCACCACAGAGTACTAAGCATGTCGAACAAAATACCGGAACACCGGCCAAAACACCTTCCAGTGGCGTTACTAATACCCCGCCAGTACCTGTTAATTAGGTAATTTTTTAAGCAGCGTGCTGCTGAGTAAAGTAGTTAATCTCGTTGATGATATCGAGAAGGGCTTGGGCACGAGTTTTGTCGTCTGTAATCTCTTTAGCGGCGGCGTAGGCATCAGGAATGAGTGATTGGTCGTCTGAAGCTTGGATCATCATCATAGTGGTTCGGAATTTTTCTTCGGGGGATTGGTTGAGGTGTCCTACCAATGGTGAGAGCTGTTGCAGAGCATCTTTCTTGATATCGAGCAGAGCGTCAGCGCTTTTGGGCAAGCTAGGCGTGTCGTCTAAGTCTGGCTGACCGTTTTGATCAGTAGCGATAAAGTTTGGCTCGGCGCTCTTGTCGGCCGCTGGGGCTGGCAGCATACCGTCGTTGGCCGGTGCTAGCGTGACGTCGCTTGGCGGCACAGCCGTATTAACTGGTTCTTGTGCCGTTGTGTCGTCCGGTTTTACCGTGTCGTCGTGTTTTGCTGAATCGTCATGCTGCCCAAACATATGCCCCCCAAGAAATTATTAGTGCTTACGGTATACTATACTCATAGATACCGCCCTAAGACAAGGAGGACACCAAAAAAATGTTGGACGATCTGAAGTTTATTCATGAAAAGGATGTGGCTGATACGCTGGGAATTGCCGAACGGCAGGCCGGACAATTGAGCTATGAATTTGAGGTCAGTCAAGAGCCAGTTGAAGCCGCAAACATCGTTTATGCCGGTATGGGCGGATCGGCTCTAGCGGCAGTTGTCAGTACCTCTTGGCCCGGCTATGACAAGCCGTTTGAATTGGTCCGTGGTTACGACATCCCGGCATATGTGTCGGACAAGACTTATTTCATCGCCGCCAGCTACTCTGGCAACACCGAGGAGACACTGAGCGCTCTGGCTCAGGCAGAGTCTAAAGGGGCGCACATCGCTGTTATTGCCGGTGGCGGCAAACTGGTCGAGATTGCTCAAGAAAAGGGTTATCCACTAGCTATTTTGCCTAAAGCCGAACAGCCACGCTACGCTGTTTTGTATAACTTGCGAGCGTTGCTGCAACTATTGGTGGCAGCAGGCCAACAACCGGCTAATGTTGTTGATGATCTGGCGGCTCAGGAAGACTTTTTGCGTAACAGTGTTCAGCCTTGGTTGGCGACAGTGCCGACGGCCAACAACTTAGCTAAACAAATCGCCTTGGAATGCATTGGCAAATCGGCCGTCATTTATGCTGGACCAAAACTTTTCCCGGCCGCTTATAAATGGAAGATCAGTTTTAACGAAAACGCCAAACAAGTTGCCTGGACCAACCAATATCCCGAGTTTAACCACAACGAGTTTATTGGCTGGACCAAACAACCCGTCGAAAAGCCGTATGCCGTGATCGATTTGCGCAGCGACCTCGAGCACCCCCGCGTCCAAAGGCGTTTTGAAGTTAGTGCTCAGCTATTGTCCGGCATGCGGCCGGCGCCAATTATTGTTGAAGTACAGGGTAAAACCGTACTCGACCAGTTGCTATGGGCAATCGCGCTGGGTGATTTTGTCACCCTCTACACGGCTTTATTGAACGGGCTAAACCCAGCCCCGGTCGACCTGATTGAAAAATTTAAGAAAGAACTAGGTTAATCATGACGACAAGCCAGCCGCCGACGTTTGACCCGGCCAATTTCAAGACCGATGCCTATGTCCGCCGCATCGAAAAACCATGGGGGTACGAGCTGCACCTTGTGCCCGAAAATCTGCCCTATATGATGAAAATCATGCACGTTAATGCCGGACAGCGGATGAGCCTGCAAGTGCATGACGCCAAGCAGGAATCTTACGCTGTCATGAACGGCCGCGCCTTGCTGATTTGGGAGAACGAAAATGGTGAATTGGTTGAGACCGAGCTTGAAATGGGCAAGGGCTACACAACTAAAGTTGGCCAGAAGCATCGCCTTAAGGGCTTGACCGACACGGATATTTTCGAAGCCTCAACCCCTGAAAAGGGTACGACTTGGCGCCTGGAAGACGACTATGCCCGACCGGATGAGACGCCCGAACAGCGTGATGCCGAACGTGTTGGCATGTAGGGCCGTGCCGAATTGCTATACTTAGATAGTATGCGACTACGCATTGGCGTCCGAAACCAATTTTTGCTCGCCTTAGCACTGTCTACCTTTGTGGCACTAGGGTTATTTGTCGTACGGGCCTTGCGTAATGGTAATAGTGACCACAGCTATTTATTGTGGAATCTAGCCCTGGCATGGCTGCCGTTACTGTTGGCCTTGCGCTTGCGGCAAGAGTTGCGCACCAAATTGTGGTCAAGCTGGACAACCTTGGGGTTGAGCCTGGCATGGCTGTTCTTTCTGCCGAATAGTTTTTACATGATAAGTGACATTATTCATTTGCAGCATGCCGGCTCGGTCGACATTTTGTTTGATGCCGTTATGTTTGCGGCCTTTGTTTGTTTAGGTTTGGTACTCGGCTTTAGCAGCCTCTACCTGGTACATATTGAACTTAAAAAACGCTTGTCCTCTGACGTAGCAGCTAGCTTGATTGGTGGAATAATATTTTTGTCTAGTTTTGCTATCTATATCGGTCGTGATTTACGCTGGAACAGCTGGGATGTCCTTACTAATCCGCATGGGCTTTTGTTTGATGTGTCAGACCGGCTGCTGCAGCCAAGCGGCTATGGTCAAATACTTATAACTGTAATGAGCTTTTTTGTGTTGCTGGCCGGTTTGTATGCCGTGTTGTGGGCGGGCACGCGCTTGGCCCGCAACTCTCCCCGTATCTGATATACTAGCTGCAGATATGAAGCAGGAGATAGAGCAGGCTATTGCCGCGATGTGCAAAGATGTGTTCGACGTTGCTGTTGAGGTTGAACTTAGCCGTCCCGACGAACAATTTGGTGATTATGCCACCAACGTGGCTTTGCGTTTGAGTAAACCAACTGGTTTGAACCCGCGCGCTGTCGCCGACCAATTAGCTCAGAAAATTCGCGACGAGCTCGGCACTAAAATTGCCGATGTCAGTGTAGCCGGCCCAGGCTTTTTGAATCTGAAGCTGCATGATGCGACGCTTGTCCAGGAGCTAGGTGCTAATGTATCGCGAAGCCGCGACGGCCAAACCGTTTTAGTTGAATATTCCGACCCCAACCCGCTCAAGCCGCTGCACGCTGGCCACTTGTACACGACGCTGGTAGGTGACGCGATTGCTCGCTTGGTTGAGCACAGTGGCGCCAAGACCGTTCGAATTAACTATGGTGGTGACGTTGGCCGTCACATCGGCATTAGCCTATGGGCGATTATGCGTGAATTGGGCGGTGAACATCCGGAAAAATTAACCGAGATTGCCGAGGCCGACCGACCGGCTTGGCTGGGGGCGCGCTATGTCGAAGGTACCAACGCCTTTGAGGACGATGCGGCGGCCAAGGCCGAGATTTTAGCTGTGAACAAGCGCGTGTATCAACTGCACGAGGCCGGCGACCACGATTCGCCGTTTGCACAAATCTATTGGACGGTGCGCCAGTGGAGTTACGACTATTTCGCCGAGCTGTACCGGCAGCTGAAAGTCGTGCCGTTTGACCGATATATACCCGAGAGCGAAGTGACGCCGCTAGGCGTCAAAACCGTCACCGAGCAGCTCGAAAAAGGTGTTTTTACAAAAAGTGATGGCGCCGTTGTATTCGAGGGTGACGCGCATGGTTTGCATACTCGTGTCTTCATCAACTCCGAGGGCTTGCCGACTTACGAAACCAAAGATATTGGTCTCTCCTTGACCAAGTGGCAAGACTACCATTTCGACCAGTCCATCATCATCACTGCCAATGAACAAGAACAGTACATGCAGGTCGTGTTGGCGGCCATCAAACAATTCGCCCCGGAACCAGCCGAGCGTACTCATCACTTAACCCACGGTATGGTCAAGCTGCAGGGCGGTAGCAAAATGAGCAGCCGCAAGGGTAATATTGTGACGGCGATTGAAATTCTCGAGGCCGCCCGGGCAGCCGGCGCCGAGATGGGTACTAACCCGTCCGAGGATACCATTTTGGCGGCCGTGAAGTATGCTTTTGCCAAGAACCGCATTGGCGGCGACATAATTTATGACCCCAAAGAATCGATCGTGCTGGAAGGCAACAGCGGCCCGTACTTGCAGTACGCGCACGCCCGGGCCCGCAGCATTTTGCAAAAGGCCAGCGCCGACACTACCAGTTTGCCATCTGATGTTGCTTTTGAGCTCGACGAGCGCCGGTTGCTACGTAAGATCACCGAATATGTCGAGGTAGTCGAGCGTGCTACCAACGAACTCATGCCGCATCACATCTGTACCTATTTGTACGAGCTGGCACAAACCTTCAACAGCTTTTATGAGCACAACCGCGTCATTGGCTCGGGCGACCGCGAGAAGGTACGGCTTAGCTTGGTCAAACTCTATGCCGACACCCTGCGGACTGGCCTGGAATTACTTGGTATTACAGCACCGGACCATTTGTAGGGATGTTGCTTTACCAAAGAGTTTATGCTATACTTAGCATTAGTTAAGAAATAACAAAAATGCCAAAAAATATACATAAGACAACTAAAAGCTCGACCAAGTCGGCACCCAAAACCATCACCAAAAGTACCGAGACGCCCCGTGGCACCGAAACTATCAAAGTCCAGGTACCAAAAGGTATGCCTCAGTCGCACATCTCGGTGCTGGTTAACCACGAATTCGCCCAGCCAGTCCACGGCTTTGTTGAATTTTTACGTGAGCGGGCAATTGTCGGTTTGGCGGTTGGTTTTGTGGTGGCTACGCAGGTCCAAGGCGTTGTTAAGCAGCTTATTGGCAGTTTCTTGGACCCGCTGAGTAAACTATTGTTCGGTAGTCAGCTTAGTAGCCAGACCTTCACCTGGCATTTTCGTGGCCGGGCAGCTGACTTCGGCTGGGGACAATTTGTTTATACGCTTATCGATTTCTTTGTAGTCGTCGTCACTATTTATGCACTTATAAAATTATTCAAGCTCGATAAACTCGACAAGACTAAAGACAAAAAATAGCTCAAGACTTGTTTATCAGTTGGCCATACAGCGGTATACTGTAGGATATAGCAAATAGGAGACGGTATATGGAACTCATCAATATCCTTAAGCGACGTGACGGTTCATCGGTGATTGTGGCCATAGTACTAGCATTGTTCGCAGAGAACGCGGTCGCAGCTTGGTCACGTGGTCCAGCCCGCTGGTTGGCTGGAGCGGACACTAGCGCAACCTCGTTCCGCGACAATTTTTGGTATCCGCTGGTTTTGTTGGTGATCGAAATCCTGGTTTTCGAACTACTGACCCGACTCTACTTGGCGATTGACGCCTACAACAAGAAAAAATAGGAGCTTTGCCCTATGGATTTGACGGAAGAGGAGTGGAAGCAGCGCCTGACACCCGAGCAATTTCATGTCCTGCGCGAAAAAGGCACCGATGAGCCCGGTAGCGGCGAACTATTGCATAATCACGACACTGGCGATTACCAGTGTGCCGCTTGCGGCAATGTTGTCTTCCAGAGCGGTACCAAATTCGACAGTGGTTCCGGTTGGCCGAGCTTTTATGATGTAGCCAACACCGAGGCCGTTAAATTGCAGCAAGATGATAGTTTGGGTGAGCCGCGCGTCGAGGTATTGTGCGCTAATTGTGGCGGACACCTCGGACATGTGTTTCACGATGCGCCCGACCAACCGACCGGCGTGCGTTTTTGCATCAATTCGACCGCCCTTAAATTCGAGAAAAAGTCATGAGATTTATAGCCGAGTCCGACTCGCTGACGATTATCCTGGAAGGCTGGGAGGCCATAGCCGGTCTAAAGCGACGCTTGATTGTGCCCCGGTCCAAGATTGTTAATCTAACCTGGCAACCAGAGTTTGTCCACCGCGGCAGCCTGTTTAGGGTTGCCGGCACTGGCTTTCCGGGCGTCCTCTACGCTGGCTATTATCGAGCTAATCGCGCTAGAGCGTATTTGTATTTAAAAAAGCCACGCGGCTTGAGCTGGACGGCCGATGGCATTGTCACGGCCGCCAGTGTTTTGGTTATCTCGACGGATGATTATCACTTCCCGCTAATAGCACTTAGCTGTCAGCCGGAGATTGGTGCTCAGCTCGAGGCCTGGTTTCGGTCGGAATAATATTTAGTTCCCCAGGCGGCCATTTGGCGCAAAACGGGGATCAAGTCAGCGCCCTTGGGCGTTAGACTGTACTCGCAGCGGGGTGGAACGGTGGCAAAGCTTTGTTTGGTGATGACGCCGCACTTTTCGAGGTCGTCGAGGCGTTGCGACAGGGTGCGCGGGTTAATATTGCCAACCGATTTTTCGAGCTCGCTAAAACGCTTTGTGCCGCCCACTAAATCACGCAGGATAAGCGCCGTCCATTTATTGCCGATTATTTCCATAGCGGCAGCGACGCAGCCAACGTGAGGTTCGATGGCTTCGCTATCGTACGAGGAGAGGAGTTTAGGGCTAGCTGCATTCATGCTTTACAAAGTATAGTATTAAGGTTTATACTTTGATTATAACAAACTATAAAAAGTATAGCAAAGGAGCAGTATTCTCTATGTCAAAGATCGCAGTAATTGTAGGTAGTACCCGCGAGGGACGTCAAACTGATAAATTGGCTGGTTGGGTTGCCAAGGAACTTTCTAAACATGCTGATGTCGAGACACTCGATCTACGTGATTATTCGATGCCATTTTTCGACGAAGCGATTAGCCCTCGTTATAACCCAGAGCGCAAGCCTACGGCAGAAGTGAAGAAGTGGCTCGACAAAGTCGCCGAATTCGATGGCTATGCCATAGTCACACCGGAGTATAACCGGGCAACTTCGGCCGTACTGAAGAATGCTCTCGACTACCTCGCCTACGAGATGGAAAACAAGCCGGTAGCGTTGGTTGGGCATGGTTCGACGGGTGGCGCCCAGGCCGTGGCTAACTTACGCATGGCTTTGCCAGGTACTGGCGCCGTTACCATTCCCCAAGCGCTGTTCTTTAGTGACCATTTAAGTGAGTCGATTAATGATGCCGGCGAACTAAAACAAGAATTACGCGACAAGCCGTACGGCCCGCAGACTCAGCTCGAAACCCAGGCTAAGAGCCTTGTTTGGTACGCCGAGGCTTTGGCGGCGGCACGCCAAGCGGCCAAGTAAACCTACTCGGTTTAAAAAACGAAAAAGCTCTGGCGTTAAGCCAGAGTTTTTGGTTTAAAACTTAACAGGGGTATAATAGGCGGTAATGATTGATAAACACGCCATACCCACCAAACTTATTTGGGTGGACCTAGAAATGACTGGGCTGGACAGCGAAAAGGATGTCATCCTAGAAGTTGCCGCCGAAATCACCGACTTTAACTTTAAGACGCTTGCTACTTACGAAGCTATTGTGCAACAGCCGGCCGATGTTGTCTTAGACCGTATGCAGAAAAATATTTGGTGGAAAGATTACCCGGCTAATCGCGATGAATTTATTCAAAAGACTGCTACCGGCAAGCCGAGCCAGCAGGTTGAACAAGAATTAAGTGCTTTAGTGCAGGAACATTTTGGCGCCGAGCCGGCTATTCTGGCCGGTAACTCAATTTATAACGACCGAAATTTTATTCGACAATGGTGGCCGCAACTCGACCTGAAGCTACACTATCGCATGCTCGATGTGTCTTCGCTCAAAGTCTTTATGCAAGGCCGCTACGGTGTTGAATTTGAGAAAAAAGAAGTCCATCGCGCTTTTGATGACATCCAGGCTAGCATCGCCGAACTGCAGTACTACCTCGAATGGTTAAGTGACGCATCTCACAAATAATTCTTGACAAAAATAAGCGTGCGCCCTAATGTTGGCTTATGAAATGGTCGCCACGCGAGGACAGGCCTGGAGCTTTGAATATAGAGTTAAATTTGCGCGAAGCAAGAGTTACTGCTCAAGCGGTCGCTGAATTTTGCATGGATCGACTACAAAACGGCAATGAGCCGCTTGCAGATCATCAGACCTTACTTCAGGCTGAGGCCACTAACAGTGCGGCCGGGTTGGGCTTTACACTAAACTATATGCCCTCAAGCCTGCGGCAGCTTGTCGAAGTTATGACGGATTATGAAACTGCCTCAAGAGGGACTGCGGCGGCCGAATCGCTTAACCCGAGCGAGCTATCTTTTCCTGATTTGACAGCCGATAGGTTGCAGGCTGCCGATTTGGTGCATGACCTCTCGCTGGGTATTAAAGATGCCGTTCTGGCCTTTGAAGGCCGTGCAGGCGAATCGGTCGATTTAAACGAATTTATACACGAGGAATAGCGTTAGGCTGATAAGGAGGGTGCCAAATGGAGTGGAAAAGGTGTAGTGAAGACTCAGACCGTATCGAGGTAGATCTCGACCAATCCGAGGCACATGCTTTTTTGCAGGCAATTATGCGTTATAGTTTTGGACGCCTGGATCGCGGCAACAGTGTGCCGCCGTCACACCTGGGCATTATAGAAGGTGTATCGGGGTTTCGAAACGCGGAGTTAACTTACCCTGCGAATGCGTTTAGGCGGTTTACGGGCATACTCTTGGACTATGCTGACGCAACAGCATCCTGTACGCCTGGCCGAGGTGGAAATGGTGCTCTTGAGTGGTTACCGACAGCCGATATGGATTTTGAGTCCTTCGAAGAAGGGCAATTGGCCCGTAGACTGGCTGCGGATATCAAGACTGCCGTTTTGGCGTTTGAGGGTCGGGACGGTGCCCAGCTAAGCTTCAGTGAGTTCATACAAGAAGAAAACTGATTACTATCACCATCTGGGAGGGTGAACTAAAAAATAGTGCCGGCGTATCGACCGGCGCTATTTTATTTAATGATCGCTGTTTAGTTTTTAGCGTTGCTGTCCGAGCGGCTGAACAAGACAGCGAAGAGACCGCCGAGCAGAACGGCCAGAATTGCCAACCACCACCAGCCTAGGCCGAGGAAGTTAGCTGCAGTCTTAGCATTCTTGTTAGTAGCGTTGTCGCTAGCAAAACTTGTGACGTTTGGCTTGTCGGTCGTATCGCCCTTAACCTCTGGTGTTGTCGTGGCTGGAGGGGTGTTATCTTGGCTGTTGTTGTTCGTGGTTGTGTCGCCTAGTACGGCCTGATTTTGAGGAGTTGAGGCGCCTCGTCCGACAGTGTTTGAGGTCGGATTACCAGGAGTGCTAACAGTGATCGTATATGTTTTTGGCAAGGATTGATTGCCAGCCTGGTCGGTCGCAACCAAGGTAACACTGTAGGTACCTTTTGGCGCAGGACCAATTGTCAGCGTCGACGTGTTAAGTGGTGCGTTCGGGTCTGGGTCATTGAGGAGTTGAAGTTTCGATTCGTTAATGGACCACTGGTAGCTAACAGTCGAGTTGTCGGTTACGGTTGGCTTGAGCGTATGTTTGTCGCCAGTAAGCATTGCTATGTCGAAAGAAGTATCGGTAATGACCGGTGCCGTGTTGTCGACTGTAACTTTGATGGTTGCTGTCGAGTTAGCATCTTTGTTGCCGGCCTTGTCGCGTGCCTCGAGGTCGATGGTGTAGACGCCATCAGCAACTTTTGTAGTGTCCCAGTTCCAGTTCGATACTGTTGCTTGGTAGACGATACCAGGACCAGTTACGACCTTGCCTTTAGAATCTTTTACAACCAAGTAGTAATGGTCTGGGTTTACGTCCGTAACCGTACCCGATAGAGTGACGGTGCCGCGTACGAAGTCGCCATCCTTAGGAGCAGTAATACTGACTACCGGTGCCGTTTTGTCGTACGTGACGGTAAATGTTGCGCTGCAGGGCGAAGTGTTACCGGCTGCATCAACTGCTTCGACGCAGAAGTTGTAGGCACCTTCTTTGTTCGCAAAGTCAGTCCAAATCGATCCGCCGGACGGGGTCATAGTAATGTACTGGCTACTGTCCGTAGTCCAAGCATTACTCTCGCCATTGAAGTAGCCAGGAATGTTTGTCCAGAATTTATACACGTATTTGTTAACATCGGTCGATGTATCTTGCCAGCTTAACGTACCCTTTTGAACATTAGTGAAACTACCACTTACTTTCGTGTGATTGTTTGAATCTTTCCAAGATAGGTTAGTTGGTGCCGTGGGTGCAACCATGTCGATAGTTACTTTCCAGACGGGTGACCATGCGCCCTTGATACCGTAGGCATCGACAGTGCGCACTTGCCAGTACCATGTGCCGTTAGCACCGACCGAATGTAGCGTTGAAGTGGCGGGCTGGTTATGTTGGTAATCACCAGTCCAGGCGTTACTGTTTAGGGCGCCATTTGCGTCTGTCGATGGGCTTTGTGAGGCTTGGAACTCATAGCTACTTGCGCCGGCTACGGTGCTCCATTTGAACCAAAAATCGTTTGTATTGATGTAACTGTTATTGCCGGGATAGACAACTGTTGGGATACCCAGGTTCAGCCTGTAAACACGGTCGCCCGCCTGTTTTACGTTATCTACACTGCCGTATTGGTGGTTGGTGTCGACAACCGTTCCAACGCTGGTGTTGTCTACATATATATCTGGAGAAACTTCATTGTGGTGGCTTGTGCCATTTACGGTAAGCACGGCACCGGTCTTGTCGACATCTACGCCGCCCCAGCCATTATTAGAGGTGCTGAGGTTGTCTACGGTAACGTTAGAGCCATTAACCACTAAGCCGTTATGGCCGTTATTGTTTAAGGTAACCCCGTCTAGATTAACGCCACTAGCTTGATATACATTAACGCCATGGAGGTCCGTTCCGTGAGTACCGTCCTCGACCAGATTATTGATGGTTACATTGCTGGCCAGGACACCGACAGCAGCGTTGTTACTATTGTCAGTTTTAGCGAAGTTCGGGCTGATAGTGTAACCCTGACCATCAAGCGTTACAGATTTGGTGAGCGTGGCCTGACGTGAAGTAACTAAATCAGAGTCAAGCTTAATGGTATCGCCATTTTGGACATTGGCCAGTACGTCGTTGAGGTTATCCAGTGTACTATTGACGTGGTATTCGACGCTAGGCAAGCCAGTTGTCGTATTGCCAGCGGCATTGAAACCCGAACTAAAGCGGTAGCCGTTAATCCAATCGACATTGCTGGTGTCAACAATCTTTACTCCAGAGAAAGTGATATGTGTGCCAGTAGGTGAATAGCGGAATGACACCCCTGCGTTATTAATCGTAACATTTTGAATTGTGTGGTTGCCGGCGTGACTGAAATACAGCGAACCGCCCCATTGCCGTTCATCTGAGCTATCTTGTGCATTTGGAATACTGTTGTATTCGGATGAATCGGTGAGTGTGTTGGGTGTGATAACGGTATTAGTAAGCGTAAAATCGTCGCCTAAAACTTCAATAGTTTTATTAGGCTCGACCTTCGGCATAAGTGTTAGACCAGTAATGGTGACGTTATTGCCGAAGACGGATACAAAGTTCTGGGTAGCCCAAGCACCATTAGTGGAATATCCTGTGCCGTAAATGGTAGGGTTACCTATGCCATTAATAGTTAGATTGCTGGCGGTAACCGGAAAATACCAACCAGTTTGACAGCTTGTCGGACAACCGGCCGTAATGTCATTAAAGGCCGATAAGCCGTAGTTACCGGCATGGATGTTCCAGACTTCATTATCAGACTGATGTTCGATGGCGTCGCGTAGTTGTGCGACGTTGTAGATATCGATGGGGGTTGCGGCGTGGGCAGTGCTAGTGATGAACGCCGGTAGGGCGCCGCCTAAACTCATACCAACAAGTACCAGTGTAGATAGTCCGTAGGACAGGTTGTTTCTTAGTTTGCTAATGCCGGCTCTATAGGTGTATCTCAAGACAGTCTCCTTAGGTCATTAATTACCACCAAATACTTACCCCACTTAACAAGTGAATATCTTAATTTTAGCACATTTGTCAATTCGCCAGCATAGTCATCTGCAAGTTACGGTACAATGTCTTTATATGAACGAGATGGATGCTAAAACTGTCGAAGACTATATATTAAGTATGCCGAACGCCGTGCGCGATTATCCGTTTGGCGAAGGCGTAGCCGTATATAAAGTTGGCGACAAAATGTTTGCTCTAATGGACGAACACAAATTGCCGGTTAACCTAAGTCTGAAATGCGACCCATTGTTGGCGCAAACCCTGCGCGACCGCTACGAAACTGTTTTGCCTGGCTACCACCTAAACAAAAAACATTGGAACACTATAATTTTGACCGGCCAGCTAAGCTGGGAAGAGGTCCAAGACCTCATTCGCCATAGTTATCAACTTGTTACTGAATAGATATTACGATTTAGAAGCTTGCGGCAGGCCGCTTTGTTGCAGGAGCAGATTGACATGATTGAAGTCGTCGCTGAGTAGCTTTTTTTCGGTTTGGCTGGTGGCGGTTGAGTAGGCTTGTTGCAAGGCAGTTTGATAAGACTGAAGCTGGGTCTGCATAAGGCTTACAAATGTCGAATCGTAAGTGTCGCTGCCGAGTGCTGCTTTTAGGGTAGAGTCGGTCTGGCTGTTTTGCTTGAGTGCTAGTTGTTTATCTTTAAGGCTAACACCATTTTTTTTGAGCAAGTCTACCATGCTCTGCTCATCAGTCTGCATTGATAGTTGAGTATTTTGAGCAAAATTCTTAACGTCTTGGCTACGTAACTGGTTACTGTCGTTGGCCGATTTGGCAACTCGCGCTATCTCGGTTTGGGTTTGAGCTAGGCTAACTAATGGGGCAGTTTTACTACTGCCACCGCCACCTGTCACTAGACTTAGAATCAGCCACAATAGGCCAATTACGACTACGGCGCCGATTAGTACGACCACCCAGGTCTTGCCGCCGCCACTTCGAACTGGGCGCGACGCTTTGGGTGCGTTTCCCATGATGAAATCGAACTGCCCGCCATTCTGCGGGTTGGGCTGCACAGGAGGCATAGTGGGCGGCTGATAATATGGCTGCTCTGGTTGCATGACACTATTTAACCATAAGGGGTTATTGTGGCCAAGAAGATGACGGGCGAGGAGCGGTTTGAATTAAGCCATCAGATGATTAGTCATATAAGGGCAGGCGGCTAAGGCCGTATTTACGGGTGATTGAAATTATGTTGATTGTTCCAAGGTGTTACTGGGGTACAATAGGGGCAGATGGACGGCATAGAAGAGGTCAAGGCAAGAATTAGCATTGAGGACGTTATTAGTGAATACGTCCAGCTGAAGCGTGCCGGACGAAACTACAAAGGCCTAAGCCCATTTACGAGCGAGCGAACGCCGAGCTTTGTAGTGAGCCCCGAAAAACAAATCTGGCATGACTTTAGCAGTGGCCGCGGCGGCAATGTTTTTAGCTTTGTCATGGAAATGGAAGGCCTCGACTTCAAAGGTGCGCTCGAACTGTTGGCGCGCAAGGCCGGTGTCGACCTCGAGCAGTACCGAACCAAAGGCCAGCGCTACAACGGGCCCAAAAAAGAGCGACTCTACGAGTTGCTCGATTTAGCGGCGCGGTTTTACCAGGTGCAATTCAGTAAGAATCAAACCGCACTGGAATACGTTCTGAAAACACGGCGCTTTAGCAAAGAAACGGCCCTGGAATGGCGGTTGGGCTACTCGCCCAACACTGGTACGGCGCTGGCCGATTATGCCAAGGGCAAGGGTTTTAGCGAGACGGAATTAAAGGCCGCCGGTTTGACCTCGCAGCGTTACCGAGGACTAGGCGATATGTTCCGCGGGCGGTTGATGATTCCGCTGCAAGATCCGCAAGGGCGGGTGATTGGCTTTACGGCTCGACTGCTCGAAGCCAACGACCAAGCACCCAAATACATAAATACACCGCAAACGGCTCTGTACGACAAAAGCCGCCATGTTTTTGGCCTGCATCTCGCTAAAGAACAAATCCGCCGCACCAAATTTGTTGTTTTGGTCGAAGGCAACCTGGATGTCATCGCCAGCCACCAAGCTGGTGTCCGCCAGGTGGTTGCCACGGCCGGTACGGCCCTCACTGAGCCAAATCTCAAGGCGCTCAGCCGCTTTACCGGTGATATTCGTTTGAGTTTCGACGCCGACCGCGCCGGCGTCGCCGCCACTGAGCGAGCCATTCCGATTGCCAGTAAAGTTGGCGTCAGCTTGAGCATCATTGACATCCCAAGTGGCAAAGATCCCGACGAGCTTATTAAACAAGACCCGGAGCTATGGAAAGAGGCAATTACCAAGAACAAATATGCGCTCGACTGGCTAATTGACCGCTATAACAAGTTGCTCGATGTAACGACGGCGCAGGGCAAACGGGAGTTCAGCGATATCTTGTTGCCGGTGGTGCGGGGCTTGAAAGATAGTGTTGAGCAAGATCATTATCTGCTGAGCATCGCCGATATCATTGGCGTTAGCAAAGAAGCGCTGGTCCAAAAGCTTAACAAAACCGAACCTACCATACAGAAAGTTTTAAAAAAGCCGCACGGCGACATCCGTCCGGTCGACAAAAAGGAACTCGAGTACAGCAAAACCCAAGATCACTTTTTGGCTCTGATGCTACTGCAGCCGCGGTTGCGCGGAAGTTTGGATGTTATTACCGAAGAGATGTTTAGCAAAGACACCGGTCGGGAGCTGCTGCGTTTTTTGCGGGCTAACCCCGAGTTTGACGGCAAGCCGGAAACGGCCGCGGCGTTGAAACCCATCGGAGAGTATGTTAAAATTACACTATTACAGTACGAAGAACTCTACAGCGGTCTCGAGTTTACTGAACTTCAATATGAAGCAGCTCGATTGCAGGCTAGGCTAGTGGAACAGTTTGTGAAACATAAAAAAGAGCAAGTTGTAAATCAATTGCAAGATGCCGACGAGGCGTCTACCACGGTTTTGCTCGAACAGGTTAAAGAACTCGACTCATTATTAAGACAAGTTAAAGGGGGCGCGTATGGCCAAAAGCAAGAAGGCTGACGACATTAAAAAAGAAAAAATTGATTACCAGGCGGTTAAGGCGCAACTTTTAGAGCAAGCCAAAAAAGACGGTCACATTGATCAAAAAGATATTTTTGCCGTTATACCAGAGACGCCAGAGAATACCGAAGTGCTCGATGCACTGTATACCGAACTAGCCGATGCCAGCATCGACATCACCAGTACCGAACCAAACGTCGAAGAATTTAGCGATGAGTGGCTCGAAGAGGGCGAGGATGAAGTTACCAGCACGGCTCAGGTTTATCTGGAAGACGATGTCGCCGACGACTCAGTCCGTTTGTACCTGCGTGAAATCGGTAAAATCCCGCTTTTGACGGCGGAAGAAGAGCTAAAACTGGCGCACGAAGTTGTCGCTGGTGATCGTGGCGCCAAGGACAAAATGGCCGAAGCTAATATGCGTTTGGTCGTTTCGATTGCCAAGCGTTACGTTGGCCGTGGCCTGGATTTGCTCGACCTAATCCAGGAAGGCAACACGGGCCTGTTGCGCGCTGTCGAAAAGTTTGACCCCGACAAGGGCTTTAAATTTAGTACCTACGCTACATGGTGGATTCGCCAGGCGATTACTCGGGCCATTGCCGACCAGGCTCGCACCATCCGTATCCCGGTGCACATGGTCGAGACAATCAACAAGCTGCTGCGCACCCAGCGCCGTTTAACTCAAGAATTGAACCGTGAGCCGACCAACGAAGAAATCGCCAAGGAAATGGAGATAGAGGTCGACAAGGTTGAGCACATTATGAAGATTAAGCAGGATATTTCCAGTCTCGATGCTTCAATCCGTGACGACGAAGACTCAGTCCTCGGTGACTTCATCGAAGACGAAGACACGGTTTCGCCGGAAGAATCGGCCACCAACCAGTTGCTCAAAGAGCAGGTTAAAGATATGTTGGGTGCTTTGACCGAACGTGAACAAAAAATTATCAAGTTACGCTTCGGTTTGGAAGACGGCAAGAGCCACACCCTGGAAGAAGTTGGCCAAGAATTTTCGGTAACTCGTGAGCGTATTCGCCAGATCGAGGCCAAAGCTCTAGCCAAACTGCGCAAGCACCGCGACGCCAAGAAGCTCCACGATTACATCAAGGGCTAGGCACTATTTGAATGCCACTCGTCCGGCAAGTTTACCGAGTCGAGAGCGCCGCTGTTTTGCGGTAACATCTTCTTGAGTCCAGGCGATCATATCAATAAGCTCAGGGCGGTCTGATAATTTTTGCTGCAACGACATTTTAAAGTCACCGCCGATAGTCGCTAGTGCATCCTTCGCTTTTTGCTGATCATTACTAATTTCCAGTTTATCTTGACCAGGTACGGTCTCTGTGAGACGGAAACGGTTCCGTCTCGAGTTGACGTCGCCGCTACGTGTAACGCTAGTGTGTAGCAGATCACCTTCGATGTCGGTACTCTTCCGACTTACAAGTAGTGATTTGCCGCTTGTATCATCAGTCATTCCAACTTCGTACGTTACGCCATCGTCAGTTTCGAGGGTTAACCGCGCGAAAGATAAGGTAGATCGCGACTCGTCATTGTAAAGTTCGGTCACCCCAATACCTTCATGTTGACTAGCGGGCTGGCTTAGGACCTGGCAGGCGGCGATTACATAGCTATCTGCCTCGACAGGGTTGAGTAATTCCGGGTTGGTGAGTTGTTCTGACATTTTTATTCCTAGTTTGTTTTGGTTAGATTGATTACAAAGTATCACAGTTATGCTTAAATGTCAATAATATGGACTGGTGTAAAGTCTAGAGAACTCTTTTGGACGAAAGTATATTATTGAGACGGGCGAGCATGTCGTCCGGTTCGGCACTGTTGACGATGTTTTGTAAAGTGCCGCGGCTTTTCTGATAGAATAATAGGCGTGAACGAGACAAAAATTATAGGGATATCCGGCACGAACGGTTCCGGCAAAGATACAGTCGGTCTGCTTCTGGCCGAGAAATTTGGCTATTATTTTATTTCAGTGACTGATTTATTACGCGCCGAAGCCCGCCACCGCGGTTTACCCGTGGAGCGTGAGGCTTTGCGTACCATTAGCGCCGAATGGCGCCGTGAGCAAGGCCTGGGCGTCTTGGTTAACAAAGCTATTGAGCACTACAACGAGTTGCCGGAAAAATATAACGGCTTGGCAATTGCCAGCTTGCGTAACCCGGGCGAGGCCGATCGCGTGCACGAATTAGGCGGTACGGTTTTATGGCTCGATGCCGACCCGCGCGTGCGCTACGACCGCATTCAGGCTAACGCCAGCGCTCGTGATCGGGCCGAAGAAGACAACAAGACTTTCGAGCAGTTCTTAGCCGAGGAAGAGGCCGAGATGCACGCTAGCGGCGACAGCGCGACCCTAGATATGGCCGCCGTCAAAGAGCGATCTGACCTGACGCTAGTTAATGAATTTGCCAACCGCGAACAGCTAGCCGACAAGCTCGAAGCCACCATATTGGTGTAGTAATTCATCGTCTGACAGACCAAAGATTTTACAGTTAAGTATCACAATGCCTTAATTTAGTATCAGCCACAAAGTGACTGCCGTTAGGCTGCAAGACGAACTCGATAAATATAAGTCCTAGATCCGAGCGGGCGAGGCGGGGCCGTGGATCTCGCGGTGCAATTTTATGATGGCTTGGCGCGAGTGCTTTCGAGTGTGGCG
>DAIESS010000012.1 GCA_027346135.1 Candidatus Saccharimonadota bacterium
GTCGATTCGCTTGAGAATTCTTCGACTGTTATTCAACCTGGTGGTGAAGCTAACGCCTCTGGCGAAGGGGCGTCGGAAACTACGCCTAGCGGCATCAAAACCGAAACGCCGCCAACCGACACGGGCATAGTCCATCGGATACTTCGACACTTCAATGTCTATCTGTTGCTGTTTATTTTGGTGCTGATTATTGCCGGCGCCGGTATTGTCGTCTCTTATCTATATAACAAATCGGTCAACTCAAATTCTCAAGTTACGGGCACACAATCTTTGTCGCAAGCTGCCCTCGATCAACTTGCTAACAGCGATGTGACCGTCGGTGACGCCAAGCAAACCTTGAGCGTCCAAAGTAACGCCGTCTTTGCCGGCAAGGTACTGGTACGTGACACCCTTGAGGTGGCTGGCGGCTTGCAGGTTGGCGGCAGCTTAACCCTAACTGGTATAAAAGTATCCGGTACAAGCGTGTTTGACACCGTCCAAATCACCAAAGATCTGGCCGTAACCGGTAACACGTCCATACAAGGACAGCTAAACGTCCAAAAAAGTCTGGGCGTCAATGGCGGCGGAACATTCAATGGTCCTCTGTCGGCTAGCTCAATTACCACTGGCAGCTTGCAAATGTCGGGGGACCTAAACTTAACTCATCATATAACCGGCGGCGGCCCAACACCCGGACGCTCCAATGGCACAGCCCTGGGCGGAGGCGGTACGGCTTCGGTCAGCGGTTCGGATACGGCTGGTTCAATCACTATCAACACCGGCAGTAGCCCAGCTGTCGGTTGTTTCATAACTGTTAATTTTGCATCTAAATTCAACGCTACGCCACACGTCATCATAACTCCGGTGGGTTCAGCCGCCGGCGGCCTGGCCTATTACATTAACCGCACAACTTCGAACTTCAGCGTTTGCAGCAACACGGCCGCCCCAGCCGGCACAACTTTCGGCTTCGACTACATCGCCTTCGACTAAACACCACTCGGTCTAACGGCATCTAAACCTGCAAGAAGACGGAGACTTTGTCGGCCTTGACATGCATAATGCCGCCCGAGATCTGAATGCGGCTTTCGCCGCCCTCGACAGCATCGACAACCAAATCGCAACTCTCGAGTAAGCTAATAAACGGATGGTGGCGCGGTAAGATGTCAAAGGGTCCGGTTGCATTTACACCGGAGATGCTGAAGGCTTTATTGTCGAAATAAACTTTGTAGGGCGAGTAGACCTTCACCTGCATTATCGCCTTGCCATCGATTACATTCGACTCAGCTGACTCATCAGGCTTAACGCCATCGTCTTTAATTTCGCCGGTACTGGCGTCTTGGCGCATTACCATAGCTGGTCTCCAGTTTGGCGGACGATTAGCGGGCTACCGTTACATTTACCCCCGCCCTCGAGCGTCATACGATAATTTCCTCGATCCCATCAAGTGTCTGTTCGCGCGTGTAGCTCTCGCCCTTTTCAGCCGACTGCGCTTCCATGACGTGCATGTTTTGGGAGAAAAAAGTGATGAGCTTTTTCGCTTTGGCATAGTCGGCTCGATCGGCGGCCGACAATTCGTTTTCACCAATAATCGCGATGATGCCCTTGAGCGACTCGTACTTCTGCAACAAGCCTTGCACTTGAACGCTTAACAGATAGTGCCTGTCACCGACAATATCGGGGCTTAACAGCGATGAAGTCGTCTGGATTAGGTCGACGGCCGGGCGAATACCCTGCTCGGCTACGGCACGTGACAGCACGATGGTACTGTCCAGCTCGTGCTGCACCATTTGCACGGCCGGGTCGGAAAGGTCGTCGGCCGGCACGTAAATGGTCTGTACGGCTGTAATCGAGCCCTTATCGTTGGAGCTCAAGCGGTCCTGCAAGGTTTTAACATCAGAGAAAATGGTCGGCTCATAACCACCCTCACTCGGGACTTGGTCGAGCACGGTCGAAACTTCGTTTTTAGCCTGAAC
Organism: Candidatus Saccharimonadota bacterium; assembly: GCA_027346135.1. Classification (GTDB taxonomy): domain Bacteria; phylum Patescibacteriota; class Saccharimonadia; order Saccharimonadales; family UBA4665; genus DAIESS01. Next base: position 1,953 of record DAIESS010000012.1, read on the forward strand.
ATAGCGATACATGTTGTCAGCGAAGAACAAGATGTCTTTGCCGCGCTCATCCCGGAAATATTCGGCCAAGGCCACGGCTGAGATGCCGATTAAGGCACGTTGGATCGGGTTTTGGTCCATTTGTCCGAAGAACATGCAGGTGTTTTTGAGCAGATCGCGTTCTTTAAGTGTTTCGTAAAGTTCGTGACCTTCACGGATGCGCTCACCAATGCCAGCGAAGAATGACAAACCACCGCCACTGTTGGCGATGTTGTTGATTAGTTCCATCGTCAGCACGGTTTTGCCGACACCGGCACCGCCGATAATACCAATCTTGCGTCCCTTAACGAATGGCGTGAAAAAGTCGATTACCTTAATACCAGTTTCCAAAATTTCCGGTTTGCTGGCTGTGAACGAGTTGCTAGCAGCCGGCAGTTGGAAAATGTTGCGACGCTGAACTTTCTCGTCGATCGGCGGCTGGCCGTCAATTGGCCGCGCCAAAGCATCAATCACCCGGCCGATCATCTCGTCGCCAACCGGAATTTCGATGCTCTTGCCGGTGCGAGCCACAGCCATGCCCTTTTGAAGCGTCTTGTCGGCCGTCAAGTTCAGACAGCGGGCTATATTGCCATCGAGCAAACTATCAACCAGCAACGGTGTTTTGTTCTCGTTATCGACGACAATGACTTCGTTGACGTCGGGCGGCGCCGTGTCGAAAACAACCCGTACCACTAGGTTTTTCATAGCTGTAATGATTCCCTGGTTCATGATACGTGCGCCTTCTTCATACCGTTAATCATCTCTTTGAGCCGCTCATCAGCTACGGAACGCTTAGCTCGGTTGTACTGCAAGTGCAGGCTTTTACGCTCGTCAACAGCTCTCTCTTTGGCAGTACTCATCGAACGGAAACGACTGGCGTACTGAGCCAGTTTCGACTCCAAAATTGCCTGGCTAAGACTAATCTCAATCATGGAGCTCTCCAAGTGAGCAACAACGGCAAAGTTACTCGGTTCGAAGATGTAGGTGCGCTCATCGATGATGTCCTCGTCGTTGATAACTTTACTACCGGCTTCCTGAACGGCTTTTTGCAATTCAATTTTTTTAATATCCTGCACCATCAGTGAAACATACGACTGGTAAAACACCGTTGTCTGGCGGTACTTACGAATGTATTTCACAAGTGGCGCCACGTTTATATCCTGGTCTTTCGACGGCAATTTGAAGTATTTTTGATAAGAAATACCCTGTTGGGCCAACTGGATCGCGCCGTGGTGACCGACAACCACGATGTCCTGCTTTTCAGCGCTATATTGTTTTAGCATCCAGTCGAGCAGTTTTTGGTCGATGTCACCACTAAAACCACCCTCTGAAGTAATGATGATGAACAGCTCTTTGTCGATTTCGACCTTCTCTTGTTCACGGCCAAACCGGAACAAGCTGTCGACCCGGATCTGGCGGTACATCGACCACAATTCAGCAAAAAATTGCTGAGCTTCGAGCACCTGGTTTTTCACCTGCGAAATCTTCATACTGGCAAGCGTCTCAAAAACGCCCGTTAGGTTGGCGATGGTCGCCATATCGAGCTCCTTGCGGGCTAACTCTTGTGGCCGTTTCATTTCTTCATCTCCAGCAAACTATCTTGCAACAAGGCCTTTTTGACGTTTTCGTAATCTTCCTCTTTCTTGACCTCGGCTGCTCGTTCGGGCACTTTTTTCTTCATCGCATCAACATCCAAGACTTGCCCATCCTCGAGGTTGAGGGCAATGTCGAGCATCAAGACCTGCTCCATGGCCGAATAAGTTTCATCTGGTTTCTGGTTGAAGATTTTGTACAAGCGCTTACCTTTTTCAAGATCGCGTTGCGCCGTCAAAGCCAGTTCGGAACCAAAGTGAGAAAATTCTTGAGCTTGCTGGAAGGAGTTGATCGAGCTGCGGATTTGCGAAGCCAACTCTTTCTGTCGCTGATTCAGTCCCAAACCACCAACACGGGTCACGCTCAGACCAGTGTTAACGGCCGGGCGCATCGTATCGCGGAACACCTTCATATCGAGCACCCACTGTCCGTCAGTAATGGACATGATGTTGGTCGGCAAATAAGCCGTGATGTCACCACCGTTGGCCAGAACAATTGGCAACGCCGTCAATGTCTTGTGGTTGCGGGCCAATTTGCCGGCTCGCTCGAGCAAACTAGAGTGAGAATAGAACATGTCACCTGGGTAGCTGTCGCGGCCCGGGCTGCTGCCGGCCAGCAGCGAAATTTCTCGGTAAGTATGAGCGTGACTGGTTAAATCGTCGTATATTACCATCACGTCGGTGTCGCATTTTTGCCACAAATATTCGCCCAATGAGCAAGCAACGTAGGGCGCCAAATAACTCATAATCAGCGATTCGAACACTGTCGAGACCACGACAATGGCGTTTTTCAGCGCGTCACTGGCTTCCAAGCGCGTCAACAAACTGTCGATGTCACTGCGGCGCTTAGCAATCAACACGTAAATCGCAACCACGTCGCTATCCTTTTGGTTCAGGGCTAGCTGCAGGGCTAATGTTGTTTTGCCCGATTTACTATCGCCCAGCACAGCTAAACGCTGGCCGCGAACCAATGGAAATAATTCATCCAAAACGCAAAGCCCAGTTTCCAGCTGCGTACTAAGCGCTTCGCGTTCGTAAAGCATTGGCGCACTATTAAACACCGGCCAAACATCATCGGGCGCAATCGGGCCCTTGCCGTCCAAAGGCTCACCGGTAACTGAAATTACCCGACCAATAAAGTCCTTGCCGACTTTCGTGACGAGCTGGTGGTGCTGGACGACGGCCGTCATACCGACCAACAACGTGCCAAGACTGAGGTTAAGCACAACGACATGGTCTTCATGAACTTCGTGCACAAATCCCTTGCCACCGTTCTCAAACATAATTAGAGCGTGTAGTGTTACTGGGTGCAAGCCACGAACCCGGACCAAAAAGTGATCGACAGCAATAACTTCACCGACCGGTTGTCCGGCAGCTACCAAGGTGTCAAAGTGGCGGTTGTCGCTCATGCGGCTACCTCTGTTGGCTCTAACATTTTTGCCAAAGTACTTTGTTTGGCCATCAAACGCTCGCGCAAACTAAAATCGTACTGGTGGTTAGGTGTTCGAACGACGCAACCGATGGCAATATTAGGTTGTAGACCAGCTTCAAGCAGCACATACGGGTCAATGTTAGCGCGCCACCACATAACCATTTTTTGCATAAAAGCGGCCGAAGGCTCAACCGAAAAACTCATGTGTACGACCGGGGCTTTGTCACGGATTAGGTTAAGCGAGTTGAGCAGCTTGCGGCGCGAGTCGGCATCGAGCAAGTTTAAACTGTTTTCTGTGGCCAGTTCATCGAGCATGCGACTAGTCTTAGGCATCTTCAAGTCACTTTCATGGCCCGGTGAACGCAAATTCGCCTGATGAATGTAATCTTCAAGCGATTCGACCTCGCGGGCCAAGCGGGCAACGTCCGTCCGGCTAACAGCTATAAACGGCAAGGAAAAATTTTTATGTTCCATTTTGGATATCCTGCAAGATCGCTTCTTTGTTGTCTTCCAGATCTTTCAAAATAAAGTCAAGCTGGTCGCCCAAATCAACCTGGTTACCAACAGCAGCAAGGATATAGTGGTTAATAATCTCGGCCATATTGTCTTCGAAGTGCTTAATCAGCCGAGCCTTTTGTTCAACCGTTTCTTTTTCAAGCTGTGTACTGAGTACTTTGCGCTCTTCGTCGATGGCGGCATTGGTCTTCTCAATCGATTCAATGGCCAGTTGCTTGGCATCCATAATCGACTCTTCGTACTTAGCAAACTCTTCCTTGAGTTTCTTGGTAATCTCGGCCTTCATGTATTCGTTCAACTGCGATGTGGTCAAGCGCAAATCTTGCTGCAAGAACATGGCGTTTTCACCGATGATTTTTTCAAAGTGCAAACGGCCACGGTTACGAAGTTCTTCGCGGAATTCATTGTTGAAGATGCGCTCGACATCGTCCTCGGCGGCGTGTTCGACCGAGCCAATCTGTTCTTGAGTGCGAGCCCTACCGGTGCGACCAAGCCGAACGGCTAACCACACAAACGCCAAACCGCTCGCGCCCAAACATCCCAGGATGAGTAACAGTGCTTGGAAAGTCATGTATTTGTTTGTCCCACCTCTTAAGCCTTATGCTTATAACCTTAGTAGTAAATATACCGCAAACAGGCCAATAATGAAAACGATGATACTGACCAAAATCACCTGGAACATGCCGCGGATGATCGATTTTTTGGCGAGAGGGTTACGACCGATGGAAACAACACCGCTGCGCACGCTGCTGTAAAGCAAACTACCGGCTATGATGGTGCTAATGAGTAAAACAGCCATAGCCAAATAAATGCGTGGGGCGCTCACCGGCTTGTTGGCGATGCCGCTACCAACGTCCTGGAAAACACCCGGGAAAGTGCTGGTTGTCCTTTTTTGCAGTGGATTATGCGCCACCGTAATGGTCAGCGAGATCCGTCCAATTGAAACACCTTTGGTCTGGCCGCTAGCATCTTTGACGGTCGTACTGCTCTCGACGTTGGCCGTACCGTTAAAGGCTGTCTCGGCCTTGCCTAAGACAATCGACTCGTTATTGTCGGCCTTCATGCCTATACCGTTGAGCGACGAAATGGTAATGTAGTCACCGACTTTTATGGGCCCGTTCTGATTGCTAACAAGTACATCGTAACGGCCAAAAGTAGCCACATAAACCTGCTTGGAGTCCGGCGATGGGTTGCCGAGTGTAACGGCAGCATCGTTGGCAGCCACGACGACACCCTGCATCTCACTAGAATGCTGCTGATCGAGTGGCACAACTTTACTGCTATCGCCATCCTTCAGCCGAACAATCATGCCCTTTTGAACGTCACCATCGGTACCGTAGGCTTGAGTAACGGATTGACTGACAGAAGACGTTGGGGCCGTAGCCGCTAAGGCCGGCAAAGCAAACGTGCCCGCAAACAATAAGCACAAGCTACTGAGCACGGCTAGGCGAACGGGGGTTCGGGCGTGTTTCATCTAGGGATAAGTATAACGCTTTTGGTTATAAAGCGACAAGGGCGTCAAGGAGGGCGTCAACCGCTACTTGGTCGGTGTCGTGGCCAAGAGTAAGCCGCAGGCTGGAGCGGGCTTTTTCATCGCTGCAACCGAGCGCCTTTAGGACGTGGGATGGCTCTTCGCTGCTGGCACTGCAGGCCGAGCCAGCCGCCGCCAAGATGCCGGCCTCATCAAGTTGGACCAGCATTCGCTCGTTATCTTTGCCGGCAATGGTTACGTGTACATTGTTGGGTAAACGAAACTTAAGCGAGCCCGTAATTTCGGCGGCGGGTAGTTTTTCGGTAATTCCAGCTATCAAGCGATCGCGTAGCTCCTCTAAACGAGCTGATTCAGCCTTACGGTCGGCCTGAACAAGCTCCAGGGCTTTAGCCAAACCAATGATGGCCGGTACGTTTTCGGTGCCACTGCGTACGTTGCGTTCCTGGCCGCCGCCTTGCAACAATGGCTCGAGTACCAAACCGCCGCGCACATATAGCACGCCCGATTGCTTGGGACCATACATTTTTCCACCGTTAATGGTCATCATGTCGACACCCAAACGAGCGACCTTAAGATCAAGGTAAGGTGTTGCCTGGCAAGCATCGGTGTGAACGTAAAGCGGCAAATCATTGCCAGCAGCCTGCCGAGCGGTCCGAATTTCTTTAACGAGCTGATTGATATCACGAATCGGCTGAACTGTTCCAACCTCGTTATTGGCGTACTGCACGCTCACTAACACGGTGTTACCGTCGATTGACTGCCGCAAATCGGCTACGCTGAGGCGTCCATCGGCCCCGGGCACAACTTCGTGGCAATCATATTTGTGAGCCGGTCCAAGTACGGAATCGTGTTCGATGGCACTGGTAACTATGTTTTTGCTCGGGTAACGCTGCATTATGCCGTGAATCGCCAGGTTGTTAGCCTCGGTACCGCCGGCCGTAAAAACAATTTCGCTTGGTCGCGAACCCAGAACGCCAGCCACGGTCGACCGCGCGGCCGCAACGGCCTGAGCGACTTCTCGGGCTGGCATATATAAGGCCGAGGGGTTATAAAACTGCTCGCTAAAATACGGCTGCATGGCCGCCAGTACCCGCGAATCGACCGGCGTCGCGGCCGCATGATCAAAGTATAAATATTGCTTCATTGCTTATATTGAACCACATCGCCGGTGTGACGGGATGACAAATAGGCAAACGATCTAAGCAGTTACTTGAGACAAGCGCTGCAATTCGCCGCCAACGCGCTCTTCGTAAACGTGGATAGCGTTGTACAAGTTTTCGGCTTCGGCCGGCGCTAGAGCTTGGTAGCTGCTACCGCCCTGAGATTTAACAACACCACTAGGGCGGACATCGTATCGAGTCGTCACTGCCTGGCGCTTACCGCTGGCATCAGTCCATTCTTCGTGCCAAACCCAGGTGTGCTCGTCGAGGCAGAAAAATTCGCGGCGAACATCGGCCGGGATCGGTCCAAAAACTTCACCGCCAATGCGAGCTTGGTAATGCAACAAAGCCCGTTGGACTTTAGCGCGGCGTTCTTCCTCTTTGCGGGCCTTAGCGGCAGCCGTAAAATTAAGCAGCATCGCTTAGCCTCTCGTTGTTCAAATCGTCATAAATAGCATCGAGCTGACCACGAATGGCGCTCAAGTTATCAGGTTCGTCAGTAATCTTTGGCTGCTCTGGTTGCGTCTGAACCGGCTCGACAGGTTGAACTAGCTCGTTACGGCGACGATAAGCCTCAAAATCGGCGTAGTTGCTGTAGCTGTCCTGGACAGGACTTGGGTCGACTACGGGGGCGGTTAGAACTTCTTTAGGCATAGCGTTAGCTAGTCCACGATCAGCATTCGCAACAGCGGCCCGCATAACGCGCAGCGCCTCAGTAGCAGCCCGAGATATCTCGGTCTGAGGTGTGTTCTTTTCGAAATTCACTTGGGGATTGCTTTGCATCCCATACTCCTGCCGTTTAAGTCGCGTTGAACAGCTGCTTGGCGTTAAAGGTTGTCGCTCTAGCGAGCGCTTCCCTACTCTCTTTACGTAAGTCGCTTAAGAAGTTAGCAGTCGTTTCGACGTGATATGGCTCACATATACTACCACGGTAAGGTACAGGCGTCAAGAACGGAGCATCGGTTTCGAGTAGCAAATTTTCAAGCGGAATTGCCCGGTAAACGGCCACTTGTTCGGGCTTTTTCGCAAAGGTAGCGATGCCGTTGACACCGATGTACAAGCCGCGTTCAATGGCCTTGTCTAGGTTAGTTTGGCTGTCGGTAAAGCTATGCAAAACTCCCCTTACCCCTTGGTAACTATCAAAAATCGGCCAAAAATCGTCAAATGCCTCGCGGACATGAAAAATTAAGGGCAAATTATGCTGCAAGGCTAACTCGATCTGGAAACGCAAAACTTGTTCTTGTGCCTCTTTGGGCGAGTGGTTATAGAAGAAATCCAAGCCAGTCTCACCGACGGCTATCACCTTATGACCGTCCACAAGGGCTGCAAATGGCTCCAGGTGGCCTTTTTGAAGGGCTAATTCGGCCTCATGAGGGTGAATACCGATGCTGGCATAGAGATTTTCACGATTTTTCACGCAATCAACCGCCAGCTGGCTGTCGGCCAGGTCGCAACCAACACAAATCATCTGTTTAACATTGGCTTGCTCGGCCCGCTCGACAACCGCATCGACCGAAGTTTCGCCCGATTTAGCCCATAGCTCGCGCGTCGACCGCTCGCCGCCGGTCTGGCCAACAGACTGAATATGACAGTGGGTGTCGAACAGTTCCATGGCGTTTACTCGGCTGGCTTTAGGTCATTGCGCGGGAACAACGTACCGGCGATTGGGCGAACAATTCCCTCCGAAAAGATGTTGCGAATTTTTACGGCCGTCTCGGGCATGAACGGCTCTAGCATATCGGCAATTTGCAACAAACAACTAGCCTGGTAGGCCAAAACTTCACGCAAATGCTCTTCGTCGTCAGCCTTGGCGATTTCCCATGGTTTCTGCTCGTCGATATACTGGTTGAGACCGCGGACCTGTTCCCAGACATCGTCGAGGGCCCGATCAAATTTGCACTGGGCGATGGCCTCGTTGTAGGGTGCAACATCGTGCTCGGCTTCGGGCATCTCGCCAATAATACCGTTTTGATACTTTTGGATCATAGCCAGAGTCCGCTGGACGGCGTTGCCTAGCTCGTTGGCCAATTCGTTGTTGTAGGACGCCTCGAACGCATCCCACGAAAAATCGCCGTCTTCATAACTTGGAATGTGGCGCAAAAAGTAATAGCGGAACGGGTCGGTACCGTATTTAGCCAAAATCTCTTGCGGTGCCACGACGTTGCCGATCGATTTGCTCATTTTCTCGCCGTTCATGGTGATAAAGCCGTGCACATACAGTTGCTTGGGCAGTGGCAAGTTCAGGCTCAACAACATGGCCGGCCAGATGGCGGCGTGAAAGCGAATGATGTCTTTGCCGATAACCTGAACATTAGCTGGCCAGAAATGTTTGAAGTCGTCGTGTTCTGGGTAGCCCAAAACGGTGATGTAGTTCATGAGCGCTTCAAACCAAACATACATAACCTGCTTGGCATCGCCCGGTACCGGGATGCCCCAATCGAGTTTCTCTTTCGGGCGCGAAATGCTAATGTCGTCCAAACCTTCGTTTAGCAACGACAAAATCTCGTTGCGGCGGGTTTTGGGTGTGATTAAAAATTGCTCTGTCTAGATGGCTTCACGAATTTGATCGGTGTATTTACTCAGTTTAAAGAAGTAGTTCTCTTCTTCGAGCTTTTGGTAAGCCTGCGGATGGTCGGGCTGCATGCGCGCTGGATCGGCCTGGGTTTCAGGAACGAATTCTTCTTGTTTAACATCGTACCAGCCGATGTATTTGGCCTTGTAAATATCTTCTTCCAGGGCCTTCCAAATTAGTTGCGCCCGTTGTTCGTGGGCTTTGTCGGTCGTGCGAATAAAACGGTCGTTGCTAACGTTTAGCTGCTTGGCCAAAACAACGAACTGTTTGCTCATTTCGTCGGCATAATTCTGAGCTGTCTTACCGAGTGATTCGGCTTTTTGGGCGACTTTGGTGCCGTGCTCGTCAGTGCCGGTGCTGAACAGCACTTTGTCGCCGCGCTGGCGGGCAGACCGGGCCAGAACATCGGCCATAATAAATTCCAAGGCGTGACCAATGTGCGGGTCGCCGTTTACATACGGAATAGAGGTGGTTACATAATAGTTACTCATTGTTCTAGTGTACCTGTTTAGTAGTGAAAGAAAAATTGCGCTGCCGGAAAAAAGAAATTTAAGCCCCGCTGGGCATCGTGGTCATGGTCATTCGAAATTGCGCGTTCATTACAACTTAGTATAACAGATTACTTGAGTAGTTTGGCGACGGCGTCGGCCTCGGCCGGGTCGAGCGCGGCAAACAAATCAGTCTCGAACCGTTCCGACACCTTGTAGAGGTAGTCATCGGGCGCGCGCGGAATAACGTGAAAATGAACGTGGTCGACCTTTAGATTGTTCTGTTTAATATAAGGGCGGTAATTTTGACGGATGTCACAGCCCTCACCCAATTTGCCGATAACTTTCTGCTCGATAAAGAAAATAAGATCGAAAATGTCGGCTAGTTCGTCATGGGTTAATTCCCACGGTTTTTCGACGTGTCGCTTGGCCACCACCAAAAGGTGCCCAGGCACTTTATGTGGGTCGCTGAGCAAAACGAAAGCATGGTCGTTTTCTTTAAGGATGCGCTCTTTCGAATTACAAAATGGGCATTTGTCGGTGTCGGTCATGCCTTATATTGTAACAGTTTTGAGGCTATACTGTCGCACTCCAAACAAACAATTACAACGGTCGGTCAACGTAATCTTGACATAGCCGTTCGAAAACAGCGTTGGTCCAGCCAAAACCGGTTTGCGACGGGTAAACACCTTTAACCGGCGGTTTTTCGGGACTGACGACATTGTATTTCTCGAGGAAAACCTTGTGCTGGTTAAACCAAAGAAGGTTGGCCTTGAGCCATTTGTTAGCGATGCGGCGGGCATCGGCATGATAACCGTAACGTTCCAGACCGCGAATAACGATGTACTGCAGCGGCGCCCAACCGTTCGGGTAGGCCCATTGTGTCGGCATACTGCCAAGGACGTACTGGCCAATTGGCAAAGTGTCGGTCGTAGCCAGGCCGCCTTTGTTTTCAAACCGGCGCAGTGCCTTGACCATTTGGGCGGCCTTTTTTTCACTGACCATACCGGCCCACATCGGGAAATAAGCCGCCAGGCTGCTAACGCTGCCCCGCTTTTGTTTGACAAAGTTATAGTCGTAATACAGACCGCGCAGCTTGTCCCACATCAATTCGTTCATGGTTGTTTTGCGTAAAGCGGCAGCTTGATCCCAACGAGCGGCTTCGCGCTTATCGCCAAGTATGCGGGCAGCGCGCGCAAAGTCGGTTTCGTACTTGTACAGCAACGAGTTCAAATCGACCGGCAGATAGTTTAGTGCCTTGCGGTTAAAGCGCGGCGTCATGTCCCAGCCACTCTCGGCCTCGGCTAAATCGTGCAGATAATTGATGTCGTAATAGCGGCTTAAGCCACGGTAAACCTGGCGTTCATTGGGCTTTTTAACACCCATCCAGACCGTTTCGTACTCTTGTTTGGCGATGTCGATGGCTTCTTTCAGCCATTTATCGCCCGGCTCGTAAGTCGTATAAACCTCAAAGATAAAGCTAGTTAAAAACGGTGGCTGAGACCGGCCCATCAAGTAAGTACGCGAGGCGTTGGGAATAATCTTAAACCGCTTGAACAGGGCCATCAGGTCTTCCAAAATGCCGGTGACGATAGCTTGGTGCTCCTTGTCGTACATGCCCTGCACCATGAAGTAGCTATCCCAGTAGTAAAGTTCGTTGTAGTCGAAACTGGTCGTGGCGTCGTAACTTGGCACCAAATATGGTTTAGGCACGCCAAGCAGGCTTTCGTCGTCCTTCGGGTGAAAGCGCTCTAGGCTCTTCCAATAGTCGGCAATGTACTGGCGAGCGGCTTTGACATCGTCCGGTGACAAGGCCTTATCCTGGCGGAATGATAAAAATGTCTTGGCTTTATCGAGGTTTAGCATATGTTCTAAGCCTAAGCTTTTAACAGCTACATGGTCAAGCCGTTTTACTGGAACAAAAAAAGTGCCCCGTTTTTAAAGCGGGGCACAGAAAATGCGGGAGGTTCGCGTTAGTTGTACGCCAAACGGCGCAACTCGCGTTTTACTTTTAGGGCGCGGCGGCGGCTAAATCGGCCACTCGCTTCCCGGCTGCTAAATAGGTCGTCACGGTCAATCCACCGCTTAAACCGTTTTTTCATATGTACTACCCCTTTCGATTACTCGCTAATGCTTGGAGGTAAGTACATAGTAAGGCGGCGAACTTAGAACAAGCTTGAGCTTTCGAGCGGTTCTAGAAATGATCGGGTAACCAGCGGTTTTCGACGCACGTGCGAAAGCTCCAAGCGCCCCCGTCTTGAGTGCGATAAGTCCAGTAAAACCAACCAGCGGCATGACGCTCAAAAACGGCCAGCTGGGCACTGGCATAAGCCCGAATGGCAGCATCTTTGGCTTCGGCGCTATAGCCGTCATAGATTTTTGGCGGCAAAGCCGCGCTCCACTCGCCAATTATGACCGGCCAACGGCGACTAACCCGGGCAAGCAGACGGTGCCATTTACCATTCACAATGGCCATATGGCCAGATAACGACCGCCGCTGGTCACGTTTTCCAAACAGCTGGTACAAATGGATGTCGAGTTGTTTGTTCTGGTATTTGTCGCCTTGCATAACGCGGCTCCAACGACGCGGGAAAAAGGCGTCGCTCACCACAACAGCTACGTCGGTACCGCACGACTTACGAACAATGTCGTAGCCCTTTTCGTAATATTCTTGGAGGGTACGGCGACCATTCCGCCAGCTTGGCTCGTTCACTAGTTCGATGCCAGCCAGCGCATCACGACCACGATAGCGCTTGCTTAAACGTTCAATAACTTTCAGGCTTTTAGCTTGGTTTTCAGGCGTGTACCAGGTGATGTCGCCGACCATGCCACTGTGATCGTGGCCGTTTTGGCTGCCCGGCGCGCCGTGTAAATCGAGCAAAATCTTGAGGCCGTTCCGTTCGGCCCATTCGAACGCTCGATCGACATGCACAATACTCCCAACATACGGCGCTTCATCGCCAAATACCCAATAGCCAATCGGCAAACGGACGGTGTTGATGCCGCAGCGAGCCAGCCAACGAAAATCGGCTTCGGTAATAAAATGGTCGCGGTGCAGCCGCAAAATCTCTTCGGCCTGGTCGCCCAGCTCGCGACACAGCGACAATTCATCCTTGGCTTTGGTACCTTCAAATAAAGCAGGCGTTATCCATGGTTCCAGCACCAACCAGCCGCCTAAGTTGACTCCCCGAATCATGGCTTTATTTTACACCGAAAAGCTATGCATCACCATAATCGCTCGCCAAATGCCATAAATGACAATGTCGACACAAATACGCCTTCAATTTACTGCCATAGCGATACTGCGCTACATTGGCAGTTGCCTCGGCTTCCTTGCGGCTACCAAACGCCAGTTTTTTGGCACATGGTAAGTCGGCGGATTCCTGCTCTTCCATACATACATTGTATAGCCTCCTCTAGCCCGTTGGCTATCTCCGGCTCTTTAATGAATGCCGGACAACTAGTGACGGTAACGATTTTGTTGGCCGCGCAACATTTTGTTGTGACCAACCGCCCGGGCAAGTTTGTGCCCGTTGTACTTTCGGGCCGCCCGCCGAATATGCGTGCTGGTCGGCTCGTCTTCATAATCGTTATGGTCGCCGAAATCTACCATATCGCCCTCCTTTTGCTTACTGTACATTTACCATATCTGCCTCAAGCCCAAGATCGCCATGAATTTTTTCACGCACAGTTGTTTTTAAGAGCAACAAAAAAGCACCAGCCTTGGCTGATGCACTTTTGGTGGAGCTGGCGGGTACCGCCCCCGCGTCCGTCGTTTTATCTTGGTTAGTCGTCTACAGGCATAGTCCGTTTTCTGGTCTTAGGCTGCGAGTATCGAAACGAACAAACATTTCGCAGCAGCAATCCTGGTCTTAACAAATAGGTCGAATAGGTCTACTTGAGCAATCAGAAGATATAAAACGAAATCAGATTATCTGATGTCACCTGAAACGTTGCTGGTAATTAAATTACGCAGCGAATGCGTAGGCTGGGGTAGGAGCCAGCTTTGCAGCTAGTTCTTTAATCAGGGCTACGCGGTCTGTAACTTTTGCAGTTATAGAGTTTTGTCTATACGCTGACAAGCGACCTGCTGATCTAACCGATAAAGTACAACGTCGAGCTTAAAATTCAGCCCCACATCTGGCGGATTCCTCTCGCCTAGTACGTATTATATCACTTTTATGGTTAAAAGTCTTCCCGGCTGTCGGTCGTTAGGAAGATGTGGTGACGAAGTGTTGTTAGCATTTCGAGCAATTCGTTTTGCTGTTTTTCGCTGAAACCTTCCAAGAACGGCGACTGTGAATTTTGTAATACCTCGAGGGCAGCTTCGGTAATCTGAAAGCCTTTGGGCGTTAGCGTGGTGATGTGCTCGCGATGGTTTTTTGGGTTCAAGCGCATGGCCAGCAACTGTTTGTCGTGCAAAATTTTGACCTGGCGGCTGATGCTCGCTTCGGTCTGGCCGAGCGCATCGGCGATATGGCGCTGTAATAACCTGGGGTTGGCCTGGACAATCTTGAGAATCCGGAATTGCGCCATGCCAATGCCTAATTGTTCTTGCAAAGCTTGGTCGGCCTGCTTGTGCAGCAGGGTGGCAACGCTCTGGACGAGCAAACTAATAGAGTTAGCGTGTTGCATACTCCGAATTATAGGACGCATACTTAACGCGTCAAGTGTGACCCCTGGCGAGCCACCACGTACAATTTGTGCCAGTCGTCGAGCGAAAGGTTTTGAGCACGTAAGTTAACGGCTAAACCGGCACTTTCGAGCAACTGCCCGGCCACGCTTTTGTCAATTCTAAGGCCCCCGCTGAGTGAATTTTGCAAAGTCTTTCGCTTTTGGCTAAAGCCGGCCTTTACCAACCGGAAAAATTCGGCCGTATCAACATCCGGCCACAATGGCGCATCACGACGCTTCAACGCCACGATTTGCGAGTCAACCTTGGGTGGCGGCGTGAACAGTTCGGCTGGGACTTCGTCGTGCAATTGTACATCCCAGTAAAATTGAGCGCTCACGCCCAACATCGAAAGGTTACCGGGCTTAGCCGCAATCCGCTTAGCTACTTCCTTTTGAACCAACAAGGCCACGCTACTAGCCCGGTTGGGTGTCTCGGAAATCACTCGTACTAGATTACTCGTTAGGTAATACGGAATGTTGGCAACAATCTTATAGTCCGGCGGCAAGGTCGTGAAATCGAAACGCAAAATGTCGCTTTCGGTAACAGTTAGGTTGTCGCTGGGCACGCGGGCCGGCAAACCTTGCGCCAAATCGTGGTCGAACTCAACCGCTACAACCTGGCTCGCTTTTGCTACCAGCAATTGGGTGAGCGTCCCCAAGCCAGGACCGATTTCGAGCACAGTGTCGGTCGACTGCACATCAGCCGCTAGGCACATTGCCTCGAGGCTAAGTTCGTCATGCAGCCAGTGTTGGCCAAGCGATTTTTTAGGTAGTGGCGATTCGGTTGTCATATCGTTCATAGTATCGGCTAAATCTGTTAGCTAAGCAACCGCCCTGGCAGATTTTTGTCAAAGTAGCTACCAGTTGTGGTAATTAACCCAGTGGTTATAAGCGGCGCCCCAACTGCCATATCGCCCGACCGCATAACCATTGCACCAGCGCAGCTGCGTAACCGGGTTCGTGGCCCAGTCGTCACCTGCCGTTGCCATCTTGTAACCAGGCGTGGCCTGGCACAAACCGTAACCAATGTATGGCGAAGTCGGCGCGCCGTGGTAGGCCGGACAAGTACCATACTCACCCTGCCATTTGGTTGGACACCAGCCAGATTCGCGGCTGACAATGTAATCGACATAGTTATAGTCGCCAGGGCCAATACCGGCCAAAGCCATGTCGCCCTTGATACCGCCTAGGTTAATTCCCTGCACGACAATTTGCATTACTGGCGGCACGGTGACAACCGACTGAATGACTTCACGACTAACTTCAACACCGCCTTCAACATTAATCTTGTAAGTCGTAATCTCGCGTCCGGGCGAACCGGTCTGGCGAACGGCCGTCGTGCCATAAGCCAGCGTCGGGTCTTTGATGGTCTGAACCGGCATAGCGATGTCATGTTGCTCGGTGATAGTGCGAATACCGTTGCGAATAATGGCAACTGACATGTCGGGCGTAATCGGTGTGTCGAGCGCCGGTCTGTAAGTATCAATCTTGCTAAGTTTGATGTGCTTTTCGGCCAGTAAGTCTTTAACCGTTTTGGCATGGGTACGAGTTGGCACAGCCGCCCCGTACAAGTTAAGTGCTACTGGCACCGAGCGATCGATTGTAACGGTCTCGCCGATGGAGTAATCGCGTAAGATATCTTCCGGCAAAGCCGCACTCAAGGTATCTTCCGGATATAACGAAGCGCCGGCTTGGACGGCAATACTTCGTGAGGTTGTTGCCGCACTAAAGGCATGATTTACAGTTGTTCCATCGACAACTTCTACTGGTACGGCTCGATAAATGTTAATGCGAAAATCGTCCTGATTGATGTGTGTTGTCTGAGCCGGCTCAACGACATCACCGGTATTCAGCGTAATTTTCATCTTTTTTAATAAATCGCCGACCGTCCGCTCATTGCTTGGTACGGTTTGAACATGATGATCATACGAAACAATTACAATACGCGCCGCCACCCTGTCATGGTTGTCGCTGTGCAAGAATAAAGCCGTTAAGATGCCAGATAAAATCAACAAAAAAAGCACCGTGGCAACGGGCACGCCAAACGGATGATGTCGCACAAAATGGAGCCAACGACTATCTTTAGCGTGCTTAACGAGACTCTTTTTCTGTCGTTTTTCGCGATACAATTTGTACATAGTCAAAGTGATACGAAGTAAAATACTGCCGCAATTAGCGAGCGCAGACGTTCACTATCTCGTATC
>DAIESS010000013.1 GCA_027346135.1 Candidatus Saccharimonadota bacterium
TGGTACCCGTCTTGACGGCGAAGTGCCAACCGTTGCGCTGATGCTGGAACTTGTAACTAGCGGGTAAGTAGCTGGCATTCGGGTCGGAGAGCATATCGTCTACAATGTAAGCGGCATCAGGTTTGATGGCCTCTTTGCCTTTGGGTTGGGTCCACTGGTTGATGACCTTGCCGGAACCGTTAACAATCTTGAGAATGTAGGTTTGCGGCAAGTAGGTGCCAAGCCGGGCCAGTGTTGCCAAGCCGTTAACGTGCTCGTCGAGGTGCAAGAAGGCACCATCACCAATGGCCGAAGCACCATAACACTGGGTTTTCTTGGTTAGGGCCGTGTCAGCGTAACAGTTATAACCGAAACCTTTACCGTCACTTTGCATCGAAACGGCAGTGCTAATAACTTTGTTGACGGCTTTAACTTGGTCGGATGTGTCGACCGAAAGCATGGCTTTGACGGCAGGCACGTTACGAGAGCCGCCCAAGGCATAGCGCAAGGTCAACGGGCCAGGGTATTTGAAATCGTAATCCCACAGACAGTTGGCGCTAGGATCGGTCTTTGGCGAGTTCTTGTTGGTACATGGATAGCCAGGCAGTGGCCCCTGAGAGTCGTAGAAGACTGAGCCTGCGCCCGCGCTGGTGTAGTTAATGAGCGAAGCATAGTCGTAAGGTTTAAAGCTAGACCCCGGCGGGATTGGTGTTTGGGCGTAGTTGATCTTGCCGAAGTCGGGGTTGCTGAAATCGACACCACCTACAAGGGCGACCATCTGGCCTGTCTTGACGTCTTCAGCGGCAAAGGCGGCGTTGTCACCATTGTTGCGCTTGATGAGCGGCAAATCGCTGGCAACCTTCTTTTCGGCCAGGTCCTGCAAGTTCATGTCCAAGGTTGTCGTTACTTGCCAGCCACTTCTTTGGACCGTAGAAGCGCCATATTTACGCTCGAGTTCCTGTTTAGCGGCCAGGACAAAGTACGGCGCGCGAATGCCTTGGTATTTGGATTGCAAGGGGTGAACTTGGGCTAGAACATCGACTTTTTTAGCTTCAGCGGCCTGAGCCTTGCTGATCATACCCTGATCAACCATCTGATCTAGGATGTAATGTTGACGATTAATTAAGGCATCTTGGTCAAAGGCGTCGGCCGAGACGGCGCTGTTAAACTTTGGGCTACTGTACGGCGAATAGTGGTACGGCGACTGCGGCATTGCGGCCAACAAGCTAGCTTGGGCCAGGGTTAGATCTTTGGCCGAAGTCTGGAAGTAATCACGCGAGGCAGTTTCGACGCCGTATTCGATACCACCGTAAGGAGCAATGTTGAGGTAAGCCGTTAAGATGTCGTTTTTGGTGTACTCACGCTCAAGTTCGACGGCCAGAATCAATTCTTTAACTTTGCGGGTGACCGTGCGGTTAGAGCCCCAATCCTGGTTTAATTTGACCAGCTGTTGGGTGATGGTCGATCCACCTTGAACGCCGCCGCCACCACCAAATAAGTCGTGCGTGGCTGCTCGGGTAATACCGCGAACATCAAAAGCGCCGTGTTTATAAAAATCTTTGTCTTCGATGGCAACAGTTGCTTGGCGAATATAAGGAGACATATTATCCCCGGTAACAGGTACTCGCTTAACGGCGTCATAATCTTGCCAGAGGACAGTTTGACCAGTCCGGTCGTAGTAGGTGATGCTACCGCCTAGCTTATCGCCGGTGATGTTCTTAATTTTGGGCAAGTCTTTGCGGAAGTAGGCAAATACCCCGATGATAAGGAAGAAACAAACAACAATACCAATACCGGCAATTTTGAGTCCCATAATGGCGCCTTCGCGGCTAAACCAGTAGTCGGCTAGGCGTTTCGGGTGCAGGCGGTACAGGGCACGCATAAACTTATTCTTTGGCAGTGTGCTTAAATACATGGCCTTTGAGGTATCGCGCGCAAACTTACTGGCTTTGCGTCGTTCGCTAAAGCTTTGGTTTAATTTGAGCGTTTTGCCAGTCTTTGTCGTATAGGTGTTACCACTCCGGCGTTTGCGGTTGGGCAACCCTTTATTTGCATCGTTCATTGCTATTTTCGGTGACTCCCTCTAATGGTCGATAACTGGCTCAATTATAGCAAATAATTACTTAAATAAAGCTTAAGTTCCTGCATTACATATGCACAGGTTGGGCCTGGCCAAACTATAGGTGGTTGTCGGCCAGGTAAGGGGTAAGGTATACTGGCGACAGGAAATATAACAGATAAAACATATGACACTTTCAGAGAATTTAAGTTGGCGCGGGTTTGTTAACCAGACTACCTACAAAGATATTAAGGCCCTCGATGGCGAGCCAATTGGTTTTTATCTTGGGGTTGACCCTTCGGCCGACAGCATGACGGTCGGTAATTTGGCGGTCGTTATGATGGTGCGTCACTTTATCGATGCCGGCCACAAAGCCTTCCTGTTGGTTGGCGGCGCTACCGGCATGATCGGCGACCCGGACGGCAAAAAGCAGGAGCGCGATCTTCTCACCTTGGAACAAATCGATCACAACAAAAAATGCATCGCCGCCCAGTACAAACAAGTCTTGGCGGGCAAGCACTTTGAGCTGGTCGACAACTACGACTGGTTTAAGCATATAAATTACCTAGAATTTTTGCGGGACATCGGCAAGCATGTCCCGATGCGCACGATGTTAGGCCGCGATTTTGTCCAAGCTCGCTTAAACGATGACGGTACTGGCATTAGCTACGCCGAATTTAGCTATTCACTCATCCAGGGTTACGACTTTTTGTACTTGCACAAGCTAAATGGCGTTAGCTTACAGGTTTGTGGTGCCGATCAGTGGGGCAACAGTATCACTGGTGTCGACTTAATCCGTCGGATTACCGGTGATGAAGCTCACGTTTGGTCAGCTCCGCTTGTCGTTAACAAGACGACCGGCGTGAAGTTTGGCAAGAGCGAAGAAGGCGCCGTTTGGCTTGACGAGGTCAAGACCAGTGTCTACAAGTTTTACCAATTCTGGCTGAACGTCGACGATGCTAGTGTCGGTGATTACCTCAAGATTTACACCTTGCTGCCAAAAGAAGAAATTGAACGAGTTATGGCCGCCTTTGAAGAAAACCGCTCCAGCCGCGTGGCTCAGAAAACCTTAGCTTACGAAGTTACCAAAGTCGTCCACGGCGAACAAAAGGCCGACAGTGTACAGCGCGTTACCCAAGTATTATTTGGTGATGAAAAGTACGAAAACTTGACCGCTAAAGACATTGCCGCACTAAAACACGAACTGCCATACGCCGAATGCCGCTCGGGCGAGAGCTTGATTGCATCACTGGTCGAAACCGGTTTAGCCAGCTCAAATGGGGAAGCCCGCCGCTTTTTGGACCAAAAGGCCGTTTACGTGAACGGTAAGCAGGTCGAAGCCGACTATTCCCCAACTTCGTCCGATACCTTGGTCGATGGCCATGTAATTTTACGTCGCGGCAAAAATGCTAATGCTTTGTTGCGAGTTATTAAGTAATAACTGGTATAATTGTTTCATATGTCACAATCTACAGCGAATTCACAGGCCGCTCCCAAAAAGAAGGCCGATCAATATAACGACCCCTCACATAACTATTTGCAGTACTGGGACGGGCGGGATTACGAAAACGCCTCAGAGCAGATTGCAATCAAAAAACTGTTAGGTAAACGCCATTTTGGTACGGCAGTCGATGTCGGCGGTGGTTATGGTCGACTCTGTTTATTGCTGGAGGAATATGCCGACAAGGTGATTTTGGCAGAGCCCAGCCAGCAACAATTGGACATCGCAGCCGATTTTCTGAAAGATCACCCCGAAATCGACCGCAAACTTATGCAGGCCGACGATATGAAGTTTGAAGACGAATCGATTGACCTATTAACTATGATTCGCGTCATGCACCATTTGCCTGATCCACAACCCGAATTTGCTGAGATTGCCCGGGTTTTGTCGCCAAAAGGCCTAGCCATCATCGAAGTAGCTAACTATGCCCATGCCCGTAACCGTCTAAAACACTTGCTGCACGGCCAAAAGATTCCGGCTAAGCCAGTCGACATCCGTTCCGAGGCTAACAAGCGCGACGACGAAATTCCGTTTGTTAACCATAACCCTAAAACTGTTATTCGTCAGTTCGCCCACGCCGGTCTAAAGGTTGAACAAACTCTGTCGGTGTCTAACTTGCGCAGTCCAGCGCTTAAAAAGCATGTCCCCATTGGCGTTATGCTGGCCATCGAAAAACAACTGCAGGCACCTCTGTCTAGTCTGCACTTTGGCCCGAGCGTCTTCTTCTTGGTTCGCAAAATTTCGTCATAATCTTCCCGCAACCTCTATACTAGAAGGTGATGGAGATGGATAGTCCGCTAACGGAGTTAAAGGGCGTTGGCCCTGAATTGGCGAAGAAATACGCCGTTTTAGGTTTGCGCACGGTTGCCGATTTGATTGATTATTTTCCGCGCCGTTACGACGATTATTCGGTGTTGACGCCAATTGCTCAGTTACACCCTGGGCAGGTGACGATCGAGGCCGAGATCAAGCAAATAACCGGCCGTTATGTCCGACGTGGCATGCACATTACTGAGGCGGTTGCCAGTGACGCTAGCGCCAGTGTTCGTTTGGTCTGGTTCAACCAGCCATACCGGGCGACGGCCATGAAAACTGGCCAGCCATACTACATTTCCGGTGTTTTCGCCCTCAAGCGGCAACGTTTTTCGATCACCAACCCAACCACCGAACTTGCCAGCGATTTTCCGGTTAACACCGCCCGGATTATCCCTATTTATCGCGAGACCAAAGGTCTAAATTCGCGTCAAATTCGAGCAGCTTTGGCTCAAGTGCTGGGCCGGATGCGTCGTTTGCCCGAAACCCTGCCAGAATGGTTGGTAGCCGAACAGCGCTTAATGAGCCGGGCCGAGACGCTCGAAACGATTCATTTTCCAGCTTCGTCCGATAAACTCGATGAAGCCCGTCGCCGACTGGGTTTTGAGGAAGTTTTTGAACTAACGCTGGCTAGTTTGATGAACAAGTACGAGTTGCAAACCGAACATGCGCCGGCTGTGCCGTTTGAGGCCAAGGTTGCTAAGGAGTTCGTTCATCACCTGCCATTTGCGCTAACCGATGCTCAGCGCAAGGTGATCTGGCAAATATACAAAGATATGGAACGAACCCAACCGATGAACCGTCTGGTGGAGGGCGATGTTGGCTCGGGCAAGACAGTCGTGGCGGCGATGGCGGCCGTGATGGTGCTACACCAGGGCAAACAAGTGGCGTTGATGGCACCGACCGAATTGCTGGCCAGGCAGCATGCCGAAACCATGCAGCGATTGCTCGAGCCATTAGGCTTTGGCAATAGTGTTGGCTTGCTAGTTGGCGGCATGACCCCAGCTCAAAAGGCCAGCGCCCATGCCGACACCAAAGCCGGGCGAATTCGTTGCCTGATTGGCACTCAGGCCCTTATCCAGGATGCTGTCGACATGCATGAGCTTGAGCTGGTTATCGTCGATGAACAACATCGTTTTGGCGTCGAACAACGCAAAAAACTAACCGCCAAGGCCGGTCATTTACCCCATATGCTCAATTTAACAGCCACGCCGATACCGCGCAGTCTGGCGCTAACCCTGTACGGCGAGCTCGATGTCTCGATTTTGGATGAAAAGCCGGTTGGCCGCCTGCCGATTATTACTGAGATTATCTCGCCCAACTCAACCGATGCTCTGTACGCTAAAATCGATGCCGAATTAGAGGTCGGGCGGCAAATGTTTGTGGTTTGCCCGCTAATTACCGAGTCGGCCACACTGGACGTCAATTCGGCCGAAAAAATCTATGAAAAGCTCAGTAAAACTACCTTTAAACACCGGCGGGTCGGTTTGTTGCACGGCAAAATGAAAGCCGCCGAGAAAAACGACATTATGCAGCAGTTTGTCGACCATAAACTAGACATTTTGGTGTCGACGACGGTTATCGAAGTAGGTGTCGACGTGCCGAATGCCACCATTATGTTAATTGAGGGTGCCGAGCGGTTCGGCTTGGCTCAAACGCACCAGTTGCGCGGCCGGGTTGGTCGCGGCGAGCACCAAGGTTATTGTTACCTGTTAATGAGCGATTCGTCGGCGCCCAGCCCGCGTTTACGCGCCCTGGAGCGCTCGCAAGACGGTTTTAAACTGGCCGAACTCGACCTCGACATGCGCGGCCCGGGCGCTATTTACGGCACCATGCAACATGGCCAGCTCGACCTTCGAATTGCCAAACTGACCGATGTAAAACTCATCGCTAGCGCTCGCCAAGCGGCGCAGGAATTTATCGATAGACACGAGAAGCTGGTACAATATAAGCAGCTGTCACACCGCGTAGCCAAGCTCCGGGCCGTGACGAATTTGAACTGAATTTTATGTACGCAGCAGTTTTTCATGCTCACCAAAAGATAGATCGTGTCGCCTCTCGTTTATTTAACGAGCTGGTTGGCAATGATGTCGCCTTTCCGTCGGCGGACCTTATTTTGCATTTTGAAGGCAAACGCGGCCCCGATGCGACTCGCCTAAAGAGTACCGATGGGGTTGAGCAGCCCTGGCATTTTATCGATCCGTTCGATGAAGACGATGTTAGCCTGGGTGAGACGGTTATGGAGCACCACCGCCAGCTTGTTTTGGCGCTCAAAACCGGCAACCGCGAGCGCGCCGCTTTCGAGGCGGCTTGGTTGGCTCATGCTTTAGTCGATGGTCTAACGCCTGCCCACCACTATCCTTACGAGCGCGAACTCGAAATGCTGCACGGTGAAAAGCGTGAAAACCTCAAAAAGGTTCGTTACAAGTTTATGGCCACTGGCGACAGCAAACGCGACACCATTCGCCGAAGTTTAAGGATTATCGGCCCGCGCGGCTTGCTCACGACCCACACCATGTTCGAGGCCGGCGCTTACATGATCATGCGGCCCATGCGCCTCAACAACGCGCTACCATCGAACTATGACATCGAGCAGTTAATGTCAGTCGGCTTGCGCAAGTATTTCCATATGCAGGCCAGGGAAGTCGGCGCGCTTGGCATGTTCGACATGTTTTGTACGGTTGGCTGGACTCCAAAGTTGGCCCGCACTGTCCGGCGCGAGCTGGTGCCGCGCATGGTAAAAGTCGTGGTGTTGGCTTGGTATGCCGCCGCACTCGACAGTGGCATTATTGACCAACCCGAGGCAAAAAATGCGAATCATCGCCGGTAGTTTAGGCGGCAGAATCTTTGATTCGCCCCGCACTCATCGCACCCACCCAATGAGCGATCGTGTCCGCGGTGCACTTTTTAACACGCTTGGCGATATCGACGGCATGACGGTGCTCGACGCTTTTTCGGGCACTGGCGCGCTCAGTTTCGAGGCGGTTAGCCGCGGTGCTGCCAGCGCCCTGGCAATCGACATCGACAAAGATGCTTACCTGACAATTGTCGACAACATTGCCACGCTTGGCGTCAAAGACCGCGTGGCGGTGCTGCGCAAAAATGTTTCCGGCTGGTCGCGCAACAACGCCGACAAACAGTTCGACATTGTCCTGGCCGATCCGCCCTACGACGACATACGTCCAAACGTCCTGGAGCGGTTGGTGCAGAACGTCAAACCAGGCGGTTTGCTGGTGTTATCTTGGCCTGGCGCCGAGCCGGTTCGGCCATTTTTGGGCGCCGAAGTGGTATCGCACAAAGTTTACGGTGACGCACAGCTGGTGTTTTACCGCAAAATTGCGTAAAATACGCTAAGTCTTCACCAACGACAGACCAAACAACGGTCAAAACAGATATGCGGATGTGGTGGAATGGTAGACACGCTGGTTTTAGGAGCCAGTGCCGCAAGGCATGGAGGTTCAAGTCCTCTCATCCGCACCAAGATGACACTTTAAAAAGCTCCCATATTCCGGGAGCTTTTTGTTTCTTGATCGGACCGACGGTTTCAACTATGTCCGGTGAAGTCGACCTCACGATACAAAAAAGTGCAATTTTACAGATTGATATGACTGTTTTAACCTATAGGGTGGACGAAAGAACAATAATTGCTACCTTTACCGTAAACGGGAAAAGACAAGTTGACTTCCCGTTTACGGGAAGCTACCATAAGAGTATGAAACCTTATGGATACATAAATCTTAAAGAAGCTGAGCGAATATCGGGTAAGACACTTGAAGCGCTCAAAAAACAGTGCCAGGAAGGAAGAATCAGAGGGGCTATTAAAGACGCTGGTTCTTGGTATGTCCCCCGGGATGAAATTTTGGTCAAACCCGCAGAACCCAGCGATGATGCACTCACACTCATGGCTATAGGTGCAGAGGCGGCAGGTATGGGAGTAAATGTAACGGTATATCTTAAGGGTCTAGTAATAGAGGGGCGACTCATCTCCACCAAGCGCTACATCGAATATATGCGTGAACATACAAAAATAACTTATGGAAATGATAAGGAGATCGAGGAGATGATCAACAAAACCATGAGTCATTACTATGATCAAATTTTGGATCGAACAAAGGATTCGAGAATCGATTTCCTGCATATTGAGCATGCTACAGTTCTAGCTGGTTCTGGCTCGTATGAGCCCAAAGGCGCTTTATTGCGACTTAAAATTGATGAGATTGATGGCTTCCAGCTCGGTACGACTAAGGTGTTTCCGCCGGCTGAAGATTCTGAAGTAAATGGGACGGCTGCGTAATTTATTCCGTACTCTAATGGGTACCAGCATGCGAAAACGCTATCCGCCTGAAGAATACCCCTTTTCAGAAGACCTCTACGTATTCATGGAGCATCATCCAGAAGCCGAGGCAGCCCTCAAGCTGAGTGCTCCTGAGCGTTTCGTTACTATACCCAGAATCTTTCTTTCTTGGCTTCCCGACAATCATCCGAAAGCAGCCGACCAAATCATTGGCGTTTGGTACTTTGATAAAAACAAGCCGTACTGTCGTAAGCACAAGAAAATATGCACTTTCAAACAAGACTTTATAGTGAACCTCGGCGATAAGGGCAAAGAGTACGTTGTGTACACTGCTCGCAAGCAGCCACCGCCCTATGTTCAGCCAATTAGAAAGTTCTTTGATGAGTATGGGGAAAACGGTAAATTCTACCATGAAGGCAAGCAGTGGAATCATCACTACGCAGCGGTAGATGATCTACCCGATGAACCTGCGTTACGTCAACTAGCGAGTACTATAGAGAACAATTATTCATGAGTAGGGTATGTGTATTCTGTCGCCGTGAGGGTCAAAAGTTAACTCTCGAGCACGTTTACCCCGACTGGTTGTCGGGCCTCTTCAACAAATCTCTCAAAGGTATAAATGAGGTCTCGCGCGATGACCTACATCGTGTATGGCAAGGAAAGTTATTTCAACATAAGGTTAAGCTGGTTTGTGGCGACTGCAATAACGGCTGGATGTCTACCTTAGAAAGTGGAGTGAAAGACTTACTGACATCACTAGCATTCACTCATGATGGCCATGCCCTGACAGAGGAGGGTCAACGGAAAATTTCTCTGTGGGTACAAAAGACAGCGCTGATCGATAACAAAGCTCTCGGAGGTGCGTTCGAAATTCCGGCTAGTTTTTATGAAGAACTCTATGCCGCCAAACAACCCCTCCAAAATATCATGGTATCAATGGGCTGGAGAATGCTCGCTAATGGCTCAAAAGCCCAACCTCTAGCTTCTTTTGAAATAAAACAAGTAGGGAGTGTTCAGGCCGAGAAGAGCTCCGCAGATGTATTAAAGAGTCAGGTAGATAGTGGTGCCCTGATCTGGACAGCGATCCTTGCCTTGGGCAATGTTGTATTTCATATCGTGGGTACAAATATTAATGGTCATCTGGAAGTGGGCAGTAGTGACCCGCGGATGTTTGCACAAATAAATCCATACCACACTGATTTATCGTGGCCATCAGAATGGCCGATTGAATCCATAGGTGGACTAGAGGCTGTAAGGAAAGCAATTTAACAGCGTATTGAGGGTTTTAACTTGGTTAAAACTGCTCATCATTTGCCGGCTATAACCTCACGCAGCACCTCTGAAAAAAGTTACACTTTCACGAATAATGCTGCGCTATTTCTATGTAACATAAAAATTAATTGAGGCCATGAGCCCAGTTTTATATGTTCTAATATGAGATTAGTTTATTGTCAATATTAAGCGTATACTAATGAGTATAGACAACCTCAACACTAAGCATCGCGCTAAGGAGCTGACGAAAAGATTGTTGTTGGACTATCGCAATAATCTAATCGAGAGGACATTATTATGTCAGTATTTACAGCTACTAAGCCAGCTAACCAGCAATCAAAGGTGCACTATTCCCAGTATCTTGTGACGGAGGATACGCCTAAACAGGACGACGATACCAAGCCTGCTGAACAGCCAATAAATCCAGAACAGCCAGAGGCTGAGTAGAGATAGAAGGGCCCCTTTGCAAGGGGCCCTCTTAACTACCTGAAAGGATCCATTCATGCCTAAAGATAAAGGCCGCAAAGAAATCAAAAAACCTAAACAATCGAAGGCTAAGGTATAAACATGCCAAATGTAAAAAGTAGACCCGCTTTTCTTGATACTGAGAAGGGTAAAGAAATTAGGCGTAAGTTTCAGCGTATGACTGATGATGATAGCTATAATACTGCATCAAGCTATAGTGCAAACCGACTACTGTACCCAGATAACCTTATGCCATTTGTCGATAAACACATGGGCTACCTTGTGGATCATCCCCTTCTTGATCCGGATATATACATGGCAAACGTCAGACTGGCCACGCGTTTAAGATAAGCAAAAAAGCTGAGACATACCGGCTTATACAGTAACGCTTTTTATTCTAAAAAAGTTATAACCTAATTGGTTTCGTGTTGTAGGCAAGGCTACAATTAAGCAGAATAACTCCTAAGCGCAGTTACACTTTCACGAACAATGCTGCGCCAAGATGACACCTAAAAAGATCCCATATTCCGGGAGTTATTATAATTAATGCGGTTCCGGTTGACTTGGTAAGCAAAAACATAATACCCTAGGGGGGTATAGGAGAATAAACAAATGGGTAATGACGAAAGCCACGAACATGGCGCTCACGAACAACATCAACACGGCCCCAACCACGATGGCCACAAGCAAAAAAACATGGCCGCCAGCGCTACTTTGCATTGCCTAACTGGTTGTGCAATTGGCGAAATGGTGGGTGTGACAATTGGTACACATGTTGGTTTTGCGCCGCACCAAACAGTTGTTCTGGCCTCTGTTTTGTCATTTGTCTCCGGCTATAGCTTTTCGACCTGGCCTCTGCTTAAGGCCAAGTTGTCGTTTTGGAAAGCCCTTCGGCTGGTTTTTGCGGCTGATACGGTGTCGATACTTACCATGACGATTGCCGATAACCTGCTGATGTTACTCATTCCGGGCGCCATGGACAAAAACCTGGCGCACCCGGTGTATTGGGTTAGCCGCGTACTGTCGCTAACGGCGGCATTTATCGCGGCTTACCCGGTTAATGTTTACTTGCTCAAGAAGGGCAAGGGCCACGCCCTCACGCACGAGTTTCACGGCCACGATCACAAAGAAACAGCCTAATATGGCGTAAATTTACTCTGTTGCCGTGCTAAAATAACGCCTATGAGCGAAACAAACAGTACGACTATAGAGTCATATTATCGCCAAGAAAGGAGAGGAAAATGTCTAGCCTGGCTCTGCCGACCTACGACCAAATAGAGGCGTTGCACAAAAAATACGCTCCGACCGATAGTGTCCTCGATCTTGTATTTACACACTGCAAAATCGTTAGTGAAATTGCCGTGCAATTAGCGGAAAATTCTGGTGCCAATGTCGATATTGAGCTCGTAAAAGTTGGTTGTTTGCTCCACGACATCGGGGTTTATCCGTTATTTAACGATGAAGGTCAAGAAATCGACCCTAGCAAATATGTATCGCACGGTATTCGTGGCGAAGAGATCTTACGTAATGAAGGCTTCGATGAGAAGTTATATCGCTTTGCTTCGCATCACACCGGTGCGGGCATAACGAAGAAACAGATTATAGAAAAATCATTGCCGTTACCAGCCGAGGACTTTCTGGCAGAAACGCCAGAGGAAGAGCTGGTTATGTATGCCGACAAATTCCATTCAAAAACAATACCGCCGTTCTTCAATTCGCATAAATATTACTCAGAATACATAACTCGTTTTGGCGATGAAGCGCAGCAGAGTTTCGCCAACTTAACCGATAAATTTGGCAAACCCGACCTCGCGCCTTTTATGGCTCGGTACGGACATGACCTGCGCGACTAGAAGCATCTAGTCGCAGCTCACTAGCTACTCGATGCCTAATCTATATAATTTAAGAGTAAGACTGGTATAATCTAACTTAAGATGGCACTGTCAACCCAACCGTATAAAGGCGCCCGGGATTTTTACCCCGAGGACAAGCGCCTACAGAAATATATTTTTGCTAAACTTCGCGAAGCCGTCGAGGCTTTTGGCTACGAAGAGTATGACGCCCCAATTTTGGAGCCGACCGATTTGTACTTGAGCAAAGGTAACCAAGAGATTATCGACGAGCAAACTTACACGTTTAAAGATCGCGGTGATCGCAGTGTGACGATTCGCACCGAAATGACGCCCACCGTCAGCCGTATGGTGGCTGGCCGCCGCCAAGAACTAGCTTACCCACTGCGCTGGTACAGCATCCCCAATTTGTGGCGCTATGAGCGTCCGCAGCGCGGCCGTATGCGCGAGTTCTGGCAACTGAACGTCGATATTTTTGGTGTCGACAACCAAAAGGCTGAACTTGAAGTCATTCAGGTGCTCGACGCCTGCATGAAGGTATTTGGTGCCCGACACGACATGTACACCATTAAGCTCAACAGCCGTAAGTTTATGACATACGCGATGGACCGGTACCTGCACTTCGACGCTGTTCAGACCAGCAGCTTGGTTCGTTTGATCGACCGCATGCACAAGATCAATCGCGCTGATTTTATTACCCAGCTCGATGCCATTTGCAACCCAACCCAACGCGACGAAGGTGTTGTCGAGAAGCTATTGGCCGTGATGGACGCAAAACACATCAGCGAATTACCGGCCGAACTGCAACAGCACGAATCGCTAGCTGGCCTGCAAGAGCTGCTAAAAAACCTGGCTAACGTTGGCGTACACAATGCCGAATTCGACGTCACTTTAATGCGCGGCTTCGATTATTACACCGACATCGTGTTCGAGGCCTTCGACACCAACCCAGACAACAACCGGTCGATGTTCGGCGGCGGCCGTTACGACGGCATGGTGGGTCTGTTTGGCGTTGAGCCAGTACCGACGGTTGGTTTTGGTATGGGCGACGCCACACTGCAGAATTTCTTGGAACTGCACGATTTATTGCCAAAGTTAGAGCCCGAGACCGATGCCTATGTTGTGCTTATCGGCGATATTTACGAAAAAGCCCAGCATTTGCTGCACGAACTACGCGAGGATGGCCACATGCGCCTGGCCGTCGACTTTACCGGCCGTAAACTCGACAAACAGCTCAAGACCGCCAGCAAAAAGGGCATTGATTACGTTATTATCATCGGTGAAACCGAACTTCAGGAAGAACAATATAACATCAAGAACTTGCGCACCGGCGTCGAGGAAAAACATGGTATTTCACGCATCGTCAGCATTATCGAAGACAACCGCCGTCATCAAAGTAAGAAGTTACTCGAGGATTAGACAGCTATATTATGTGTGAACAGCAGTATCGTCCGGCTGTTATGAGTGAGGCCGGAATACAGCAATTTCAACGTGAAATTATTGACCTAACCTATAACCGCAGTAGCGCGTGCCGACCGATGTCGGACCGTGTGCTGCATTACTTGAGCGGCATAACCGCAAGTGGCATGGTAACGGTTGAAGATGTCTCGCGGCACGTTCAGCAGGGAACTGAGGCCGAACTTTTAGGCACGACCGCTGTCGGAGGCTTGTAGACCTTATGACTGCGACCAACCACGCTGTAACAGGCGCCATCATTGGGCTGATGTTGCCACATCCACTTGTGGCCGTACCGGTAGCATTTTTATCCCATTACGCGCTCGATGCCGTGCCGCACTACACGCCCAATATGCCCGAAGCTGAGCTTTTTAAAAGCGGGCTTTTTGCCAGAATGTTGATAACGGACGCGGTGCTTTGCGTTTCGCTTGTCGGCACTTTAGCCTGGTTGCACCCAGCTTACTGGCTGCTGGCTTCTGCATGTGCTTTCGTGGCAACATTACCCGATTTTTTCTGGATTAATCGCTTTGTGAAAGTTAAGTCGGGTAAATCCTGGCGACCGAGTTTGCTTAATCGCTTTGCCGATCGCATCCAATGGTTTCAGCGGCCAATTGGCGCGGTCGTGGAAGTGGCTTGGCTGGTCGGCGGCGTCACTTTGTTAGTGGCACTTGTGCGCTAATCTGGTAACAGAGGCGATTTTCTGTTACACTAGGCGTCTATGCAAGCTAAAAAATCTTTTTCCAACCCCACAACCGTCAAATTGGCCATTACTGCCGAGGACGCTGACTTATCTCACATCAAGACCGAAGTGCTCACTCGTTTGAGTAAACGCGGCGTTAAACTGCCCGGTTTTCGCAGTGGTAAAGCACCCCTAAATCTAGTCGAAAAACAGATCGACCGGTCTTTGTTGCAGTCCGAATTCTTGGAAGCCGCCATTAATGAGCTGTATAGCGAAGCCATCTCAAAAGAGAAAGTTCGCCCAATTGCTCAGCCCGAAGTTAGCATTAAAAAATTTGTGCCGTTTCCAACGCTCGAATTTGAGGCTACTGTCGAAGCTGTTGGTGAAATCAAACTGCCTGACTACAAGAAAATCAAGCTGGCCAAACAGCCGGTTAAGATCACTGCCGACGATGTAAAAGCTGTTTTGGATGACCTAAAAGTGCGCGCCGCCGATAAAAAAGACGTTGACCGGGCTGCTAAAGACGGCGACCAAGTCATCATCGACTTCAAGGGTCAGGACGCCAAAACCAAAGAGCCAATCGCCGGCGCCGATGGCGCAGCTTATCCGTTAGTTCTTGGCAGCAATACCTTCATCCCGGGTTTTGAACCCGAAGTCGTTGGCATGAAAGCCGGCGAGACCAAAATATTCGACATTACTTTTCCTAAAGACTACGGCGTAAAAGCCTTGCAGAGCCGGGCCGTTAAGTTTGAAGTTACCGTTCAAAAAGTTCAAGCTGTGGTCGAACCAAAAATGGACGATAGTTTTGCGCCAAAGGTCGGGCCTTTTAAAACCTTGCAGGAGCTCAAGGACGACATTAAGCGTCAGCTAACATCTGAGCGCGAGCAGCAAAACGAGGCCGCCTACCAGAACGAATTACTGCAAAAGATTGCCGAAAAGGCTACGGTTGAGGTTCCGAAGACGCTTGTCGATGAAGAAATCGAGCGCCAGGAACAACGCGAGCGCCAAAACTTGGCCTACCAGGGCAAGACCTGGAATGAGCACTTGAAAGAAGAAGGTCAGACCGAAGAAAGCCACCGCGAAACCAACCGACCAATGGCCGAGCTGAATGTTAAAGCTGGCTTGGTACTTTCCGAGATTGCTGAAGCCGAAAAAATTTCTGTCACACCCGATGAATTAACCCTGCGCTTACAGCTGCTTAAGGGTCAATACCCCGACAAGGCCATGCAGGCTGAACTCGACAAGCCAGAAAACCGTCGCGACATTATGTCACGTATGCTTACCGAAAAGACGATCGCTCGTTTAACTGAATACGCGACCGCCAAATAGTCTAAATTAACGATATAAGATATGGAATCCTCGCCTTATTCCCGACAAGATCAACCCAGCCCACTAAACCGACTAGCAAGCTGGTTTAGAGATAGATTCAGTTATATGTACCTCCGGGCCGATGTGGTCGAGCAGGAGCCTGACAACCATTTGTTGAGTGAAGCCGAGCAGGCTCACCTAATTTCCAAGGCACTAGCTGACTTTTACGAAAACGAATATCCTCTTCAAGACAAGCAAAATTAGCACTCACACTTGCAGAGTGCTAATTTATGAGCTACAGTGTTGGTAAGGCGGTGGGCTCGACCTAAACTCGGTGCCAAAGCTTACTGCAGGTTTTAACCTAGTAACGTCAACAAACTTTTGGAGGTAACATGAGCGTATTAGTCCCAACAGTTGTCGAAAACGATGGCCGCTACGAGCGAGCTTATGACATTTACAGCCGCTTGTTAAAAGATCGCATTATTTTTCTAGGCAGCGATGTTAACGAGGCCTCAGCCAATATCATTGTGGCTCAACTTTTATTCTTGCAAGCCGAAGACCCTAAAAAGGATATCTTCTTCTACATCAATAGCCCTGGCGGCAGTGTTTACGACGCCTTGGCCATATACGACACGATGCAGTACGTCACAAACGACATTCAAACGGTTGGCATTGGCGTACAGGCTTCGGCCGCAGCTTTCTTGCTCAGTAGCGGCACGAAAGGCAAGCGTTTTGTTTTGCCTAACTCCACAGTGATGATTCACCAGCCGTCCAGCGGCACGCGCGGTAAGGTGACCGACCAGGAAATCGATTTGCGTGAATCACTTCGCATCAAGAAATTACTCGAGTCCATTATGGCAAACAACACCGGCCAAAAACCCGAAAAAATTCACGAAGACATGGAACGTGACAAGTGGTTGACCGCCGCTGAAGCTAAAAAATACGGTATCGTCGACGCCGTCATCTCCACTCCACCTAAGGCCGAGAAGTAGACATACTTCCTCCAAGGTGTCATAATATATGTAATATGGCACGACAGGACTCTCAACCGGAACTTATTGGTGAATGGTCGCTCGAGCGTAATGGCAGCGAGGTGTTAATGGAGTCGGTCTTATTGCCCCCCGATGCGCATCACGCAGTCACGCAGCAGTTCCCAGAACTAACCTATACACGCCGGAATGTAACACGGCTGATAGTTGGTCCTTTGGCGGTCGATACCTACGATCGAACTCGTTTTGTAGCTGTGCAGGATATTGTTGGCGAAGCGCCTGGCTTTACGCCTG
>DAIESS010000014.1 GCA_027346135.1 Candidatus Saccharimonadota bacterium
TGCTCTTTCTCCGTTCCTGTATCATCAGCCTAAGATTAACGAGGCACCGGGGCCGACCCCCTTGATTGTTGTATTCGCCATTGTGGTTGTCGGGCTACTGGGATTCGGTATAACCTCGTTGTTCAATAAGTACCGGCATAGTAAGGGAAGCGAGCACCAACAAATACGTTTTATTTTGTTTGGGTTAGGCGCGACATTTGGGCTAATTTTGCTATCGAATCTCGTACTGGTGAACTTGTTTCACTTTACGGGCCTTATAGCTCTCGGTCCCGTGTATATGCTGATATTTACCTCTTCAATGGCTTACGCGATTATCAGGCATCACCTTTTTGATATACAGGCCGCCGTGGCACGCGGTCTTGCTTACCTGTTGTCATTTGCAAGTATAGGCATAATTTATAGTGTTTTTGCTCTAGGCTTATCAGAGAAAATTGGCGGAGGAGCCACCCAAAGCCCCTTGCAACGAACTTTCTATATTGGCTTTGCACTTGTCACGGCGTTTATCTTTCCGGCAACCAAGAAATTCTTTGATCGAATAACAAATAAATTCTTTTTCCGTGATACCTATGATGCTCAACGTCTCTTCAGCCAGCTTAACCGCATGCTTGTTACAAGTCTTGATACGCAATATTTGATGTTCCAAAGCGTATCAATTATCCAAACTGCCTTTAAGCCAGAATTTGCCCTTATTGGCCTGCGTGATGCGAGAAATAAACAAAGAATTTTTAGTTCGAGCAAGCTCAATATACCGCAGGACGATATAAGCCGGGTGCGTGCACTTACTCCAAAATGTCATACCAAAGTTATCATTGCAGACGATCTGCCGCCAGAGAAGCATTCGGAGCTCAAAAGTCTAATGCGCTCTAACCAGGTAGCTGTTATTGTACGGCTTGCGCAGAACATGAGAAGCAATGAAGAGGGGCTTGGCTATTTGGTGCTAGGAGATAAAAAGAGCGGCAACCCATACACGCGGAGTGATGCTGCCGTACTCGAAACCGTAGCTAACGAATTAATTATTGCCGTCCAGAATGCGCTTCACTTCGAGGAAATCCAGAATTTTAACGCGACGTTGCAGCAGAAGGTTGAAGATGCGACTCGGCAGCTTAAGCGGACAAACGCTAAACTTGAGGCGCTCGACGAAACTAAAGACGACTTCATAAGCATGGCCAGTCACCAGTTGCGGACGCCGCTGACCAGTGTTAAGGGCTATTTAAGCATGGTTTTGGAAGGGGATGCTGGCAGTCTGAACGAAACGCAGCGCAAGATGCTCAGCCAGGCTTTCATCAGCTCACAGCGCATGGTTTTCCTTATCGCCGACCTCCTGAACGTGTCGCGGCTTAAAACCGGTAAGTTCGTTATCGACTGGAGCCCGGTCAACTTGAGCACGATGATCGAGGAAGAAATGAGCCAGCTGGTCGACACGGCCGAGTCGCGCGAGATCAAGTTGTCGTATAAAAAACCGGCTAATTTCCCAGTGCTCAATATGGACGAGACAAAGATACGTCAGGTGATCATGAACTTTATGGATAACGCTATTTATTACACCCCGCCAGGCGGTACTATTGTCGTCAGCCTGGAGGAAAAACCGGCTGCCATCGAGCTGCGCGTCACTGACAACGGCATCGGCGTACCAGTAAGCGAGCAGCACCATTTGTTTACAAAGTTCTATAGGGCACGCAACGCTCAAAAGGCGCGACCGGACGGTACGGGTCTAGGCTTATTTATGGCGAAAAAGGTCATTACGGCCCAGGGCGGAGCGATTATTTTTGAAAGCAAAGAGGGCAAGGGCAGTACCTTCG
This sequence comes from Candidatus Saccharimonadota bacterium, assembly GCA_027346135.1. GTDB lineage: Bacteria > Patescibacteriota > Saccharimonadia > Saccharimonadales > UBA4665 > DAIESS01. The sequence continues at coordinate 1,800 of DAIESS010000014.1, forward strand.
GTTTTACCTTCTCGAAGAGCAAATTAGCCATGTCTCATGAAGCACCCAAAACAGGGGTCGCTGAAGCTAAAATAGAGTCAAAAGAGTAAGCATAAGCACAATGCCAGTTCATTGACAATAAGTCAACATCGTGCTAGTATTTTGGCATTTAAGCGGGGAGGCTTATGATGCTAAATTCTGTACGTACCAAACTCAATGTATTTGCTGTAGCACTGATCGTTCTGTGTGCTGCCGCTATCCTAGGACTAGTCAAAACCCAAACTTCTTCGGCAGCAACTTGCTACGCCAACAACATTATGCCGTGTGGCTACACCAGCGGCACTGACTTTATCAACAAGGTCAAGGCTAATGCCCAGGGCGATTTGCCGACTATTTATAACTATTTTGGTCTGAGCAGCACCGACTACAGCCGCTTTACTAACACCTCTCGTGCCGGCACACTTTACGCCGATGGCCACTTAGTTGTCGACGGTCAGACCGTCTTGACCAACGCTTGGCAAATCGGTCGGGTTGATCACAGCTATGACACGGCCATGCAGATTGGTGGCAAGACTTACTATCGCAGTACCGTCAAGGACGACTTTGCTTACCACAAGTTCAGCAGCCAACCAGTTTTGGTCATGTTCGACAACAAGGGCGTCGCCCAGTTTACCGTTATGAACGTCTGCGGTAACCCGGCTAAGGGTACTAACGTCGTTCCGAAATATAGCTGTGACTTGCTGCAAAAGACCGCTGTAAGTGGCAAAAAAGATACGTACAGTTTTACAACCAAAGCTACTGCCACCAACAACGCTAAGCTCGTTAAATACTACTACGACTTCGGCGATGGCACGCACGCTACCACGACCAGTGCCAGCCAGGCCGTTGAGCACACCTACGCCAAACCGGGCAGCTACACGGCTAGCGTTACAGTCTATGTTAGCCTCCCCGGCGCTCAGACCGTTACAGTTACATCAGCCACATGTAAGACCGTCATCACTGTCCAGGCCGAGCAGCCCAAGCCTTTCCAGCAGTGTGTTTCGGTTCAACCGCTTTTGCTCAACAAAGAGCAGCTGCAGTACCAGTTCACTGTCACCACTTCTCAGGGCAACGGTGCCACCCTCAAGAGTGCCAGCTTTGACTTTGGCGATAGCACCAACGCAGTCGATGTTCAGCCTTCCAGCTCTACCACTGTTGTGACAACTCACAACTATGCTAAAGAGGGTAAGTATACAATCGTGGCTACGGTTTCGTTCAACACGGCAAGTGGTGTTCAGAGTGACACTTGCCAAGCCTCAATCGATACTGGCGTGACGCCTGTAACGCCACCGGCCGAACTGCCTAACACTGGTGTTGGCAATATGCTTGGTTTGTTCCTGGGCACATCAGTCGCCGCCGGCTTGGGCTTCCGACGCTTCCAATTACGTCGTAGCAGCCTGTAGTTTTCGGATTAGCTACCTCCCCATTCGAACTCTCCCCGTAACAGGGGAGAGTTTTTGCTTGGCTAACGGACCGTTACCCCTAGTGGTTTATTGACAAAAACGCAATTTTGTGATACATTGTATGAGTCTTTGTTACAGGGGTGAGAGATAGTAAGTCCGTTACTGGTTATACCGTAAGGTATTGCGCCGGGAATCCTTGCATAACAAGGGTACATTAACAAGTCAGATCATTACATTGCACTTATCTCTGTCTGGCTGGGACCGTTAGTCCTGGCGTACTAGTGCAGATCACTTTACTCCTTTTGACGGACGCGAATCCGCCGTCCGCTACTAGCGCCAAGCGCTGGCATATATTTGATGGCTAGTAGGCCAAGGTTAGGCCAAAAGCGTTGAACCGTAGGAGTGAGATGATCTGCACTGGTAGAGCGTTGTTGAGCTTTTTAAGCTCCAGAAGCTCCCATGGCAGAGCGAACCATTTTTTATGGTTCAAAGACGCCAATGTTTTACCAAATTGCTTTAAAAAATTGTTTGTCTTCCTTGAGTATTTTCAAGAGGGAGGTGGCTGGTTGCCGGTGTTAATACACGCCGTTAGCCAACCATCTCCCTTGGGGAGTAATGGTATCCGGACTATCCTAGTTTTCTAGGGTCAGGATCGACTCCCGGGAAAGGGGAGGACAATGTCAGGATTCAACGACGCACTCAAGGAGCTTGAGCTGAAGCACGAGGAGGAGATCCGGCAGATCCGTGTTACCGCTGACGAGTCAGCGCGAGCGGATGTTGCCGACCGTCTCTCCGAGATGGCCGAGGAGCTCAAGCAGGCACCGACGGCGCCGAGCAAGGTCACCAACCAGACCCCCTCCGGGCGCACCCGCCGGACGCGTACCGCGCCGTCTTCGGACGACCCGGCCACGCAGGCGAAGCGCGACGAGGCCACCAGGCTTCACGAGGAGGGAGTACCGGTTCGGTACCTCGCCGCCGCGGCGGGCCTGTCCGAGTCGGATTTCCGTGAGCTCTTCGACCTGTCGCCTTCGGGCGAGGTCAGCGACGAGGAGTTCCGTGTGGCGTGCACCACCTTGCTCGTCGACCACGACGAGCGTCTCGACGACGTCGAGGCTCAGCTCGCGGTCCACGCCAAGGCCATCGGCAGCCGCCGGCTCAACCGGGCCGAGGACGCTCTCGCGCGTGAGCGCAAGGCCAAGGCGTTGCGAGACGACGAGTCTGAAGATGACGTCGATCTCCCCGACAAGGGAGAGGCCGAGTCCAAGCGTTCCAATCTCCTCGTTCGGGGAGCCCAGTGGGCATGGAGCCACCGCGATGGTGGACCGGCTCGCACCCCAAGGCACTGACCACCCGGTCAAACCAAGAAAGGAAGTGACAACATGTTCGTTCACGGACTCGACTGGCCGACCTGGGTGTTCGTTCTTGCCCTGGTCGTGTCTGGTGTTGTGCTCGTCTTCTGGCGGGTACTCGGACTTCTGCTCGTTGCAGTCGTCCTGCTCGCCGGTCTCGACTGGAGCCTCCCCGGCTGGTTCTTGGTCCTCTTCTGGGTCCTCTGGGCCATCACGCTCATCGCCCAGTTCTTCTGGGTGTGGGCACGGTGGCTGGCGGCCGCGCTGGTGCTTGCCCTCGTGGGCATGCTCTTCGCGTCGGTCGTTGTCGCTCGAAGCGAGGCGTCCTACGTCGCCGACCTGCAACAGCAGCTCAATGCTGCTAACGCCAAGGTCGACGCTGTCGCCTCCAAGGCCGGCAACGACCTGACGGTCGCGGTCGACAACCAGTCCAAGCGCGACAACGCGCAGGACCAGAACATTTCGAAACTGCAGGATCAGGTCGCATCCCTCGATGCTCGGCTCGGTAAGGTTGAGAAGCGCGTCAGCGCTCTCGAGACCCGCGTCGGCAAGATCGAGGGCGGCATCACGGCCACTCATTCGCCGAAGGATCTCACCACCCATCAGACCGCCGAGGCCATCGCCAAGGCGCTGCCTGACTGGAAGGGGAAGATCAAGGTTGGCGAGGTCGACTGGAACAAGAACCCCAACGATCCCGGTACGCACGTGTTCCACGCGCGCATCACTTCCACCCAGGAGCTCTCGAGCTTCCTGAACGGCAGTTCGGCCGCATCGAAGGCCGAGCGCCAGCAGCTGAAGTCCGCACTTCGTGGCTACCCGGCCTCGGAGTACCAGCGGGCTCTCAGGGGTGAGGGTTTCGTTCCGGTTCAGTTCACCGAGAATGTCTGCTACCACGGTAACGGTCTTCTCGTGAACGGCCAGTTCGTTCGTGGTGGCGAGGTTTGCCACACGGCAGGCGACATCATGTGGGTCTATGTTGCTTCGGACGGCAAGGTCGTCATCGACGCCAGTGTTCGCGCGGACTGCGGGAACATCGGCTCGACCAGGCCGCCGACCCCGAAGCCGACGACACCCACGTCGCCGCGCTCAACGCCGCCGGCCACCCGGTCGACGACGCCTCCTACTTCGCACACCACACCGCCGACGTCGCACACGACGCCACCGACCTCGACGACTTGCACGCGGCCGCCGTCACCTGGCAAGGGATGGGTTCCCTCCGGACCTTGTGGTTGGAAGAAGAGCCAGTCGGCCTTCTGCCTGCTCAACCCGCAGGACCCCAGTTGCCCTCAACCGGCCGCTGGTCAGGATCCGCAGCACAACCCCGGTCAGCCGACCGGAGGCAGCTCGGGTGCTCCGACAACTGCACCGGCACTGCCGCCGTCCCAGACGGTTGCTCCCGGAGGATCCAGTGGGACGGTCACGCAGCCGCCTTCGACGGGAACGCCTACGTGCGACCCATCGTTGGGCTGTGGCTCGACCCACACAGCGCCTGCGCCGACAACCGTAGGCTAAGCAGCTGTACCGACCGAGCTGACGCCTATCCGGCGGCAGTGTGATGCGGATGGCATCATATCGGTCTCCCCGAGGGTGGTTCCTGGGACTTCAAGATCTATGCGAGCGAGGGTAACCTCACTCACACCAGGTCTGAGCATCTTCGATGCTTTGTCCCAGGAACCCCTTAGGGTTCTTTAAAGCAAAATGGTGAACAAACGCGTCTAACGCGAGAAGAATAGTCAATTTGACGAGATTGAAACCTTAAACGGTTTCTCTAACTCTATCAAATCCTATTCTTCTCGCTGTTCATCTTCTTATTTCAAAGTGTCTTGTAACGATTTGACTTGTCCGCCCCTTAAAAATTAGGCCTGTAAAGCATAAACGAATTGACAATGTTGCACGGATATGATACAATTTGCTCGTAAAGATTGGGATTTGTGAGGTGGAGAATATCTTCCCGATGTTATTTAACAATTTAGAGCAATCGCGAAAAATAACGTTTAGCTGTTTATTTAATTGATCATGTAAATTTTTAGGAGGTGTAAGATGAAACTTCTTTCACGTATGTTCAGCACTCTCCCCAAGCGTTTTGGCGCCGCCGCAATCGTGGCTCTCGCCTTTGCATTACCAGCCCTGACTTTGGCCGCAGATACGGTTCAAATCGAAGGTGCCATGGGCGTTGCAAATGTAACCGCCGGGGATACCCAGTACTCAAAATCGGTAAACGCTAGCTACGACCAAGTCGTTAAGTACCAGGTTTACTACCACAACAAAGAGAACCCAGATTCTGGCAAAATTGCTCAGAACCTAACTGTAAAAATTGGTTTGCCAAGTGCACCTGGCAAAGTTCAGACCGCTAACGCAACCATCAAGGCCGACAACAGCAACACTGTTACCGACAGCACAACCGTTAACTTGGACCGCGCAGACGCATATCTGCAGTACATCCCAGGTTCAGCTGTTTGGAAGCACAACATTGGTGACAACACCAACGTTAACTACGTCGAGACCCCAATCTCCGACGCTGTTGTAACCAGCGGCCAAGGTTTGACCTTGGAAAACGAAAAGCCTTGCTACAACTTCTCGGCTACCGTTACTGTGCTCGCACGTGTCATGGTTCCTGGCGTTAAAGTAGTCAAGCAAGTCGAAAAAGCTAACGAGTCCAACAAATGGGCCAAGACCAACACTGCTAACCCAGGCGACACCTTGAAGTACAAGATTACCTACCAAAACACTGGTAACACTACTCAAAACAACGTCGTCGTTAGCGACAACTTGCCGCCAAACATGACGGTCGTACCTGGCACAACCCACGTTTACAACCCGAACGACAACCTCGACAGTAGCAACAACATTGCTTCTGGCGGGTTAGATCTCGGCAGCTACACGCCGGGTGCCGGTCTGGTAGTTACTTTTGAAGCTAAACTTCCGGGTGCCGACAAGCTCGCTTGTGGTGACACAGTTTTCCGCAACGTCGGTGTTGCTCAGCCAAAAGGCATGCAGCAGTACTTCGACACCGCTGAAACGACTGTTACCAAGGTTTGTAAAACTCCAAGCTCACCGCAATACAGCTGTGATCTACTGAAGGTTACTGCCGGCGATAACCGCACGGCAACTGTCAGCGAGTTCAAGACCAGCCAAACCAACGGTGCTACGTTCAAGAATGTTGTACTCGACTGGGGCGACCAGAGTGCTGCGCTTACTACCAACAACCTTGTTGGTCAGAGCCACCAGTACTCAACCGTAGGCACTTACACAATTACCGCAACTGCCCACTTCACAGTTAACGGTAAAGATGTAACAGCTAGCGGCCCAGCTTGTACTGCTTCTGTCACGTTCACGACTACACCAACCACGCCGACAACCCCAACGACTCCGGAGACTCCGGGCACATTGGTTAACACCGGTCCTGGTGAAGTCGTAGGCCTGTTCGCTGCCGTTGCAGCCGCTGGCGCGATTGCCCACCGTCTGTTCTTGGCACGTCGTCTAAGCCGAGATAGCTAAAGCAGCCGCTTTCACTGACACAGCTTTGCAGTTTTTGCAAAGCTGTGGATAAGCGGTAGCCATAAGCACATTTTTGTGTTACGCTACGCAATAGTTTACTAGAGCAATGACTGACCGCTCGAGAACAAACTCCTCAGAAATCCCCTTGGCCTTATAACCCAAGGGGATTTCTATTTTACGAGCAAGCTCATAGTTGCTTTCGCGCCTCTGTTATATTCTGCAAATATATCTACCGGTGCTCGGCAACTTCGAACAAGTTCTAAGTTGCTTTCGCGCCTCTGTTATGGTACAATTTTCTGGTCTTACACGAATTAATTTAAAGGTTAGTTTTAGTCGTTAGGCTTGCTTTTCTGGCAACGTCATTATGGCCCCGTCGTCCAGCGGTCAAGACACCGGGTTTTCATCCCGGCAACCGGAGTTCGACTCTCCGCGGGGTCACCAAAGAAAAGGGATCACCATAAGGTGGTCCTTTTTCTTTGGTAATTCTACGAAGTAGAATTGAACTCCGGAGGAGTGCGATAGCGACTGAAGCGCGCAGGAGCTCGCTCCGAGTACTGGAGGGAGATATATGCGCGCAGGCGCTATACTCTCCGCGGGGTCACCAAATAAAACAGCTCACCAAGCGTGGGCTTTTTAGTGGGTCATTGCTGGCGCTAAAGGTATAGCCCAACACGGCCTCGATACGAGAAGTGCGTGCCGAATCGCAGGCTAGAAAATAATGTTGGTGTTGGGAAGTTCAGTTTTTAGCTTGGCGATTTGTTCGGCTGTGACCGGGTTGCCAGTTAGGTCTAGAGTTCGTAGCTGATGCAAATTAGCAATCTCATTAGGGAGAGCCGTTATTTTGTTGTAGCTGTAATTAAGAGTCTCCAGGCTGTTAAGCTGGCCGATCTCGGCCGGTACGCCCGTCATCTCGTTGTAGCTAGCGTCAAGCGTCACCAACGGCATTTTGCGTATTTCGGCAATTAACGAGCCTTGCAGCTGATTGTGGTCGAGCTTCAAAACAGTTAGCTTGTTCATGTTGCCAAGTTGCGAAGGCAAGGAGCGCAGATTGTTGTACGACAGAATAAGTTGTGTAGCGCTGGTCTGTCCGTAGATATCGGAGCCAACACTGGTTAGCTCGTGATGCGAATAATCGAGAACCTTGGTGCTATTAACTTGTGAAGTAGTATTAGTTGGTGAGGTGGCTGGTCGCGTTTTGCCATAGACTATCCATCCGCCTAGGGCTAGTATGACTGCGACTAATATGATGATTACGGTGTTTTTCAATTAATTACCCTCTTTGGGTAGAATTATACTCCAAGACGTACATAAGTTATGTATCAGGGGTAACGATATTGACAAAAATAGAAAACAGGAGTATAATATATAAGTTACATTCGATTGTCGTTGTGTAATATTTTTTATAGCCAATGACCTTAAAATAGGGTTTTAAGCCCTAGAGTTAGTGCTATAATTAAGTTCCGATATCGATTACGTTGTAACGGTATAAACTCGACTTCTCACCTAAGAATTCCTGTAAAATTCGGGGATTTCGTAGATGAGAATAGAAAATTTTAAAATAGCTGCCAGCGGGCAGAGAAAGAATATCACTCCATGAGTGGAATAGAAGATCAGATAGGCGTTAACCGCGTTACGCGCGAGGGGCTTTTTGGCTTAGTAGACGTGGCGGAAAGTCTAGATATAGCACTTCCGCACGACGAGGCGCAAAATTATGTATTCGCAGCTGGCTATAAGCCGGTGCGCGAACCTGGCGACATTGTTGCCATGGGCGTTTTAACGCTGTCACGTGAGCACAATTACGCCGCCAAACTCCTCTTAAGTGTGCCGCATGAGCTAAATGGCAGCCGCCAAGCTTTTTATGACCAAATCGTCCAAAAAGCGGGTCGAATAGCCAGCGAACAATTTCGTCACCTTGAAATTGTAGAGTCAACACCAAAAAAAGAAGCTTAAAAACAGCCAACGTACATCTCTCTAGGTGTACGTTGGTGTATACTGAAGATAAATGAGGGGGGTTAGGTATTTATGAGTTTAACTGATGTCGCGCCAAACGTGCCCTTGGCGTCGTTTAAGCGTGTCAAAATAATAGCGACGGTTGGGCCATCGACAGATAGCTACGAAGCTATATTGAAGCTTATTAAGTCGGGCGCCAACGGCCTACGGTTAAACTTTAGCCATGCCACGCACGAAGGCAGTGCCAAGCAAATTAAATGGATCCGCAAGGCAGCCCTCGAGTATGGCAAGCCGGTTGCAATTATTCAGGATTTACAGGGGCCTAAAGTTCGTCTTGGCGATTTTGACGGTGTTATTACCGTTAAAAAAGGCCAGGGGCTATCGTTTGCTTATCACTCTGACTACGAAGCGACCGGCCATATCCCGACACAATACGACCTCTCGACCAAGATAAAACGGGGTGAGCAATTGTACTTGTACGACGGCAAAGTGAAGACCATTGTGACGAGCGTTCAAGATGGCGTGGTGCATGTGCGAGCCGAAAACGACGGTATTTTAATCAAGCGCAAAGGTATGAACTTGCCCGACACCGACTTCGGTGGCGACATCATTACCGAAAAAGATAAAGCCGACTTGGCCTTTGGTTCGACTCAAGATATCGATTATGTCACACTTAGCTTTGTGCAGACAGCCGATGATATCGTCAATTTGCGCCGCATGATGCGGAACTTGGGCTTTAACGCCAAGGTAATCGCCAAGATCGAGACCAAAGCCGCCGTTGAAAACATCGAATCAATCGTCGAAGAGGCCGACACGGTTATGATTGCGCGGGGTGATCTGGCGGTCGAAACACCAGCCGAATCAGTGCCGGTGGTGCAGCGGAATATCATCGGGCTGGGTCTTAAACACGCTACGCCGACCATTGTGGCAACTCAAATGATGGCTAGTATGTCCGAAGCGCCGGAACCAACTCGCGCCGAGGTGTCAGATGTGGCAACAGCCGTCTTGGTTGGTGCCGATTGTGTGATGCTAAGCGATGAAACCGCCAGCGGCAATTATCCGATTGAGGCCGTCAAGATTATGAAGCGGGTGATTACCTACAGCGAGCATAACGCACCGCTAAGAGCCGTCTTTAACGACAAGGGCGAGCACACTAAACAAGTGGCGATATCGAAGGCTGTCGTTCATCTGGCGAAAACCGTCGAAGCCAAAGCCATGATTGCCGAAACTAAATCGGGCGCCACCGCTATCCAATTAGCCAGCTTGCGTCCGGATATTCCACTCATTGCCGTAACCGACGAAATTCGCACCGCTCAACAGCTGGCCATTGTTTACGGCATTAAGTCGTACATTCGACCGGCCAATAAAGAGGCAGCGATCAAGCTAACCGATTGGTTGCGACAAGTTAAGGTTCTTAAAAAAGGCGACATCGTGGTGACGGCTTCGGGCCAATACCCGGGCGTTGTCGGTACGACCGATACGATTAAAGTGAGGATGTTGGACTAGAAAATTTACTTGCTTCCTATATAATTTAGCGTAAGCGGTAAGCTGGGGGTGGGACTTGTTTACAAAACAGACGGTACGAGATATTGACCTAGCCGGAAAGACGGTGCTTTTGCGTGCCGACTATAATGTGCCCTTGGAACATGGCAAAATCTCGGACGATTATCGAATCAAGCAGTCATTGCCAACGGTGCAATACTTGCTCGACAAAGGCGCCAAGGTAATCATTTGCTCTCACCTTGGCCGGCCAAAAGGCTCCGGCGACGGTACGTGTAGCTTGTGGCCGGTTGCGGCTCGGCTTAGTGAACTACTGGGCCAAGAAAAGGTCAATTTTGTAAAAGACTGCGTTGGCCCGCAGGTGGAAAAAGCTGCCAGTAACCTAAAACCTGGTGAGATTTTATTACTCGAAAACTTACGTTTTCACCCTGAAGAAGAACAAAACAACGAAGATTTTGCTCAAAAATTGGCATCATTGGCCGATGTCTTTGTGCAAGATGGCTTCGGTGTGGTCCATCGCGCCCACGCCAGTACCGATGCTGTAACGCACTTTTTGCCAAGTGTAGCCGGTTTGCTGTTGGAGCGTGAAGTCGATACCATCACCAATGTCATGCAAAAGCCGGAGCGGCCACTTATGGCGGTGGTAGGCGGTGCTAAAATATCCGATAAAATCGAAGTTTTGCACAAGTTTATCGAGATTGCCGACGTTGTTGCCATCGGTGGCGCTATGGCTAACACCTTTTTGAAGGCCGAAGACATCGATGTGGCGCAAAGCATGTACGAAGCCGAAGATGTGCCGATTGCCAAGGATATCATCGAGAAAGCCCGTCAAAAGGCCAGCCGCCAAGATTTTATATTTTATATTCCGCAAGATGCCGTCGTGGCGCATAAGATGGACAAAACAGCCCAGACTCGCATCGTCGATTTTAGTGCGCACGTTATTGCCGATGTGCAGAATTACCCTAAACGACCGCCGCACAGTGCTTCAACTATTGCGCACGACGAGATGATTTTAGACATTGGGCCGTTCTCGGGCTCATTCATTGCGGGTAGCATGCAGCTCGCCAAAACAGTCATCTGGAACGGCGCCATGGGCGTAACTGAAGTCGACGGTTTGCAGGGTCCGACTGGGCCATTTGCACACGGCACACAACTGATAATTCAGTCGATACTGGGACAATTCGGACATCGTCCGTTTAGCGTGGTTGGCGGCGGCGACACCGTCGGTTACATCGAGCGACTCGGACTGGTCGACCATTTTAATCATGTTTCAACTGGGGGCGGTGCAAGCCTAGAACTAATGGCCGGCCGGACATTACCCGGTGTCGCGGCGTTGCTTGATAAGACTGATCAGCCGGAGGTGGTACAATAACCATAACCACTATGCGTAAATTAATGATCGCCGGCAACTGGAAAATGCACCTCAACACCCATGAGGCAAGCTTGCTGGTGCATCGTTTAAGTGAGCGGATTGATGTCCATCGCAACGTCGAAGTTGTCTTGGCGCCAAGCACGCTTTGCTTGCAACCTTTAAGCCTAGAAATTGACCGGCGTAAATTTCGCTTAGCCGCCCAAAATGCTTTTTATAAAGACGAGGGTGCTTTTACTGGTGAAGTATCTTTCACGATGTTGCGTGACTTGGTGCATTACTGCATCGTCGGCCACTCCGAGCGACGGGCTTACTTTCACGACACCCTTGAAGTTGTTCGCAATAAAGTTGAAGCGGCCGTTCGCAACGGCATAACGCCTATTTTATGCATTGGTGAAACCGAGCATGAACGCAAAAGCGGCGAAACCAAACAGGTTTTACACGATCAATTGACGACCGCGCTAAGCAATCTGACGACTAACGATGTTAGGGACGTAGTTATTGCTTACGAACCAGTCTGGGCAATTGGTACTGGTGTGACGGCGAAACCAGCTCAGATTGATGAGGCCGTTCGTTTTATCAGGCACAATGTCGCTGAACTGTACGGCCAGAAGGTATCGGAAGAAGTCCGGGTATTGTATGGTGCTGGTGTCGAGCCCGAGTATGTTGCGGGGGTATTGTCGTTGGACGCAGGTATTGATGGCCTGTTGGTCGGTGGTGCGAGCCTCAATTATCATAAATTTTCAGAAATTGTTAACGCGGCTTATCGAACGCGCCGCGAGAATTAGGACAAATCCGTGGCTGAAGTAAAACGAAAAAAAGCTCCTGTAAAGATTTTTGATGTCAGTCGACCTGGTCGATCGGCGCCGTCGACGACCGCCAAGCCGGTAATTGTATCCAATCGTCCGGTTTTGCAGGACCCGATGGTAGTGAAGCCACTGAGCGGCGATATATCTTCCGATGATGCGGCTAAAACGGCCGAAAACACTTCTCCAACTTCTATGAGCCACAAGATTGTTCTGCAACCACTAACTATTGGCATCAAGGACGACACCGAAGCGGCGCCGGGTGCACCGGCCATGGCATCGGCCGAAATTGACCAGGCGATAAAGTTAACCGAAAAGCACGAAGAAAAGGCCAAAGAGGCTGAGCCAGCTGACGCTGCCGAGCCAGCCGAGGAACCAATTGCCGAACCGCTGAAGGATGAAAAACCGGACGAACCAAAAACCGAAGCTAAGCCAGAACCGGAGCCAGAGGCTGAGCCCGTTGTCGAGGAATCGCCTAAGGCTGAGCCGGCCGAAGAAGAGCCTGTCAAAGAAGAAAAGACGAAGCCTGCTGATGAACCGGATGACAAGCCCGTGAAAGATGAGGAAGTGACTGATACTGCACCGGGAACAGAGCCGAAAGACGACGATGAACCAGGCGAAATTCCGTTAGGCGAAGAAGTCGCTGGCGGCGATGAAAAGCCGGAGGGCGGCCTATCCGAAGCCGAGCAAAAAGAGCTTCAAGCCGCTAAAAAACTTGCCGAGCAACAAGAAAAAGTAATCGCCGCCGGCACCTATTACTTGCCGATCGGGGCTGTCCAAAAGCGCCGTGTTCATCGCCACGTCGTCCTTGGCATTGTGCTTATAGTTGTTCTGGCTGTCGTGTTGTTTTTAGCGGCTTGGGACGTCGGTTTGTTTAGTATCCCCGGCTACTCATCGCCCACTAATTTCTTTTAAGCCGAGTGTCGCTGGTAAAATTTACGGCATTAGAGGCGAGCCTTTTTTGCTAAAATATATAAGTGTTAGACCAACTTCTTATTGATTTGAACCCCGAGCAACGTCGGGCAGTGGAGACAACGGAAGGCCCCTTACTTATCCAGGCCGGTGCTGGCAGTGGTAAGACCAAGACGCTGACTCATCGGATTGCCTACATCATCGCTAGTGGTAAAGCGACGCCGTATAACATCTTGGCCGTGACTTTCACTAATAAAGCCGCCAAAGAGATGCGTCATCGGGTGGCTGCCCTGTTGGGTGAAAACGCTGACAATCGTAGTTTTATGCCCTACATGGGGACTTTTCACAGTATTTGTGTACGGATTTTGCGTCAAGATGGCGAGAATGTTGGCATTCCGCGCAGTTTTGTTATTTTCGACGAATCCGATCGCCAGGCTGCGGTCAAGCAGGTGAGCAAGCAGCTGATGTTAGACGAAAAAAGCTACCCGGCGCGGGCAATCAGCGGCATTATTAGCAACGCCAAGAACGAAATGATCGGGTCGACCGAATATGCATTGCATGCTACAACACCTGTCCAGCGGGCCGCTGCCCAAGTCTTTCCTTTGTATGAGAGGGCACTAAAAGATGCAGGTGCACTCGATTTTGACGACCTCATAAATCGGACGGTGCACATGTTGCAAGCTCAGCCGGAAATCCGCAAAAAATGGCTCAACCAATTTCGCTATGTCATGATCGACGAATATCAGGACACCAACTTGGCGCAGTACAAATTAGTCAAGTTATTGACCGGCAGCGACAATAACATTGCTGTTGTTGGTGACGACTGGCAATCGATCTACTCTTGGCGCGGCGCCGACTTCCGCAATATTTTGCGCTTCGAAAAAGACTATAAAGATTGCACAATCATCAAGCTCGAGCAGAATTATCGCAGCACTAAAAATATCCTCGATGCCGCTCATGCCATCATCACCAAAAATTCACAGCGCTCAGACAAAGAACTGTGGACCGATGCTGGCGATGGTCTGCCGGTCCAGATGGTGCCGGTGATGAACGAGCGCATCGAGGGCGAAACGCTTATCCGTCGAATCCGTGGCGGCGTCGACAGCGGGCTACGGCATTACCGCGACTACGCGGTGTTGTACCGTACCAACGCGCAAAGCCGCTCCATCGAAGAAGCATTCGTGCATTACGGCATTCCGTATCGGATTGTTGGTGGCCAGCGATTTTATGACCGCAAAGAAATCAAAGACATCTTAGCCTACATGCGGATTATTTTTCAGCCGGAAGACCGGGTAAGCTTTGAACGCATCGTCAATGTGCCAGCTCGTGGTGTCGGCACAAGATCGCTCGAGAATTTCTTTGCCTGGCAGAGGGATAATGGCCTGAGTTTGCAACAGGCACTTGAAGCGGTCGGTGACTGTACGACCTTAACGCCCAAAGCCCGCAAAAGCCTGCACGAAGTCGGCGACATTTTAGCCCGGATGCGCGAGCTGGTCGAAGATGTGCCAGTGGCCGGTTTTATCGATTCGTTATTACGCCGGATAGATTATTTGCATTATTTGGACGACGGTACTCCGCAGGGCGAGGCTCGCCAGGAAAACGTCAAGGAATTGCTTAGCGTAGCGCAGGAATACCAGGACGTTGGCTTGGCTGGGTTTTTGGAAGAGGTTGCTTTGGTGAGCGATCTCGACACAACCAATTTCGATGGCGATGCCGTAACGCTAATGACCTTGCATGCTGCCAAGGGTTTGGAATTCCCGGTAGTCTTTATGACCGGTCTGGAAGAAAGCATTTTTCCGCATAGCCGCGCCTTGTACGACCAGTCGGAAATGGAAGAAGAACGACGCCTGTGTTACGTCGGCATGACGCGTGCCCGCGAAGAGCTTTACATGTCGTATGCTTCGAGTCGTTTGCTTTATGGCGGCGTGCAACATAATCCGCCGAGCCGATTTTTAAGTGAGATTGATGGCGAATTTGCATCCGGTAATGTTGGCAGTGCTGGTTTTTATGATTCAGTCATGAGTCAATCGGGTTATAGTTCGGATGTTAGTGATTCATTAAAGCCGACAGCCTTTGATAACGAACCGCGCTACGTACCCGATTTGAACGAAGGTGATGGCGTCCGTCACCAAGTTTTTGGCTTTGGTACGGTTGTTGAAATTGATGGGGATACGGCAACAGTTTTCTTCAAAGGCAAGGGAACGCGCAAGCTTAATATCGCCTTTGCGCCCATCGAAAAAGTCTAGCGTACCAGCGTGCTACAATA
>DAIESS010000015.1 GCA_027346135.1 Candidatus Saccharimonadota bacterium
ACCGTCCGCTCGGGTTTTGGCACATGATCGGCCACGACAATACCAGACTTTTCGGTAACCGGTAACGACTGCGAATGAATGGCGGCTGGCGTTTGTGGTGATACTGGCCGTAAATCTTGGGCTGGGGCGGCCTGTACGGGTGCCTGCGCCTGACTTTGGGCGCGGGAGTTATTGTCATAAAATTCTTGCCAGACCTGATGCTTTTCGTTGTCGGGCAAGGCCACGTAATAGTTGTGCCATTCGGTCTGGATTTCGGCCAGGCTCATGCCCGAGGTGCTTAAGCGGTGCATGAAATCCTGGTGTTTTGACCGTGGACGGACTACTTCGGCTTCGTGGGCTTCGGTGGTGGCGTCGGGTTCTTCGGCATAAATTTTGGCCAGTTTTTCACGAATGAGATCGGCCGCCGTTTTGGCGCCGGGGGCTTGTTCGCTTGCCTGCTCGCCAAGTGGCTCGATGCGCCGGTTATTTTGGGGTAAAGTAAAGCCATCCTGCCCTGCTTGGTTGGACTGGTTCGAATCGTGTGGGAAGAGCGGATTAGACGATGGGTTCATTACTTTTTCCTTCGAGCGGCAAGGACTAGCTCTTGCTCTTCAAGTATAGTACAATAACCCCTGTTGCGTCGAACGTTGCGCTAATGAGCGCCAACTACTCCGACAAAATAATTTGTTGGGCGAGTGGTGGAATGGTAGACACGCCAGACTCAAAATCTTGTGAGCTTTACGCTCGTGAGGGTTCAAGTCCCTCCTCGCCCACCAAATAAAGAAGATCGCCTTTTTACAGCGATCTTTTTTATTTATTCGATTAAGTTCTCTTTAAGCGCTACGCTGCTCGTAAGCCACTAATGTTGTCGGTGTCTCGGTTTCGACGGCTAACAGTTCAATCATAACTGGTAATTTCGCGCTAATTCGCTCGATAGCCTCGGACGGTACCTCTGCTGACGAGCAGCTCAGTGGCAGTTCGATCTGTGCGGTCGGTTTAATCTCGCCGCCGCCCAGTACGGACAACATTTTGAACATCCTCGAGCGGTCATTTTGCAGGCGCATGTCAGACGTAGTTAGGCTAACGCAGTGCATGTGCTTGTTTGGCTGGTAAGTCGTGACTCCATCAAGCATTACGTTCGGCATTGGCGAACGCATGTCGACAGTTTGCCAGGCGCGGCTGGATTCTTCGACTCGATCAAAGGCTAATTGCAATAGGGCCTCATGACGGCTTCGGATACGGTCAAATTCCCGTTTCGACAGCAGCGATAAGCGGAACGGGTCGTCGTGAGCAATGTAGTGCTCATCTGCCATATATACTTCAAGGATGCGCATAATGCCCTGCAGACGGCGTGACGATTCCTCGCGCAGTGGCCGATAAACTTCCAGGCTGTTACGAACGGCCGACAGAGAGCGGACGGTTTCTTTCATCTGTTAACAATACCATAAACACAATAGAAGTCAAGCAATAATTTACAGTTTTCCTCTATACGAAAGCATCAAATGATGTTATAGTACTAGACTTGTAATACATTTTAGAGGATATTTTTAATGCCCAATCGTTTTGTTCGCGTTTTTGAAAACCCTATGCCTATCGAGGGCGAGTCGAGCATTATTGGCTTTAGTAAAGAAGCTCACGAGATTGTCCGCCAGGCTGGTGAGAAATGGCCGAACTTTTTTACCGAGCGCGATTACCGGATCGAAAAAATGGACCCGCGCGAAACGGTCACGCAACTAGTTGTCACTATGCTGGGCAGTCCTGCTGTCGCCCACTACAACGTACAACCGCCGATGTCCGATGAACACATCCGTGAACTTGGCGCTTGGTGCACGCAGTTTGTTGATCCAACCTGTATGAGCACCCTGATCGATGACCGCGAAACAGACCTGCCGCTCGTCAAATATGACAGTCGCGGCAAAATTGTTAGCATTTGGTAAAGAATTGGCTTTGTCAGGCAATAAGGCTGGTTGTTAGGGCTTCGTACGGCCTCGAGGGGTTTTGTAAGCTCCACACGGCTGCCCGGGCGGCGCTATCAGTCGAGTTGAAGTTATCGAACGGCGTGGTGCTGATTTGCCCTTGGCTGGCCACATACATAGCGCCGTCGTGCCAAGTGACAAAATTACAGTTGTAAGTGGCCGAAAATTCGTGTAATGCTTCGACCATCTGCAACATTGGCATGGTCGAAGTAAATGCGGTGGTAAAATGGGCCGCCGCTGCCAGTTTTTGCAGTTGAGCAGTATTGCATACTACTACCGTGTCCGGACGGCTCAGACAGGCGCCTGGTGCGTCTAGGAAGTGATCGACGGCATCATTGGCTAGTACAAGCAAACCGTGATATTTGGCAAGCAAGGTCTCCAGCAAGATAGCTGTTTCGCTGTTGCGACCCAAATCGCCCGCTAGTAGCACGCCATTAGCCCACTCGGCCGCGTCCAAAAATTGCGCCAGAGCCTTGCGCGCAAAACTGCCGCTGGGCGTATGTGGTGCGAACTC
Source organism: Candidatus Saccharimonadota bacterium (assembly GCA_027346135.1). Lineage (GTDB taxonomy): Bacteria > Patescibacteriota > Saccharimonadia > Saccharimonadales > UBA4665 > DAIESS01. The sequence continues at coordinate 2,470 of DAIESS010000015.1, forward strand.
GGCCTCGGGAAAAATATGCTCGACGGTTTTCTTCATGCTGGCTGGCAAAATAACCTTGGCCGTACCTACCCCGGCCTGCAGCGCGTCGCCATAGGCGTTGGCCGGCTCTTTAAATTCGTAGCCGCTGCCGCCGATTATCAATAATTTGCCGGCGTGCAGCCGGTTTTCGGGCTGGCTCCAGACCATGTCCGGAAACAGCGGCTGATCTTTAGTTTGTCGCTGCCAAAAGGTACGATCCATCGCTTTTCCTCAACTGGTAGACCACATTCTTGCGCTCGACCACAATGTCCCAGCCTTCGCTGCGGGCCTTGTTGTACAGGTTGTCGTCCGGGTTAAAGGCTATCGGGCGTTCGACCATTTCGAGCATGACCGCATCGGACAAGCTGTCGCCAATGGCGTAACTTTCGGCCAAGCTAACACCATGTTTGTCGATCAGCTTTTTTAGGGCTGGGCCCTTGCCGTCGAGTACGGGCGAGTAGGCTGTCTCGCCTAGTTTGCCGTCGGGTGTACGGGTGTAGCTCGAGCCAATTACATCGTCAAAACCATAGTATGCGCCGAATTTTTCGACAATTTCTTGCTGCGAGCCCGACACTGCGAACAGCATGTAGCCCTCGCCTTTCAGGCGTTTAATAAGGTCGCGCGTGTAGTTGTAGACTTGATCTTTGTAAGCGTCAAATACGGTGTCAACGGCCGTCTCAAAGTCGCTAATTTTAATCTGGTGGCGGGCTTTGCGGTACTCTTCAACTAGGACCATCTCGTAGTCATGAAATGAGTCGTGGTGCAAACGCTGTTTCCAGTTCATCCGGGCTTGACGGATTAATAGATCGGCTTTGGGACCCATGGCGCCCATCTTGGCCAGCTCGTGCACGATGGCGTGGTAAAGCTGCCAACGAATAACCGTTCCGTCGATGTCAAAAACGGCGAACTTCTTTACCTCGGTAGTTTTCATACCGCCATTGTACGCTGAACCGACCTCTAGTGTCGATTGGCCACGGCCATAACGGCATATATAGCGTAGGGTGCTGCTCTAAAAACACTATTTCGAATCACCACGGGGGTGTGACGCAAGTCGGTGATTTTTATCACCATTGCCGCTAGGCTGAGTATTGTAAGGAGAATTTAGACGATGAACGTATTCGACCATGTGACACAAGAGCATCAAGAGATGCTGCCGCATATCGAGCAACTTAAAGCCGCGGCCGATGCCGTTGGCTATGTATCGCCGAAGGCCTTGCGACCCTACCTGGTAGAAGCTTACGATTTTTTGCACAACCAGCTTATCCCTCATGCCAAAAGCGAAGACAAGGTGTTATACCCGATTGTGGCACGCTACATGGGTAACACTGGTGCGACCAACCTAATGTCGTATGAGCATGCCGAAGTGGTTGTTCACACCCGCCGGTTGGAAAAACTGATGGCCGGACCGGTCGACGAGCCGGCTTTGCGTAATGTGCTGTATAGTCTGCACATTTTAGTGCTGCTGCATTTCAACAAAGAAGAAGAGTTTTTTATGCCGGTTTTGCGGTCGCATTTAACGACAGCTGGCGACGAAGCCGCCGTCCAGGCAATGCACCGGGCTCGGCACCACGCCAGCTAATGCGGGTTTGGAGCTCGGTTTATTTCGACAAGTTTATGTTTCGAGGTGTGGCCGCGGATAATTTCGATGGTCGTCTTCGGTACTTTATAGTATTCGGCCAGCAGTTTGATCAGCGCCGCATTGGCTGCGCCTTCGACGGCCGGTTCACGAACATAAACCGTCAGCCCATCGCTGCCCTGCTCCACGAGCAGCCCTCTTTTGCTGTTAGGTTTGATAGTGACGGTATATCGCATTTCAGCTATTTTAGATCACACGCGACGAGGTATTATCATCTTACTTTATATCACTTGCCCGCTATAATGATGAGTAATATGAAAATCAACTACCTTACGACCAATGAGCTCAAATTCAAGATCGCCCAGAATTACTTTGACGGACTAACAGGCTACGAGCTGGTTCAACAGCAATTAGAAACTCCGGAAATCCAGGACGAGTCATGCGAAGAAGTAGCTAAGTATTCAGCTATATTTGGAGCTCGCGAACTCGGTGAGCCTTGTCTCAAAATGGATGCGGGCTTCTACATCCCGGCGCTCGGCGGCTTCCCCGGCCCCTTTGTGAAGTTTATCAACGAGTGGCTTACTGAGGAGAAAATCCTGGCCATGCTAGATGGTGAAGAGGATAGAACCGCATACTTCCTCGACGCAACTGCAGTTAGCCTCCCTGACGGATCATCAAGAATCTTCACTAAGAAATACATGGGCACGATCGCCGAACCGGGCAACTATCAGCCGTCGAAATGGCCGGCAAATTCCCTCTTCATACCTGACGGCTACAGCACGCCGCTTGCTTCGTGGAGCGATGAAGAACAGGAAAAATACTGGCACGGTGGTGTATTGCCAGAGATTGTCGAATACCTGGAGTCTATGCAGTAGCATTCAGGCGTCCATGCTTAATTACTAGCTGCACTGCCTGCGCCTTCGACAGCTGGTCCACGAACATAAACCGTCAGCCCATCGCTGCCCTGCTCCACGAGCGGCCCTTTTTTGCTGTTAGGTTTGATGGTGACGGCTAATTTCATCTGTTAATTATATTTATCGCCGTAACGATAGACGGAGTGAACTTATTCGGTTGGGACTTCTACGCCGAGTTTTTCGCTCAAATATGCTAAGTGATCTTCGACTTGGGTAAGGTTTTCTTCGTCGGCAAAGGCGGACTGGTCTTTGCTCCAATAGCCCCACGAGATTAGGGCGAGGTCGCCGCCTTCGGCATCGCCGGCATAAAAGCGTGTACTTAAGGTCGTAAATTTATCGCTAGCGACTAATTCTGAAGTGACCTTTGGCTTGCGGAACCTGCGCGGAACGGTAACTTCGCGTTCTTCTTGGGCGCGGTCTACGTGGACTCTGGCAAAACCGTAAACTCCTTCGTTCTCGTCGATCGGACCAAGCTCGATGAGGTTACTTACTCGGGTGTCACGAAGATAGCGCCAGAAACTTTGCTCGTCTTGTGACCAGCCGACTACATCGGTTAGAGTCAGGGCGACTAGGCCGGCGTGTCGGGCGTGCTCGGTTAGTTGTCGGTGGTTGTCAATGGCTTCGGCTTGGGCTGCAGCCTGCACGGCGGCCTGAGCTGCCTCTCTGGCTGCTTCGTTCTTAATCTCTTCCTGGCGTTGTTTCCATGCTTGTTGCAGTTCTGGGCTATTCATAGCGGTCTCTTCACTCCATTAGATTGCTCGATTATGCCATAACAAACATCACCGCGCAAATTTTGAGGCCTTTGCACATGTCTTCTCAACTTACGATGTCGTTACTAGTCTTTATTAACGATTGTGCCTTCGGTGGTGTAATCTTCGAATTTGTAGGCAATGGCACAGCCCACCACGGCTAGGTACGACAACGATTTGTAGCGGCTAGCGGCACTCTCGGCGATTACGTCGGCTAGACGTTCCCTATCGCCCCTCAGCTCTTCTTGGGCCTCTTGAAAGAACTTCCATTTGCCGTCAATGTTGCCGTCGCCCATCATAAACGCGGTGTTAAAGGCGAGTTCTTCCGGCTTGGGCATTTGCAGCTCAGCGGCGATGTACAAAGTAGTTGCTTCGTAAGCCGTTATACCGAAGTTGATGGCGGCGACTTCTTTAGGGTCGAAGAATAAGTGACCGGCTGCCGCTACTAGAGCCGGATGAGTCTTTTTGAAGATAAAGTGCGTCAGATTGGCAAGGTTATGCCCGTCGTTTAGGGCGGCTTCATTGGCTAGGACTAGGCTGAGAAAATCGGCGTTTTCGGGGGTGAGATCCTCGTGCGGGAAATTTTCTTGGCGTCGTCGAGGGTCCAAAATATCCATGATAACCCTACTTTATTACAAAAACGGCAAGATGCAACCCGCCTTGGGCGCTACTAGAGGTTCTTAAGATCGGCGTCCCAGTCGAAGTCATCAAGCCCCTCGACAGCTGCTTGCATAGCTGGCATGGTTACCCTTAAGTGTTCGTCCAGATGGGCTTGTTCGACTTGCAATAGTCCCAGTCCAGCAGCAATCCACATCGAATCGGCATAGATAATTTGTTGACGTGGGCAGAGGTCGACTGAATAGTCGTCGATAAGAGCCGTCAGGTTAGGCCGGGACTGCAGATAGGTTTGCGGCGCTTCCGTGAGATACTGCACGAGGTCGTCGTAGGTTTCTAGCGTGACCGGGAGATCGTTAATCGTGACTATGGTACTGCCGGAGGCCAATTCGTGCCCTAACATCATACTGAAAATGTGCGAGCGTTTGACTACGCCAAGAGTCTCGGGTGACTCCAGACCGTACAAGGCCCGGGTGATTTTGGAACTATACTGGCCGATTGACTCGTTGACGTCGGCTGGGACGAAAGTTTTGTTTTTTAAAACCTCGTGCCCCATTATGGTGGCGCTAAGTTTCAAGGATACTTCATCGCGGCGCTTAGCGGCCAGGCTCTCGAGATCTTCGTAGCTGGGTAATTCGCCAGGTTGTAAAAATTCTGCTCTCATTAACAAACCATACACCCAAAAGGGTAAATTTAAAATTACTTACGGTTAACGCTTTTTTGTCGGCTTAATCGGGTATGTTGCCGGGCCAATTGTCGATAGCGTAACGAAAGCTGGCGGCCTCTGTCTCGATATATTTGTTTAACAAAAAGTCATCGGTTAACAGATAGATTAACCCGAGTGCTGTCCGCCCTGCCCGGTAGCAGTGGCTGGCCTGCTGCGGGCAAATGTCGCCGGCCTGTTGATTAACAAAGCCACTCAAGGTTTCTCGCTCGGCCAGGTATACCAATGGGGCGTTTTGGACAAAGTGTATCAGCTTGTCGGTCGGAGCTTCGAATATACTCGACTCGTCAATACCCCATTCGTGAGGGTTATCGAGCAAGTCCCGCGCCATCAGGGCGCCAGCCATAATGCCGAGGTTGGCAACAGCGGCTGCCTGCGCAGGGTCTTCGGGCGTGGTTACGCTGCCGATAAGCTCGCTATATTCACGAAACTTATCGGTGTAAGCGCGCATGTTTTCATCAATCGGGTAACCATGCTTTAGGCGGTCTCTAAAATAGTGACTATTTGCCATGGCCAACGATTCGAGATCGTTAAGGCCCGGCAAGGTGCCCGGTTTGATTAGTTCGGCGCTCATATTACTAAAAACATACACTAAAAAATAAATATTTTGTACTGGTTTGGCAGTTGGCGCCAAGAATCATGTCTATTTGTCGGGTAAATCGTTTAACCAGTGATCCATGGCGTAGGCGAACTGGCTGGCCTCTTTGTCGATATGTTGTTCTAGCAGTTGCTCGTCGGCTTGCATTAGGACGTGAGCGACGGCGATACGGGCAACGTAAAAATCGCCTGCCCGCCACTGCCGTCCGAGGGCATATTCGAAGTTTTCGGAAAGCTTTGAGAGAGTTGGGCGTTCATTTAGGTAGCCAAGTGGTACGGCATTGATGTTACGAATGCCTGGGTCGGCGTAGGCAAACTTACTCAGATGTTCGGTTTTGGGCAGCCAAATATTCTGGCCAAGAATGTCGCCGCTTAGCAGTGAGCCAAAAATTACTCCGGTGGTTGCGACGGAGGCGGCCATTTGGCGGTGGCTGGCCGGTACGGCGAGGCTAGCAATTTCTTGACCCATGGTTTCAAAAAGGCCGGCGTTGTCGGTGACAGCTGGGTTAAATTTGTCCAAGTCGTGTTGCAAACGCATGTCCATCCGCTGCTCGAGGAAAGACTGGATGGTACTGGCGCGACTTTCGAGGTCACTGAAGCCTTTAAGGGTACCGGGTTTGATCTTTTCGGCGCTCATGATTTTGCCTTGGCGGCTGGCTTGCCGAAGTAAAATGCAGTATATATCAACAGAATTAGCCAGCATACGCCAATTAGCTGATATTTGCAAATACGGAATATATATTGGATGGCAGGTTTATATCATCTGGGCCGGTGCTTCGTGGATGTGGGTGTCGACGAGCTTTTCGTTCTCATCGAAAGTAAATTGTGTGTGCAGACATTTGCCTTCAAGTACAAGTGGCAGCCAGTGAATATCATCTTGCCACATATCGTCATAAGGAATGTCGCTAATTTTGAACCAGCGTGGTGCCATTTCTTCGGATTCGACGGGTTCACCTTCCCACTTTTGGCATAAGTAGGTGTGCACCTGCATGTCCGATGTGCCGTCCGGAAACTGAAAATCGTGTACAGCGACAGGTTGATATTCGACTGGTGTAACGCCAATTTCTTCTTGGCATTCACGGATTAAGGCCTGTTCGATGGTCTCGTCGCCCTCGATTTTACCGCCAACGCCGTTCCAACGGCCGGAGCCAAAACCGCGCTTTTTCATGGCTAGTAAGATTTCGTCGTCGCGCAGCAGCAATAACAGAGTGGTTGTTTTCATTGGTTTAGTGTAGCGTGAAGCTTATTTGAGGTCTAGCGTGACACTGACCGGGCAATGGTCACTGCCCAAAACATCGGCATGAATTTCGGCCGATTTAACCTTGTCTTTAAGTGTGTTGGACACAAGGAAATAGTCGATGCGCCAACCAACATTGCGGGCGCGGGCGTTGGCAAAATGACTCCACCAGGTGTAGTAGCCCTTGCCCTGTTGAAACAGACGGAAGGTGTCGACAAAACCGGCTGCTAGCCAGTTGTCGAAGCCAGCTCGCTCTTCGGATGTAAAACCTTTTTTACCCTTGTTGGGTCCGGGGTTGGCGAGGTCGTCTTCGGTGTGAGCGACGTTCATATCGCCGCAGTAAACAACCGGCTTGTTGGCTTGCAGCTGGGCGCAGTAGGCCGTCAAGGCGGCGTCCCATTGCTGCCTTAATGGTATGCGCGACAAATCGTCCTTGGCGTTCGGTGTATAGGCGGTAACGACGTAAAAATCGTCGTATTCGGCGGCAATCACCCGCCCTTCGTGGTTTGAACTGCCGTAACCGTCGGCTACCAGGCCGTGGGTTTTGGCGATGTCTTCGGGGATGTCGTTAACGACAGACAGCGGCAGTTGCTTACTGAAAATAGCCGTGCCGATGTAGCCCTTTTTAGCTTGCGAACTGTTCCAATATTCGGTGTATTCCGGCAGGTCGATCACGGCCTGGCCTTGCTCGGCCTTGGTTTCTTGCAAGCACAAAATATCCGGCTGGTGTTCGGCCACGAAGGTCTGGAAAGTTCCCTTTTTGATGACGGCGCGAATGCCGTTAACGTTCCACGAGTATATCTTCATATATCGTATGTTACACTATTACAGATGTATAAGCGCGTGCTCTTAAAACTTTCGGGCGAACAGCTCTCAGGTAAATTTGAAGGTGGCATCGATGCCGAGCTCGGCTCTTGGTTAGCTAGCGAAGTTAAAGGGGTCGCCGAAAGCGGCACGCAGGTCGTAATTATGGTGGGCGGCGGCAATTATGCCCGTGGCGCTCAGCTGGCCGGACATGGCATTCGCCGTGTTACCGCCGACCATATTGGCATGCTGGGCACGATGATGAATGCCCTGGCCCTAACCGATATTTTTGAATCGCGCAATGTGCCGACGCGCTGCTTGAGCAATATTTTTGCCGAACAAGTAGCCGAGCCGTTCGTGCACCGCTTGGCCGAGAAACACTTAGCCAACGGCCGCGTTGTGATTGTGGCTTGCGGGATTGGCCGCCCTTACCTAACGACCGATACGGCCGCCGTTAGCTTGGCACTAGAACTGGGTTGCGATGTCGTTTTGAAGGCCACCAAAGTTGACGGTGTTTACGACAAAGACCCGACCCATAACCATGACGCTATCAAGTTCGACCATCTTAGTCATGACCAAGCCCTGTCCGATGAGGCGATTAGGGTGATGGACAAAGCGGCGCTTGGCTTGGCTTTGGAACATGATTTGCCGATTGTTGTCTTTGACGCTCTCGAAGCAGGCAATATCCAACGTGTCGCTGCCAACGAGCCAACCGGCACGCTGATTGGCTAGATCATAAATTTGCAAAAGATAAATTTCTATGTATAGTATAAAACCTAGATATAGGTTGAGGTTATTATGATTGATCCAGAAGGAAATATTACTTCATTAGGTTCGGAAAACCAGCCACCGGTACCACCGGTTCAACCGCCCACGCCGCCAGTTGAAAATGAGTCCCGCCCGCCAGTTGCGCCAGCTCAGGGCGTGTCGGTTTCGCTAGTGCGTCCCGGTTTTACACCTGTGCCTCGGGGATATGGCTTGCCAAAGCCGCCAGCTGCTAGCCCGGCAGCATACGAACAGCCACCGTACGAGCCGGTTGGCGACTACGAAGACGATTATGAGGAAGAGCCGGCCCGACGCTCGCATAAGGGGGTAGTTATATCGCTAATAGCTGTTCTAGCTGTCGGTGGGGCTGGCTATGGCGCCAAGATGTTCATGGACCATAGTTCGGACCCAGCTTTTAATAACAGCCTCGAAGGTGCTATTAGCAAACTGACGGGCCATGATCATCCAACGGCTGACGCGAATGGTCCGATCCCTACCGAGAGCGCCGCTCCGCCAAAGACTACGCCATCGACCCCGTCACCTACGAATACGAAGCCCACTAACGGCGCCAACAAGAACGTAGCACCTGCTATCGTACCTTCGCAGGCGGCTTGCGTAGATGCCATACCGGCGGCGGTTAAAGTATCCCAGCAGATTATGTTACCGATTACGGCCGAGTCCAACTTTAGTAGCTTGGAAAAGGTTCAGTCTAAATACCCCACCAACTGGGCAATTATGTCACCACCTGTTTTAGCCGATGGCTACACCATTAATGCCGCTGCTCTAAAAGAGTTACAGAACACCGTTCCGGCGCTGCGGGCTCGTTTTGCGTCCGACCAAGAGGGCGGCAAAGTAGCACGGATTAAGATTATGGAAAAAGATTCGAGTGGTAAGCTGGTAGATTCTATCGCAATGCCCGGACCTGACACTATTTCGGCAACTCAGCCGGACCCAACGTCGTTACTCGCTAAAATTACGGCCAACTATGCCGCCGTCAACGCTTTGGGTGTACGCCAAATTTTTGGACCAGTTGAGGATATATCAACCCAGGCTGGTCAAGAATATGGTCGGATGTTCCGTTCGGAAGCCGATGCAGCTAAATATTTGCCCGTTTATCAGTCGGCCGCTAAAGCCGCTGGCGTTCTATTGACACTTAAACACTACCCTAATCTACTGCCATATGGCAATACCGATACAACCGCCAACGTGACGACGGCTGATTATGGCAAAATTTTAAGCTCTGGGGTATTGAAGCCATACGAGTCGCTTAAGGGCACTAATAACTGGGCGATGATGAGCAATGGCATCACTCCCGGCTGGCCTGATAAAAATCTCGACAATGGTAAAGTCGACATTCTTAACCCGGCCGCCTATGCGGCACTTGATAATCTGACCGGTGATGCTCCTGTTATTACCGACGCAATTGGCCCAAATGTTAAGGCGCTAAACGGTATGCCGGTTGATAAGGTTGCCGAACAGGCCCTAAAGGCTGGCGCTAATGTTGTCCTAATCAGCAATGCCGACACCGGCAAGACGCTTATGCAACAAATGGATGCAATTGATGCGACAGTCGAAAAGGCGCTGGCGGATGGCGATATGTCGCAAAAAGCTTTTGATGCTTCATTTCTGAAGGTTTTGGGCAACAAGGGCTTGTCGGCCTGCAATGTCTTGAAAGCATATGCCCCCGACACATACAAGTCGCTGACAACTGCTAAGTCGGCCGCCACGGCCACGGCTTCGCCAACTGGTAGATCGACCCCTGCGGTCACGTCGACTACGCCGGCAGTGTCGAGCACGAGTGTTAAAACTTCAACGACATTAGTTACCGTCAAAAATACGGCCGTAGCAACCGCGACCAAATAAGTAAGCAGTAAAAATAAAAAGACCGGACATTGTGCCGGTCCTTTTATTTGGCGGAGGGAGAGGGATTCGAACCCTCGATACCCTTTCGAGTAAACCCGCGTTCCAGGCGAGCGCCATAAACCACTAGGCGACCCCTCCTCGTCGAGGCGTACGTGGCGGTCTCGTTTTGCGGCTGTGCCGCAAAAGCTTCAACTTAACACTACGCCTCTCCTCTCAAAGCCACAAACAGCCGCGTTGCTGCTTGGTTTGTATCTTCGGCTAGCGCTTGCTCAATATTAAGCTTAAAAGCGGTTTGGAATGGGCTCGTGAACAGTATAGCGCAAAATTACTATAAAAACACCTTGCGGTCAGATTGAAAAGCGCGTTACACTAGTATTGAATGACAATGATAGACTTGCAAGACGTCAGTAAACTGTACGGCTTTGGCGACGCAACTACTCTCGCGCTCGACGAAGTCAGTTTAAAGATTAAAGAAGGCGAATTCGTGGCGATTATGGGCCCCAGCGGCTGTGGCAAGTCGACGCTCATGAACATCATTGGCCTGCTCGATCGCCCAACTCATGGTAAGTACATGCTAAACGGCCGCCACATTAGCCGGCTTAACCAAAATCAGGCTGCTAAAATTCGGCGCGACAGTGTTGGCTTTATCTTTCAGTCGTTCAACCTATTACCTAAAATGACCGTGCTCGACAACGTCGCCCTGCCCCTGACTTATAAAGGTATGACGACGGCGCGGCGCCTGAAAACGGCCAGCAACATGCTAGAGCGAGTTGGCATGCAGCAGCGCGAATCCTTTTTGCCGTCACAGCTTAGTGGTGGCCAAGCGCAATGTGCTGCCATTGCTCGTGCCCTCATTAACAACCCAAAGCTGATAATTGCCGACGAACCGACCGGAAACCTCGATAGCGCTGGTAGCCGTTTAGTTATGGAACTGCTAAGTGAAGTTCATAAAATGGGCAATACGGTTCTGTTTGTGACGCATAACCCGGAACTAACCCGCTACGCGACGCGCGTCGTTTACATGCACGATGGTACGATTATTCATGACGAGAAAACTAAACTAGGCGAAGTTTCACCGACGGCACGACGCTTGATGTACAGCGTACCGGTTACGACCGAGGATGATGACATGGCTGGCGTATCGGCCTTAATGACCGCCCTGCCGGTTAAGACCAGCCTTAACAGCAAGCGTAAAACCGGCCGCTCGTTGGGGCGAGCCAAGAAAAGTAAGCGAACTTCCAACAAGGACGTTATTTTATGAAAACGCTTGCTTACGGTCATATTAAAACAGCCATCGGCTCGGTTAGGGCTAATAAAAGCCGCAGTTTCTTGACGATGCTCGGGATTGTGGTTGGCGTCGTCTCGGTCGTGTCGATTATCAGCATTGGCGAAGGTGTTAAAAGCCAGATTCGCTCTCAGATTAACCACTATGGCCGCGATTTAATTACTGTGCGACCTGGCGCCGAAACCGCCCATGGCACTTTCACGGATATAAAATCGTTAGTTAACATCAACCACGCCGGCTCGTTGACCTCGAGGGATCTTTTAGCAGTTGAGCATACACAAGGCGTAGCTTATTCTGTACCGCTAGTGATCGTTGGCGGCAGCGTTAACGGCGGCGACCACAGTCCGGGCTCTATAACAGTTATCGGTACGACCAATCGATTCGCGTCTGCCCTTAATCAGAAAATTAGTTTTGGCGCTAACTTCGATCCGGCTAATAATGCAGCGCCGACAGCTATCCTTGGTTCGCGCGTGGCCGAACGGATGTTCGACGACCCCGTACCGCTAGGCCGTTCCTTTACCATTCGCGGCGAGCAGTTTTATGTCGCTGGAATATTTGACGATTTCGCAACCGCCCCCTTTTCGGCTGATGTCGATTTTAATAACGCCGTTTTCATCCCGTACGATACGGCTCAATCGATTAGTGATAATGGGGCGTCTATGTACGAAATTTTGGTTGAGCCACGAACGTCGAATCATGATGACGAAATGGTCAATGCCCTGACACGCAATATCGCCAAAGCGCGTGGCGGCCAGCATGATTTTACGGTCCTGACCCATGCCGAGAGCGCTTCAGTGACAAACGATATTCTTAGCCTATTAACGGCTCTTATTGGCGGCGTGGCAGCCGTTTCGCTGCTGGTGGGCGGTATTGGCATTATGAACATCATGTTAGTGTCGGTGACCGAAAGAATGCACGAGATTGGTATTCGTAAGGCTGTCGGGGCGACTAACCGCCAGATTTTGATGCAATTTGTCACCGAGGCGGCCGTCTTGAGTCTGGCCGGCGGCATTTTAGGAATTATTTTGGCGATTATCATTGATGTCATCTTGCGTCTGTCGACCGATTTACAGCCTGTCACATCTTGGCAAATTGTATTGTTAGCCTTGTTTGTATCTATGCTGGTCGGTGTCTTGTTCGGTTCGGCACCAGCCCTAAAGGCAGCGCGCAAAGACCCGATTAACGCCTTGCGTAACGAATAACTATACAGCCACTGCCATCGCAGCCTATCCATCTTGACAAAAGGGTGTATATATTACACCGTGTCAATAGTGCTGAACACTCCGTAATTAGTTGACAACTAAAGCAAAGATAGCCGCAATGCCGGACACACCCATGGCTATGGTGGTAAGCCAGCCAATGCCGGTCGACAGAAAGCCGCTGCGCCACTTGCCCATAATCTTTTTATTGGCCGCAATGCGAACAATAAAGAACAGAATAATTGGGGCAACTAAGCCATTGCCGATGGCGGCGTAAATTAGAGCCTTGATGGGGTCAATGCCGAGGAAATTAATGGCTAGGCCAACCAACATGGAAATAATGATGATGCCATAGAAGGCGCTAGCGTTACCAAGTCGGTTGTACAGGCCCTCTTTCCAGCGAAAACTTTCGGCAATGGTGTAACTACTGCTGCCGGCTAGAACTGGAATGGCCAGCATACCGGTGCCGATAAGGCCGATCGAAAATAGGAAATAAGTCGCG
>DAIESS010000016.1 GCA_027346135.1 Candidatus Saccharimonadota bacterium
ATAACCGGTAGACACCGACACTGAATAAGTTTGAAGACATATAACTAAGCGCGCCCAACATAACCCAAATAAGATTAGCGTGCTGCAGTTTGCCGACACTCTGGCCGATGCTACCAATTTGCGGTACCACCACGTATAACAACAAAACCAAAGTTAGCATTATGAGAAATTGCTTCGGTTGAAGACGAATCGTAATTGACGGCTTATTCGCCGCGACCCGGACCATGACCATAGTATGAGTTACTATTACCGTAAGCGCAATCGGAATGCGATAAAAATATTTACTTGATACAAACAACTATGTTAACATTGTCTTCGTGGAAAAAGATCTGGACCAACTAGAACAGTCGCTCTCGCTCTTGCATCGGGCTTTATCGAGGCAGCGGCGCTGGGAAGAAATTATCCTGCAGGCTGGTGTTAATCTCGATCGTACCAGTGCGGTTATCCTGCACGTGCTTGACGGTCCGGATTCGAAAGTCTGCAAACTTCACCAAATTGCCGACAAACTATCGCTTGAAGCCGCAGCCGTCACACGCAAGACTCAGTTACTAACGGATGCAGGCTACATCGTCAAGGAAGCCGACGACAAAGACGGCCGCGCCTTTAACCTACGGCTAACGCCCAAAGGCTCGGCCATCATCAAACGCCTTTATCTCGCCAAACGCGAGCACCTAAAATCTACCATGTCGGGCTGGAAACCAGAAGAACGCAAACAGCTGGTAAAACTGCTAAATAAATTTGCCGTCGACCTATCACCAGCCAGAGAGATACCAACCAAAAATTTAAATAATCGTAATAAAGAGGAAAAATATGGCCAAAAATAACACCGCCGCCGCCCATGCCGTGCACGAGGGCGAACGCTCCCACAGCGAGATCATGTTTATCATGTCAGCCTTGATGATCTCAATGCTGTTAGCCGCCTTGGACCAATCGATTGTCGCCACTGCTCTACCAAAAATCGCCAGTGACCTAAATGGCCTAACCAAACTTTCGTGGGTCGCAACTTCATACCTTATAACCAGTGCTATAACGACGCCTATCTATGGTAAATTGGGCGATCTTTACGGACGCAAACGGATTTTTCAGGCATCAATCGTCATATTTTTAGTCGCCTCGGCCCTCTGTGGCCTGTCGCAAACCATGAACCAATTGGTTTTCTTCCGAGCCCTTCAAGGTATTGGCGCCGGTGGCTTAATGAGCTTAGTACTGGCCATCATTGGCGACATCATTCCGCCACGCCAACGAGGTCGTTATCAGGGATATTTCGGAGCTGTTTTTGGTATTTCGAGCGTGGCCGGTCCAGTATTGGGTGGGCTATTCGCTAACTCAAACCACATCCTAGGCGTTGCCGGCTGGCGCTGGATTTTCTACATCAACATACCGCTTGGCTTCGTTGCCCTCAGTTTGGTGGCCGCTCGTTTGCATTTACACGAACCTGAGAAAAAAGAAAACCACATCGACTACGCCGGTGCCGGTTTGTTAACTTTATCCGTCGTCAGCTTGATACTAGTTACGGTCTGGGGCGGCATCGACTTTGCGTGGAAATCATGGGAGATCATCGGTCTAGCCGTTTCGGCCATAGTCTTCGGCGCCGCTTTTATTTGGCGCGAAAAGCGCTCACCCGAACCAATCATACCGCTCAGCCTATTCAAAAACGATATCTTTACAGTGTCGACACTATTGTCATTCTTCACAGGTATAGCTATGTTTGCCGCCATCCTCTACATTCCGCTTTACCAGCAAATCGTACGTGGTGACTCACCGACTAAATCAGGCTTTATGATGCTGCCAATGGTAGCCGGTATGTTCTTGGCCTCGATGACTTCGGGCAAGCTCATAACGAAATTCGGTCGTTACCGCATCTTCCCGATCATCGGTACAACGCTGCTCATTATCGGCATGTGGCTGTTTAGTCATGTCGACATTACGACCAACATTTGGATACTGTCATCCTGGATGTTCATCATCGGACTTGGCCTTGGCCAGCTGTTTCAGGTGCCAACATTGGCCGTTCAAAATGCCGTTGACCGCTCAAAAATGGGTACAGCCACATCGACGGTCGCTTTTTCCCGCAGCATCGGTAGTGCACTTGGTGGCGCCATCTTCGGCACCATCCTTATCACTCGATTGGGTCAGCATTTGAAGGAAGTTTTACCAGCTAACGCCGCGTCGCATGTTACTTCAGGCTTGTCGGGTGGTTTTAGCCAGCTAGCCCACTTACCGGCCACTGTTCGTTACGACGTCCTCGTATCGTATGTCCGATCATTCCACGACATGTTCTTAATCGGCATCCCGTTCGTCGTGATAGCTCTAATAATTGCTTTGAGATTACGCGAAACTCCGCTGCGCGAAAGCAATCACCGCCCAGTCGTCGAATAATCGTACGCACGCGCTAGTCGGCGCGGCCAGATAATTCTGGCACTAACCGTCGTAGCCGGTAACCAGCCGAGCGTTCGACTGTCCGTACTCGCCAAGGGGTTGTCGCCCAAGACATACAGCTGATTCTTGCTGTTCAGCTGGGCGACCCGCTTCATTTTTTCCATGCCCCCATGGCTCAAGATTATAACGTCACCAACACTGACTGAACTAACCGGCCCTATGGCAACCACCAGTTCACCCGGGCTATAAGTGGGCAACATACTCGTGCCCACCACTCGCCGCAAATATAGCTTAGGCCTTCTTCGTCTCCCAAAAAATCTTGGCAATCTCATCGATCTGCTCCAATAATTTTTGTCCTTCTTCGGGCTCATTGTGGTGCTTGCACTCGCTGGCTTGCTTAATTGCCTTCCAGAATTTGTCGTGCAAGTCGGGGTATTTTTCGAGGTGAACCGGCTTAAAATAATCGGCCCACAAGACCATTAGATGGTGTTTAACCAATTCGGCCCGTTCTTCCTTGATGAGGATTGCCCGGACGCGATCGTCGCCCTCAAAGGCGGCCATTTTTTCTTGGATGGCCTTAACACTCTGAGCCTCAATATGTGCCTGTGCCGGGTCATAAACACCGCACGGCAAGTCGCAATGCGCGTAAACCGGCTTAATAAATGACAATCTCATACGAATGACCCTCCTGTATAACTACATATCAGTATACATCGCAAGGCGCATTGCATCGACGAATTGTGGGTAGTATGTGTGGAGTGAGTGGTAGCCATTCTCAACAAGTACGAGATCGACTTGCTTGGAGGTAAAATATGACAAGCCGCGAACCAAAGACCTAAGGCGCCTGCCAGACCAATATTCGGTCATGAGCACATCATCTTGCTCACAGACAAAACGCACATGAGCGTCGCCCTGCCTTTCCAAGAGCGCCACCGTATCATCCCAAAGGGGATACTTATCTCCGCGTTTACCTATGGAAAGTCCGCGAGCATACGACCCCAGCATCGCCACTCTGCCAAACATAGGGACATGAGGCGGCTCGAAGCCTTCTGGCTTGTGAGCCAAGACCAGTGCTTTTGCAGATTCGTCGACTTTCCATGGGTCTGGCGAGCTATCTTTATACTTAGCAGCTAGCCTTCCGTCATCAATAAGCATACCCTTGGCAAGCATAAAACTACTCATATCACTGAAGCCCGGTCGGACATTCTGAAAAACGGTTTCTACTTTATTCTTTGGCAGATTAGCTCCTAGCGCACTCATTAATACGCCTCCCGCTGAATCGCTAGCCAAATGTTTAGGCAAAACATCATGTGAACGCAAAACTTCAGCCAGAGCCCGAACCACAGGCAAAGTTGTCGTAACGCCCTCTTCTTTGACCAAGAAACTCCCTGACCGCAAAAAATGACGGCGTTCTTTTCTAGTTAGGGGACTCGAGTAACCATTACCGGGCAGCGCCACATAGGTATAGCGATGACTTGGGTCGCTAGCGGCTTTTGTGGCGAGCTCATAAACATTCCCGGGATTACCGGTCAAACTTGACGAGTACGTACCGGCAATAACCACATCGCCGCCCGTAGCATTAGAATTTATCGTTGCCGTTTCAAACGTATAGTTCTGGTCATCACTAACAAGCCGATGCGTATGCTCGTAGGCTTCCTCTATCAGCCCGGAGATAACAGCTTCGTCAATCGACCGTGGTCTTTGAAGGTATATAATACTTTCACCGACGTAATATCGGCTAGCCTTAATCACACCCTGAAGCGTGAGCTCGTCCGAACTACACCCCTCTTGATAAAATTTACTTATTGGATATCCAAACTCTGCCATGTGTCATACCTCGAAAAATTACATTAACTGATTATCGTTTTCTTGATTCGACTGTAGCAACGAGGCGTCACTAATCTTCTTGGACTCATCTGCACGCCAGGATTCAATCTCGGCGTGGTGGCCGTTTAAAAGTACCTCTGGCACCTTGAGACCGCGAAAGTCGGCCGGACGGGTGTACTGCGGGAACTCGATAGTCACATCGTCGTCTTGGAATGATTCGATTTCGGCACTGGTTTCGCCGCCAAGTACGCCAGGCAGCAATCGCACAACGCTGTCAATAAGTATCATGGCAGGCAGTTCTCCGCCCGTTAGCACATAATTGCCAATGCAGAATTGCTCATCCACCCATTGAGTAACCCGCTCGTCATAACCTTCGTAGCGCGGGCAAACGATGATCATACCGGTTTCTTCGGCGGCAATTCGCTTGGCAGTCGATTGCTTATATAATTTGCCCCTAGGAGTTGGTAGATAAACCTTAGCGGTGGGGTCATTTTGTTTAGCCTGCTCGATGGCAGCTACTAATGGCTCGGGCTTGAGCAACATGCCGTCACCACCGCCGTAAGGCGTGTCATCGACCTGTTTACGCGGGCCCAAGCCAAAATCACGCAAGTTGATAAACTCGTATTCAACAATGCCGCGATCGCTCGCTTTCCAGAGCATGCTATTACCTAGCACGCCAGTAAACATGTCCGGGAATAATGTGATTATTTGAATTTTCATATCAGTCGCTTCGCGCATAGAAATATATTATACCACTGTTATTCATTTTTTCCACAACCAAAAAGAACCGAGGCAATGCCCGGTTCTTTTCGTCACATAAAGCTCCCAATAGATTTCTCTAATGGCTCGCATGAGCTTTTACATTTTTTATTTTGGAATGTTCGTCTTTTGGACTGTTTTTAACTATACATCAAGGTCATCAAGTTCTTCAAGCTCTTTTCGTGTTTTTGTAACAACATCACTCTCGACTTCTTCTGTGTCGGTGACGTCATTAGTGCTACTAGAGGTTGAAGACGTACCACTATCGCTGCTATAACCGCCGCCGACGCCGTTGTCGACAATTTTGAGGTTGTAGCGAGCGTCATTTTTGGTGCCCAGGGCACGCAACAAAGTCCGTAGACTTTGCGCTGTCGCACCGCGCTTTCCAATTACCCGGCCAAGATCTTCCGGATCGACTGTCAGTTCAAGCAGAACACCTTTTTCGTCAATGCGTCGCTCAATTTGTACAGCATCAGGATTACTCACCAGGGATTTTACGATATATTCAACAAACTGTTGGTCAATACTGTTGTTCATGTTTAACCGTCCTTCCCTACGTTACTGGTCTCACATCATTATACCAAAGAAAGCCCTCGCCTCCGTAAGGTATTTAACCCGGCTTTGGCCGTTTTAAGCAGCCGCTTCTTCGGCAGGCGCTTCGGCAGCTGGTTCTTCAGCCGGTGCAGCTGGCTCTTCGACGGGAGCTTCAGCCTCTGGTTCGGCTGGACGGTTGCGGCGCAATTTTTCAGGATTGCGAAGTTTACCGGTCTTTGACTCGGCCAATTTTACCCATTCGGGCAATTTGACACCTTCAGCTTTAAGCAAACGGGCAGCCCGTGGTGTTGGCTGAGCACCGTTAGTAAGATAAAAACCGGCCTTCTCTTTGTCGAGAGTAACGGTTTTGGCATGTGGGTCGTAGCTGCCAAGGGCGGCGACGAGTTTACCACTGGTTGGGGTCCGGCGACTGTCTTGAACGACAATGCGGAATTGAGCGTGACCTTTGCGGCCAGTTCGCTGCATGCGAATGACTAACATTCTGTTTCCTTCCCTTTTAAGGTATATTTATAACTTGTCTAGATTATCAGTTTCCACCTCTGTTGTCAACTATAGCCTCTAGCGAAGTTCGACTGGTACTTCCATATCTCCGGCCTGGACCTTGGCGCAGCTTGAGGTTCTATACAAAACCCCCTCGTCAATCATGAGTCTGCAGCCTGCCTTTCGACAGACAAAACCAATTACGCCATCGCCAAGTGGCTGCGCCATATTAGACACGAGTTCTTGCGAGCGTTTATCGTTCCTAGTCGCCGCAGCTAGCACATGCAGAAGGCAACCATTGTAGACTTCTGGCGATAAAGATAGTTCGGGTTCTTGCGCGATATTATCGGACAAGGGGTAGTTGGGGGTTATGTTTTCCATAGCCTTAAAATAGAACTATTCTGAATATTGGGCAAGCGCCGCCTCGGCAGCCTTTTGCTGGCCAGACTGTTTGCTAGGGCCAGTTCCCTGACCTTTTAGAACACCCTTAACGTAGACACCAACCGTAAATGTCTTGTCGTGGTCGGGGCCGACTTCTTCGATCACGCGATATTCCGGCGTGGCACCATCTTCACTTTGTGCCAGCTCCTGCAAGTGCGACTTAGGATCCATCCATGAGCCCGTTTCGAGAATGTCCTTAAACGTACCGAGTAGACTTTCGGTAATAAACTTCTTGGCAGCATCATAACCATGATCGAGATACAAAGCTCCGACAACCGCTTCGTAGCTGTTGGCTAAGATTTGCATCCGTGCACGATCGGTACCACGTTTTTCGCCGCGGCTCAGGCGCAAGAGCGGCTCGAAGTCGTACCGGCTGGCGGCCGCACTGATGCTTTCAGTACGCACCAAGCTACTGCGCCAGTTCGTTAAAATGCCTTCTGGCTCGGTAAAGTTCGAAAATAAATATTCGGTCGAAACTAGCTCCAGAACAGCATCGCCCAAGAATTCCAGCCGTTCGTTGTGTTCGAAAACAGTCTTCCGGTGTTCGTTAACATAAGAACGGTGCGTAAAAGCCGTCACCAACAGTTGAAGGTCTTTGAAGACAACATCGAGTTTTTCTTTGGCAAATGTTTGATAAGCACTATAGTCCATCCGTTTTAACCTTTCCTTAAAGTTTAGCTTCGCGTACTTTCTTCATTCCAAGCAACATAAGCTTACCGATGTCATCGTAAGCGATTTTGTCGATAGCCTCGGTAGCTGGCAACCATTTTATATCGGTCAACCAATCTTCCGGCTTCAACACGTCGGTTTCGCCGAGGCCCTGCACCAAATAGATGTGCATCGTCATCAATACCAAGGTATTGGTACGGCGATAACGGAAGTTGACCTTACCAAGCCAGTTGAACATCTTCATTTCCTGCAAGCCGGTTTCTTCGCGAATTTCGCGCTCGGCCGTGTCTTTGGGCTGTTCACCTTCTTCGACATGGCCTTTAGGAATCGTCCAACGGTTCTTGGCGTCCTGGATTAGCAGAATCTCTAGCTGGTTAGTGTCTTTGTTGCGGCGAAAAATGATTCCGCCGGATGTTGTCTCGTGTACGACCTCGTCGATAACGGGCTTGCGGCGAACGAAATTACGGAAACCCTGTATAGGCTTAGGCCGCTTCACGCTTCGGTGCCTTTGGGGCTGATTTAGTTGATTTGGCTGATTCATTAGGGGTCTTTTCGGTAGTGGCGTCGGTCTCAGCCTGAGGCTTTTCCTCGCCGTTACGGTTACGCAAAAGTGTACCAAGCACACCGTTTACAAACTTGCTGGAGTTTTCACCGCCAAAGCCCTTAGCTAGCTCAACGGCTTCGTTAATGACAACTTTGGGCGGAATATCGGCTTCATAATCCAGTTCGTACAGACCAATATGCAAAATAACACGGTCCATCCGGGCGATCTGATCGAGGGGCCAATCGGGGGCAACGGGCTGCAGAATAGCATCGAGCTCTTTCTCTTTAGCACCCACACCGACAACCAAACGACGGATGAAATCAACATCGTCGACCATTGCCTTGTAACGCGAAATGTTTCGCGCCAGAACTTCGTCTAGGTCAAAACTTGCATCGTTGGCGTCACGGCGAAAATCCTGCTCGTAGAGCGTCTGCAATGCGATGATACGGCCAAGATGACGGTTCGATGCCATGTCTGTTTTCCCGTTTACGCTTTTACTGTCTCCAGTATAGCGTAAAAATCACGAGTTTACGCTTGTTTAGTGGCTTCTTTACCAGATTCGCGGCGAGTTGTGTAAACCTTCACCGGTGACTTGGCATTAACCGCGCGGGCTAACTTTAAAACTAAATGACTGCGGCGCGTGCCGGTTTTGCGCGGACTAGTGCGCTTTTTGGGCTTACCCATATTGTGTGCTCCTGAACTTTAGCAAGTATATAAACTAAGCAGACATTATACAGAAATACTCCTTACAACTCAAGCTTAGTCTTAGATTTTTTATTGTTTTATACTTAATTGTAATATAGTCAAGGTATATTAATGATACACACCATGGTGTCGTCAACGTTTAGTTGTTTGACGTACTAGTCATTTCAACATATCGTGTCAATTAATAACAGAGACAGCAATCAGGAGAGTTACACATGAGTGAGACCAAAAAAGGGGCTAAAAGCCCAGATTTAAAGGCAAAGGGTGCAATCATACTAGCCGCCAGCACACTAGTAGTTTCTGGCTGTAGCTCTTTCGTTGAGCACACCGCTAATGGCCAGCCGGTTGTCGAGCTGAACGGCAAAGACTATGTCGCCGATAACATCGCAGCCATTGGCATCGAAGACGGCGCAGGCCTATATACACAACCCAAAGGAGTCGAAGGGCGTCAGGAAATCGGTCGCCTCGCTGTAGCTTCGGGCGAATTAGATCCTACCGCTTGCCATCCGAATGCCAAACTCGGCGCATTGGTTCACGACAACCCAAGCCACACTATTTTTCCCAGCAAGGTCGAGACAATCTACTACACGCACAACGATCTCAGCAATGTCGGCATGGCAGCCAGTGACCTTTTGCCATGTCTACAGCCATCTCTACAGGATAAAATCGAGTCTCTTGGTTTGGCCGATGCAAACGTATGGGTAGACGGCAAAGACATAACCAGCATCTACGACCCGCAGGGTTAATATACTGTAAATAGTCGATTACTTAGCGACGAAGTTGACCAGCTTGCCGCTCACGTAAATGGTCTTGACCAGTTCCTTGTCTTCAAGATGAGCGGCAACTTTTTCAACCGCTTTAGCCAAATCGGTTACCGTGGCCTCGTCGGCATCGGTGGCAACTTTTACTTCGCCGCGTAGTTTGCCATTTACCTGAACGGCAATGGTCATTTCGTTCGTTACCAGATATTTTTCGTCCCATTTTGGCCAGGTGCTCAAGTGTACAGAGCTGTCGTTGCCTAGCGCTGCCCACAATTCTTCGGTGATGTGAGGTGCAAACGGCGCCAGTAACTGAATTAGTGTCTGAAGGACGGTTCGCCAGGTATCACGGTCGGCATAGCCATGTGTGGCCTTGATCTTGTATAGGTCATTAACGCATTCCATAAGAGCGGCGATGGCAGTGTTAAAACCCATCGAGTCGATGTCTTGGCTAACCCGTTTAGTGGCGGCGTTAATGGCACGCAGCAATTCATCATGGCCGGCCTCACTCGATTTATCATCGTCCGAATATTCCAAGTATTCCTGAGTCAGCGTCCAAATGCGCGTCAAGAAGCGGTAACAGCCGCCCATACCTTCAACGCTCCAGTTGGCCTGCTGATCCCACGGCCCAATGAACAGTTCCATAACACGGATGGCATCGGCACCATAGCCTTGCTCGATAATTTCGTCCGGCGTAATGGTATTACCCCAGCTCTTGCTCATTTTGCGGCCATCCGGTGCGAGGATCATGCCTTGGTTGCGCAGCGCTTTGAATGGCTCGTCGAAATCGATCATGCCGGCATCATGGAACACTTTCGTCCACATCCGGGCATAGAGTAAGTGCATAACGGCGTGCTCGGTACCGCCGATGTAATCATCGACTGGCAGCCAAAACTTAACCTTATCCTCGGCGAACGGTGCCTTGTCGTTGTGCGGGTCGGCAAAACGCAGGAAGTACCAGCTGCTGCAAGCAAAACCGTCCATCGTGTCGGTTTCGCGCTTGGCTGGGCCACCACACTTAGGACATTTTACGTTCACCCAGTCTTCAACGCTGGCTAGTACGCTGGTGCCTTCACCGGTTGGAGCGTAGCTTTTAACCTTGGGTAACTTAACTGGCAAATCTTCATCCGGAACCGGTACGACGCCATCTTTTTCGCAGTGAATTATCGGGATTGGCGCACCCCAGTAGCGCTGACGACTAATTAGCCAGTCACGGATTTTATAGTTTGTAACCATGGCGCCCACACCACGTTCGGCCAAAGTTTTCACGATGTTTTCACGGGCCGCTTGGCTGTCTTGGCCATCGAACTCACCAGAGTTCATCAGTGTGCCGGGTTCGTGAGTGAACTCTTCATCGGCGGCCTCATTTTTAATAACTCGAACTATGGGTAAGTTGAATTTCTCGGCAAAAGCATGGTCGCGTTCGTCGTGGGCTGGGACTGCCATGATGGCACCCGTGCCGTAACCATACAAGACATAATCGGCGACCCAAACCGGGATTTTTTCGCCATTGGCCGGATTAACAGCGTACGAACCCGTGAAAACACCGGTCTTTTCACGGTCGGTTTCCTGGCGCTCAACATCGGTCTTAGCTTCAGCCGCTACAACGTACGTCGTAACATGCTGTTTTTGCTCGTCGGTGGTCAATTTGTGAACCAACGGATGCTCTGGTGCCAAAACCATAAAGGTTGCTCCAAAAATCGTGTCTGGTCGGGTCGTAAACACCTTAATGGTTTCGTCGTGGCCATCAACCGCAAAGTCGATTTCAGCACCTTGGCTCTTGCCAATCCAGTTGCGCTGCATCGATTTAATTGCCTCGGACCAATCCAATTTGTCCAAATCATCGGCCAAGCGGTCGGCATAATCGGTGATTTTGAAGAACCACTGTTTTAAGGCCTTTTTGGTAACTGGGTTGCCGCAGCGCCAGCATTTGCCGGCTTCGACTTGCTCGTTAGCCAGCACGGTTTTATCGAAATCGCACCACCACTGCAAAGATTCTTTTTGATAGGCTAGGCCGCGCTCAAGCAGCAGCTTGAAGAACCATTGCGTCCAATGGTAATAAGCCGGGTCACTACTGTTAATTTCCCGTGACCAGTCATAGCTGAAACCCATTTGCGTCAACTGGCGTTTGAACTTGGCCGTGTTCTCGGCAATCGCCTCTTGCGGGCTAATGTTGTTCTTGATGGCGTAGTTTTCGGCTGGCAAGCCAAAGGCATCCCAACCCATCGGGTGCAGGACGTTAAAGCCATTCATGCGCGCATGGCGAGCCATGGCATCACCTATGGTGTAGTTACGGACATGGCCGACATGCATGGCGGCACCACTGGGGTACGGAAAATATTCCAGCACATACTTTTTAGGTTTGTCTGTATTCTCGGTCGCCTCGTAAATCTTATGATCGGCCCATTTTTTCTGCCAACGCGGCTCAATATCTTTTGGGTTATACCTTTGCATATTTGGACATTATAACAGATGAGGGAACACATGTACGATTACCAGCATCGTCCAAGCCTTGAGCTTGCTTATTTTATGGCTGGACTTATAGTTTTATCTTTGTAGCCGTAGAATTCGTGGCCGGGTCCCGGATCGTCCGAGGCCATCATTTGGCTCATCGTCACAAAAGTAAATTGGCGCGCTTTTAGGGCAGTGATGGTTGGACCCAAAGAATCGGCCGTGGCTTGATATATATCGTGCGCGTCAATCACACCGCCAGGGCGAGCGCTGGCCAACAGAGCCATTTGAACGGCGGCCGCATTGCGTGTGGCCCAATCATTGGGGTCTTCGTTCCAGAGGGCAATACGCAAAGGTATGGACTGCTTAACGGTCGGAGTAAGCGCGCCGTAAGGTGGTCGGAACAGTCGTGGCGCCGGTAAACCGGCGGCAACGATGGCATTTTGCGTATCCATAACCTCAGCCTTAATTTGGTCAGGCGTCAGTTTGGTAAAATCACTGTGGCTCCAGCTGTGATTGCCAATCTCATTACCCTCGTCATAGATACGTCTTAGCAAAGCTTCGTTGCCATGAACCCGCTTACCAACCACAAAAAAAGTTGCCGGCACATGTTGCTGGGCCAAAATATCTAAAATTTTGGATGTCGTCGCCGGGTTTGGTCCATCGTCAAAGGTTAAGGCGATGCAGTTTGCCACCCGGCAATTAGGTGCTAATGGCGCAATCGCAGCCGCCAAAACTTTCGGTGAACGCGGTTGAATCACGGGCACTGTTTGGTTGGACGACGGCGTAATAAATGATTGCAAGCTGCTTACCTGAGCAGCAAAGTAAGCTTGAATCGGCACAAGAGCTACCACCAGAATAACCGCAAAGAAAGTCATGCACCCATGTGGCGAAAAACAGCCGGTGACTATTTTTGTTACCCTCTCCATTTGCACTTAGTATGTCACAGACTTGAACGACTGCCAATGCAAGTGTTAGGTATTTGGAAATTGACGAGATTTGGCCTTCATCCAGCTAGCCGACTGGCGCACCAATTTCTCAACGTCGGCCGGATCTTTCAGTAATTGCTTGAGAGCCTCTTCGGTGAAGACGCCATTTTGCGAGCCTTTAGCGAGCACGACCGCACCGGATTGCAAATTATTAAGCACGAATTTACCGGCCTCGTAGGGGCTTAAAAATTCGTGAACCGTACAACCTTTTTCGCGGGCGGCAGGCGCCAACCAACGCCTGGCGCCGTCACCAACCGTGACGACTAAGTCGAGCTTGGTTGGGTCGCAATATTCCCCGACCTCCCGATGCATACCTTCAGCTAAGTCACCCATTTCGTTAATTGAACCTAGGATGGCAATACGCTGCGACGCCGACGAGACATAAAGAGTGTCGAGTGCTGCCTTGAATGACCTAGGTGCCGCATTGTACGTATCGTCCATAAGCGTAGAGCCCTGTTGACCCCGTAAAATCTGCATTCGGCCGGCGTAAGGCAAAACCTGCGGCATACTCTTGACGAGTTCCTCCTTAGAAAGCCCAAGTAGATCTCCGGTCGCGACTGCCGCCAATGCGGCCGTGGCACCCGGCAGACCAACCAAAGGAGTTTCAATTTGCACTTCGCCCTCGGGCAACGCAATCGTCATTGCCTGGCCGGCCAGCGAGCGATCATCGCGCTTTTTGACCGTATAGTCAGCGCTCTGGGCATCTAGTCCATAACTTTTAAAGGTTCGACCCTCGAGGTATTTCGCCGGTGTGTCATCGACATTAACAAGAACTTGCTTAGAAAAATCAATTATACCTAACTCTTCTTCGGCGACTGCGTCGAGCTGCTTAAAGTATTCCATATGTTCCTCGGCAACCGCCGTCACCACCGCCAAATCTGGTTTGGTGTAAGCAAATTTGGCTAGCTGTCCCGGACCGTCGCTACCCAATTCAACAACGACGACATCGAAAGGATAGCCGCTGGCAATCTGCCGTTCGGCTTGCCACATAACTTTTAGCCACCCCGCAATGTTAAATAAGGCCGGCTGAGCTTCCCCGAAAAATACCAGAGGAACCGTGGCTCGGTCGTTGTAGTTACCGGCCTGGAAACGCACTCGCAAATTTTGGCTCAATAGCTGAGCAATCGCATATTTGGTCGAGGTCTTGCCAAGGCTACCAGCCACGGCAACCACCTTAAACTGATATTTACGTCGCAAGCGTCGGACTTGCCACTCGAGGATGCTGCAAAGGATATTTTTACCGATTGATTTATGCATAGCGTTATCTATTGGAGGTTTCTGAGGCGAGTTTGCAGATCATTTACAGGAATGGTGTGCGTTGGAATTTGAATTGGATCAACTAACCCGTAATCGCTGTAACTCTCTGTAAAATTAGCCTCCGGATACGACACTTCGCGCAGCTGATGCGACCAAACATCCACCTTTAAAACTAGCGTGACTGGCTGCGAAGATTGAAAAGCACTGGCATCAACGTTATCTAACGAGTGCAGACCTAGGTCACGTGCAAAAGCTTGCATCATCCTTACGTATGGAACCAGTGCTACCTTAGTCGTATAAACATAAACCGGCCGGCCATTCAACTGCTCACGTTTTACCGATGAGTAATCTGGCGTAAAGATGGACTGATCATGAATAAATTTGAGAACGTCCTGGCGATGAGCGGGCTGTAAGTTGCCAATCGGGGGTACCGGCGCCGTGCCAACATCCAACAAGCTCTGCGAGAATAACTGCGTGAGCGAACTGCCGCCACTGGTGTCAGTCTTGCCCCAAACGCCCGTTATCGAGCTAAAGTCATATGGCTTCCC
>DAIESS010000017.1 GCA_027346135.1 Candidatus Saccharimonadota bacterium
CAGTCTGGTGAGCCGTCCCTCCAGGCAAAACCCGGGCATCGGCCGTTGGGATATGCCAGTGGTCGCCAATGACGGCGCTAACACGCTCGTCCAAATAATGACCGATGACAACTTTCTCGCTGCTATAATCACCTTGAAAATTAACGATTATGGCCCCTTTTTCGGGCATCTTTTCACGCGACAAAATTTCGTCAATCTTTTTTAATGGATTGGTGGCCGGCTTATCGGAATCGCGTCCTACAATCTGGCCGAGCAGACTAATGATTAGCACTCGACGGTTGCCAACGGAAATATATTTGTAGCCCGGCCCAGGACAATCTTGCATGTTAGCCGGCGCCGTTACCGGAGCATTGGCGTCACTTAATAATGGAAAAATTTCTGGTTTGGCAACCGAGTGATTGCCGCCCGTAAAACCATCAACTCCAAACGAGCGCAAAGTCTGGTAATCGGCTACGCTCAAACCCTTACCATTGCTGACGTTTTCAGCCTGCGCAATAACAATATCAACATCATACTCGCGCCGAATCGACGGTAAAAGCAAACGCATCGTTTCAATACCGGACGGCCCCATGACGTCGCCAACATACAGGATATTCATCTCTCTATTCAACCACAGTTAGCTAGACTGGCGCCAGTATTACCACTTCGTTTGTACGTCGGTGCTTAAGCCGTATTGGCAAAGAAATGCTCGAATTTAATGATGTCGTCTTCTGTGCCCT
Organism: Candidatus Saccharimonadota bacterium; assembly: GCA_027346135.1. GTDB lineage: Bacteria > Patescibacteriota > Saccharimonadia > Saccharimonadales > UBA4665 > DAIESS01. Next base: position 720 of record DAIESS010000017.1, read on the forward strand.
TCGTAAAAAGTTGGAGGACACTGTCGAGGCTGGCTGCATGTGACACCTCATCAGCCGCCAACTTAGCGTTTGCATAGATTGAATTATAGTAATATCGCGCCGAAACTACCCGTAACGTGTCGGATAATTTGACCAGTAAGGGACCCGATATTGGCAGTATAGAAAAATTAGTATCGCCATCTTCGCCCAAATAACAACCGACCGACGATGACAAACGAGTCATCGCACGCCCGTCTACATACAGCAAGTATTCGTCGACATCAATAGAATCCATTGCACTGTTCGTGACACTCAAATTTCTTTTTTCGTGGTTATGTATTAGCCGTATGCCCGCGACCATTACATTTTGACCATCACGGTTAAGCAAACTTCGCCGGTATGGTCCGGCGTAAAGATAGTGCCACTCACCATCTACACTGCTACTAAATAACCGTTCGCGTGAACCATCGATGTCGAGACCTTTCAGACGGTCGCAAACGTCATCATATAATTCGTTATATCGCCTTGAGTCAACATCCTGAAGTTCGGCAAAAAGTCTGCTTGAATCTATTAGATCTGTACGGGGGGTGAACTCTGTCATGCTACGACTCAGCCTTGCCTACAGTTACTAATTGCTACTGTATACCGCCCGACTCGTAAGTCAAGACCGTGGGGCTTATGTACGGCGGTTTGGATCGGTCTTGTCGACGGCGTTATTCTCGACTCGCCAAGAAGTTTTGCGAACGTTAGTTTCGATAACCTCGGCCAGTGAAGAACCGGCCATGTGAGCCATGGTAGCTGTGCGAAAATAAACCTCGGCCGCAATCTGGCCGGTTGCTGCCACCAACTTATCCCGATCGTCACCGACAAGCAAATTACGCTCATCAAACAACAACCTAGTGTGGTTTTGAAGTAAACCAGCATAAAAAGAGTAGTTAAATGCATACTCCGTTGCACTACCAGGCGGTTCGTCGTCGTAAAGGTTCATCGCCGGACTAAATCGAGGCATAAAACCGGCTTCGATTAATCCGTCGATATCGCCAATTGTTAATGGCTCGAACTTGGTCGCAACCGTTGCTGCGGCACCATGCCATTTCGTGGACACTAACTCTCCATCAATGTATTGCCGCGTACCAGCCAAGTAGTCGTAAGTACGCTGTTTAAGCGCACTATCAACAACCGCACCAGCGTTGCTGGCAAGAGCCGTCACACACCAATTGAAGTCACCAAGCTCTTCCAAAAGATGCTCGGTCGTTTGATCGTTTTGACGGTCTTCAAACCAATCTTCTAAGGCTTCATCGACTTCGCGCTGTTCTTCCCAAGCCTTATTAACAAACCTGTCACCGGCTTGCATGGAACCATGGGGTTGTTTCCAACCAATTTCGTTCTGCGCCTGAACTGCGTCAATCGACAAGTCCTGAAAGGGTTTTTCACCGCTCAGGCATTGGCGCAACTCGGCCTGCAGATCGGGAAAGGTTCGCCCGCGAAAATAGAGACCGTCTTGCTCACTAGGCGCTGTTTCGACAGCAGGCTGGGACAGAAAGTCAAAGCCAGCCTGACCAAGAGGTATATAAGCTTCACCAGTTCGATTGTGAAACGTCATTATCTTCTGATTGTACCATTTTTTACAATGATTGTCAATAGCTTGGAGTTTTGAGATCGACCTATTTGGCGAATTCGATAGCCCGCGTTTCGCGGATGACATTTACTTTGATGGTACCTGGGTACTGCATGCTAGATTCAATTTTGGTGGCGATGTCACGAGCCAATTTGATGGCACTAAGATCATCGATTTGCTGTGGCTTAACAAAGACGCGAACTTCGCGGCCGGCGCTGATGGCATAAGATTTCTCGATGCCCTTAAAGCCGTTGGCGACGTTTTCGAGGTCCTTCATACGCTCTGAGAAATTCTCGGCACTGATGTTGCGAGCACCCGGACGAGCGGCGCTAATGGCGTCAACGACACGCACAATAACGGCTTCGGTCGTCGTGGTCTCAACGTCATCATGGTGCTGCTCGGCAGCCAAAGCGACTTCTTCGGGTGCGCCATATTTGCGCAACATCTCGCCACTAATGTGGTGGTGCTTGCCTTCCATCTTGTGGGTCAAAGCCTTGCCAAGGTCATGCACCAATGCGGCGTACTTGGTGGTCTTAACGTTAGCGCCAACTTCCTCGGCAATCATGCCGGCAATGTGAGCCATTTCGGTAGAGTGCTTGAGTACGTTTTGGCCGTAGCTGGTGCGGAACTTTAGTTCGCCAAGTAAGTGCAAAATTTCGCGCGGAATGCCAATCACACCAACTTCACGAGCAGCATCTTCACCCGCCCGCATCACGTCTTTTTCGACATTTTTCTGAGCCTTTTCAACAACCTCTTCGATGCGGCCAGGGTGAATGCGACCGTCTTTCATCAAAAGTTCCATCGTCTGGCGGGCAACTTCACGACGAACAGGGTCAAAGCTGGAAAGAACGACGTAGCCAGGGGTATCATCAACCATGATGTCGACGCCTGTGGCACGTTGCAAAGCCTGAATGTTGCGGCCTTCCTTACCAATGATGCGGCCGTTCATCTCTTCGTCTTCCAGTTTGACGGCCGTAACGGTTCGTTCGGCGGTCACTTCGCTAGCCATTCTTTCCATGGCCGTGACAATGATGGCGCCAGCTTGATCCTCGGCCTGTTCGCGAGCCTCGTTCTGCAGTTTAGAAATCAGGCCAGTCAGATCGTTGCGGATGTCGCGTTCGGTCATCTGCATTAATTTATCAGCGGCGTCGGACTTGCTTAGCTTGGCAATTTTTTCCAGCTTTTCCTGCTGGCGAACCCGAATATCGCGAATCTCGTTCTTTAATTTTTCAACTTCATCTTCACCGCGTCGCAAAGCTTCGTTGCGCTTGTCGAGTTCATCGAGCTTGCGGTCGAGCGATTCCTCACGCGTGACAAGACGTTGCTCGAGTTCTTTTAGCTCGCGGCGGCGGCTTTGTTCTTCTTTGCGGGCCTCTTCGACGGCTTTCGCAGCTTCTTCACGAGCTTGATCAACTAACTTATCAGCTTCTTTTTTGGCTTTTGATAATTCCTTCTTGGCTTGATCTTCGGCGGCTCCTTGGCGGCGCTTGGTAACGACCGTATTTGCACCAAAACCAACAGCAAGCCCAACTACAGCGAGCAGTGCTTCTAACATATCTTGTCCTTTCTCAGATGCAGGTCTGACTGTCGGGCATCGCTATCACTTCTCTAGCCTAAACATTCAGCCTGAATATCAACATTTAAAATTTCTTTGAATAGGATTTTCCCAAAACTTATATAGAAATCCTGCCTAAAACTATACGCTGCGGCTATAAATATGGTCAAACAATTTATTTTTTCTGAATAGTAATGTGTACGTCGGCGCCATATTCGGGCAGGGCAAGCGTGCTACCATCGCCCGACTGGAGTGCTTGGAGGCCATCGGTTTGCCAGTCGTCACCGGTCGTACCGACAACTGCTATGCCAAGTGAATTTGCCAGAGTGTTGGCGACAGTCAGGCCGATCCGTAGACCCGTAAAACTACCCGGCCCACGATACACCACTACACCTTCAAGGTCGTGCCAGGTTTTGGATTGGCTTTCTAACAAGTTGTCTATTTTTCGATGAATCGTTTCGGCCAGTTGGCGGTGCGCTTGCCATTTTTCGGCCACCAGGCAAGTGTTGCCATCGTACAAAGCTAATTCGGCTTCAGGTTTATCGGTTCGTAAAGTTATAGTTAACACGTTAAGTATTCTCCACTAAATAGGCAAGTTTGTCCGGAAAACTAAAGTTAAACACTCGCTCGGTTTCGCCGGTTGGCGTAATCTGAATAGTCAAACGCTCGGCAGGTAAGACATTTTCGACAATACCCGCCCATTCCACTACTACAACAGCTTGTCGATCACCGACCACCTCCGCCAATTCTTCGGCCATAATGCCAGCCTGCGGTAAACGGTAAAAATCAAAATGATACATGGTAAGGTCGCCGGCACGGTACTCACGACTTATCGTAAAAGTTGGACTCGCAACCTTATCGTTACTACCCATGCCCTTGGCCAGGCCGCGCACAAAAGTCGTTTTGCCCCCACCGACATCACTCACCAGCTCAATCACCTCACCGCCGCGAAGTCTACGACCGATTGTTTCGGCCAGCTGCTCGGTTTCGTCTAAATTGGTGGAGGCGGTTTGCCATGTCTGTGCGGTACTCATATGCCCAATATAGTATAGCGGCAACTACCACGACCACAAGCGTAAGCGGATGTACGGGCGTAACAGTGTTCGCCGCCGGGGTCGTACCAGTCGTCGATGCTTGGCCATTACTATTCGTTGAGGCGCCCTTAACGGCAGTCACATTTTTACCATTAACCGTCGCCGTTTTGCCGATCACGCCACTAGCCGGAGGCGAGACTTTATTAATTTCGTTAGGTGTCGGCAGAGCAGTCCATTGCCAGTGCCCCGAAGCATTCACCCAAGCCATGCCTTCTTTGGCAGTATCGTAAACATCACTGTTAGCTACGGTATTGCCAAATGGGTCAAGCAACCAAACCTGGCCGCCGCTGTTGCTGAGCGACAAATGTGTCTCGGCCGACATAAAAGCCATGAAGCCTTTTGGCGACACCAAGGTACCGACCGGAAAAGTGTAGGTATGAGTGGTTGATGATGTTGTCGAACCAACTTGAAATTTAAAACCCGTCAAATCGAAGACGGTCGAGTTCGGGTTATACAACTCGATAAATTCATCGTCGGCGTCGGTTTGGGGGCTGGCCGGATTCGGCAATAGTTCGCTCAACTGCAGGGCTTTTAGGCCAATATCAGCTACCGGCAACGACGGTCCGCCAGCATCCGTTATAAATTGTGCCGGCGCAGCTACCGATGGCACAAAGTCGGTGTCCTGCGTCCAGGCCACTGGCAAATTATCCGAAACGGCCGTCTTGCTAATGACTGGAGTAAAGGTACAGTCCGAAATAAAGCCAACGTGCCAGGCGCTACCCGTGTCAGTCGGCATAATAACACCGTCATACCATGCCAGTGTGCTGGCAGTCACGCTACCACCGACAGATGATTGATAGCTGGCAACCAAGCTCTCGTCGCTTATGTTAGCGTACTGCGGTCCTGTCGGACTCTTTTTACCCCAGCTAACATACTGAACCGTCTGAAAGGTTGAGGTCGTATCGGTGTTGGTTATTAGTTGACGCAACGCCAGTGTGCCGCTCGTATTACTGAGTGTAAAACCTAGTTTTGCAACTGCTACCGCGCCACAAACACTAGCCATGCCGTTATTAAGGAGCAGGGCTTGCTGGGGTTGCAGCGGCACATCGGGCAATTGCTGGCTCGGGATAACGTTCGGCACATTTTCCGTACTCGTATAGCCCAGCCAGTACGCATTCATGTGATCGATTGGAGCCGTGCCATCATTCTGCAAGACCACAAACTCGTCACCGGTGATATTGAGCTCTCGAATAACCAAATGGGGCTCGGGCGGCAGTTCGGCAGCGGCCGTGGCTGGGCGTAAAACCGGCAAACAGATTGTCGTCAGCCATAATGCTGCGACTCCCACCCTCGGCATAAACCGAAAGCTATTCATCTTGGCTGCGATTGTACGCTCCGGGGGATTACCAGTGCAAGCAGCAGCATTTTGAATGGACAAGTCTGTAAGTAATACGGGCAATTACCGCAACCGCTTAAGGTATATAATATTAAGTATGCTTCAACTCAGTAGCGCCATCTTGAACGTTCCAATTTTGTCTCTTCGTACAAGCGATGTTATTGCTACTGCCATTGAACCCATCATCAACCCCACCAACCTCAAAATTGAGGGCTTTTATTGTGACGATGCCCTAGAAAAAAAACAGCTCATCTTGCTGTGCCAAGACATTCGCGATATTGTGGCCGACGGCTTTATAGTCGACGATCACGAACGCTTGGTTGATCCACAAGAGCTAGTCCGGCTCAAAGACGTCCTTGACTTACACTTCGAACTGCTCGGCAAACCAGTCGAGACCACCGGCAAAGACAAAGTTGGCAAGGTCAGCGACTACGCCGTCGAAACAAGCTCGATGTACATTCAGAAAATTTACGCCTCTCGTTCGCTGTTCAAGAGCCTTACTGGCGGCAGTCTCAGCATCGACCGTAGTCAGGTATTAGAAGTTAACGACAAACGAATAATCATCAACGATTTACTGCAAACCGTTCCGGCCACCGCCACCGCACCGATAGGGGGGTAGGTAAGCCCGCCCGTCTTCCGTTCAGCCTACCCTTAGTCTTCACTTTCGATCTCTAAAGCCGATTTTATATCACCGTAATTAAAGCCTTGGCGAGCCAGGTACTGCATTAGCCTGAGATCATCGCCTTTGTATTTTGTCTGTTGACGTTTTTTGGCTATAAGTTCTCGCAAAATTGACGCCTCATCAGTTTCATCCTCCGCTAGCACCTCATCGATGACTTCACCGGACACATGTTTAGCGCGTAATTCTTGTTGTAATTTTCGCTTCGAGGTAGGGCGGAGAAGTCGTCGGTTAGCTACCCAGCTGCGAGCAAACTCCAAATCACTTAACATTCCTAGATTACTTAACTTGTTAAGTATTGACTCGACAAGGGCAGGGGCGGCCTTTTTGCGTTGCAGGTAGGTCTCGACCTCCCAGCGGCTACGACGGTGAATCATGACATATTGCAAGACTCGGCCAAGCACTTTATCGTCCTCAGAAGCCTGTTTCCAGCGCTTTAGTTCGGCGTCCGATAACTCCTGTCCAGGCACCAGTTTACTGTCCAACAAGGCCGTATCGCTCAGTGAAAAGGCATACTTTTCATCAACAAAAATCGAATATCGGCCCGCCTGCTTAACTTGAGCTGTGATCTTGGTAATTTTCATAGGAATTCCCTCAGATATCTAACGCAAGCAAAGGCGACGTTAATCCTAAGCTCAAACTATATTACTCTTTAGCAGCTTCGAGAGCAGCGTCACGGACCTTTTTGGCAATTTCTTCCATGGTCTTCGGGTTTTCCTCAAGGAAAGTCTTGGCAGCTTCACGCCCCTGGCCTATCTTTTGGTCATTGTAAGCAAACCAAGCCCCCGCCTTGTCGACAATATTGTTGCTAACGGCCAGGTCAAGGATATCGCCCGAGCGGCTAATGCCCTGGTTGTACATGATGTCAAATTCAGCCTCGCGGAAAGGCGGCGCAATTTTGTTCTTGACGACTTTTACGCGGGTACGGTTACCGATTACGCTATCGCCTTGCTTGATCTGGCCAATGCGACGAATATCCATGCGCACCGAAGCGTAGAACTTAAGTGCGTTACCGCCCGTGGTTGTTTCGGGGTTACCGAACATGACACCAATTTTCATACGGATCTGGTTAATGAAGATGACTGTCGTTTTGCTGCGACTAATAACGCCTGTTAATTTACGGAGCGCCTGGCTCATTAGACGAGCCTGCAGGCCCATGTGACTGTCGCCCATATCACCCTCAATTTCAGCCCGTGGCACCAAAGCCGCCACGGAGTCGACAACGACTAAATCAACTGCGTTAGAGCGAACCAAGGTTTCGGTAATCTCCAAAGCTTGTTCACCGTTATCGGGCTGTGAGAGCAGCAAGTTTTCAACGTCGACACCGATTCGCTTAGCGTAAGCCGGGTCGAGCGCGTGCTCGGCATCAATGAAAGCCGCCGTGCCGCCCGCCCGCTGAACCTCGGCGATGGCGTGTAATGTAAGGGTCGTTTTACCACTCGATTCCGGGCCATAAATTTCGATGATGCGGCCCTTAGGAATGCCGCCGCCAAGCGCCAAATCGAGTGATAAGCTACCAGTCGGTACGCACTCAACCTGGGTGGCGTGTGCTTCACCTAACTTCATGATTGAACCTTTGCCAAACTGCTTTTCAATCTGCTCCATAGCAAGACCAAGAGCCTTGACTTTGCCTTCGGTTTCGGCGGGAGCCGTTTTCGGGGCCGTCTTTTCAGTTGCTTTTGCCATAATTCTATCGTCCTTTCGTCTACGGCAGCCCTAGAAAGCTGCCTGCATCTCGCTTAATGTTGTACCTACTAGTAAATACGGCTCCACAGCCAAATGCAAGTGACCTTTGCGTTTTATAGGACGGACCTATAAATGGATGTTTTATATGTTTTTAGCGTTAGCGAGTTCGTGTTTTAGAATGTCCATCATCTCTTTAAATTGCGTATGATCCTCCAAAAATTCCATGTACTCGGCAGGTGTCGAAAAAAGTTTAGTGATGCGTTCTGGTCGCACCCAGGCATCAGTGATTTGTTGTAAATAGTACGGCAGACTTGAGTACTCGTATTTGCGCCAATCGCGAGGGTTTAGGTGAATATAACGGCTAATGTGTTCGAGGTAGGCATCATCTGAGATAAGGGACGCTTTGTAGCGGGACTCGAACAACGGGCCGCTATGCTTGTATTTTTTGTTGAAATACATGCTGTAGCTCGTCAGTAAACTGCGCATGAAGTCACTCATAGCACCTTGTTGATGTTGGTAGATCAAAAGATGAAAATGATTCGGCATCAGGCAAAAACTAACCAGCTCCAGTTTGTTGTAGAAGTTGGGAAAAGGTATGCCAACTGCGTTGCGGGCTTCTTGCAAAGACAAGTAGCGTTGAAAGAGACGCAAGAATTTTTCAAAATCGGATGGTTCACGAAAAATTCGCTGCCGATTGGTACCTCTGGCGTATATATGGTAGAAACTCTGCGGCGCATCTTGCTTCAAAATATTCTTGCTTGGCATGCCTTTATTACACCACAAACAGAGGTAAAAAGTTACTATTTTCCACTTTAGAGGACGGACCTATAAAAACATGAGTGAGACGCCTAATATAGTTTTTATGCTTTTCGGTTGGATGCTGGTAAAATATCAACAAAAGGATGGGCAACATACAAAAGTGGGCACCATAATGACTAAGCTAGCAGCCAGCGAATGGAGTACGCGATGCGTATAGCCGATTCGTTGGTCGAAAAACTACTAAAGGAAACCGGCAAAGTTAGCGACGAACAACTTAAGTCGCTCAAAGAGCAAGAAAAGGCCGACAAAAAGCCCCTGCAAGACTTAGCGCTCAAGACTAACCTCGTTTCGGAGCGCGATCTAACCAAGCTGTACGCCGATGAAATCGAAGTACCGCTGATTGAACTGAACGCCCGCGAGATTAAAAAAGAGATCCTAAACACGCTGCCAGAGCGGATTGCCCGCCAATACAATGCCGTCGTCTTTGGCGTCGATGAGAACGGTACCAAGCTCGTCGCCATGGAAGACCCTGACGATATTCAGGCGCTTAATTTTTTGCAAAAACAGCTGGGCAACAACATTCGCGTCTACATTACGCTCAGCAGCTTGCTACAGGCCGCCCTCGACCAATACCGCGGCGAAAACATCAACAACGAGCTAACCAAAGTTATTTCGGACGAGGGCGAGGAAATCATCGACGAAGAGGTCGATGAAAATGACTTAGCCGAAGATTCGCCGATTGCCCAAACTGTTAACCTTATCATCGAGTATGGCGTCAAATCTAGTGCCAGCGATATTCACATTGAGCCACGCGAAAACTTCGTTATTGTCCGCTACCGCATCGACGGTCTATTGCGCGAGGCTAACAAATTACCCCGAAAACTTTTGGGCGCACTTGTCTCGCGCATTAAAATTCTGTCCAATTTAAAAATCGACGAGCACCGCGCTCCACAAGATGGCCGTTTCAAGATTCAAGTAGGCGGCGGCTTATATGCCTTACGTGTCTCAACCTTGCCAATTGTTGATGGCGAAAAAGTTGTCATGCGTATTTTGAACGAATCTAGTAAGGCAGCCGATTTTAGCGAGCTTGGTTTTTGGGGATATTCGCTCGAGACGATGCAACAAGCTATCGTTCAGCCGCACGGCATGATTCTGGTCACCGGGCCAACCGGTTCTGGAAAATCGACGACTCTTTTTAGCGTCCTTAGTATGCTTAACACGCCAAACGTTAACATATCCACCGTCGAAGACCCAGTCGAATATCGTATTCCGGGCGTCAACCAAACCCAGGTTAATCCGATTGCCGGCATGACTTTCACGAACGGGCTGCGCGCTCTGCTGCGCCAAGACCCGAACATCATCATGGTTGGTGAGATTCGCGATGGCGAGACGGCCGAGCTAGCCGTTCAGGCCGCCCTGACCGGTCACTTGGTGTTTAGTACGCTTCACACCAACAACGCGGCTACTTGTCTACCTCGTTTGTTGGAAATGAACATCGAACCTTTCCTGATAGCTTCGACCGTACGAGCCGTTGTTGGTCAACGCCTGGTCCGTCGGCTTTGCCCAGATTGCCGCGAAACCTACGAACCAGACGACACCGAACTAAAACAAATCGCTCGCACTTTCCACTTGGACGGCGAGTCGATGAAACATATTCACGAGCTGGAAGAACAGGCCCTGGCAGGCGGCGTCGGCAAACGAAATGCCAATGCCAAAAGCGAGAAAGCCACGTCAGTCGGACAGTTGAGCACATCCGCCACGACCATTAATCGACTGTGGAAGCCGCATGAAGATGGCTGCGCCGCCTGTAATCACTCCGGCTATAAAGGTCGTATCGGTATTTACGAAGTTCTGCACAACACCGATAAAATTCAACGTCAGATCATCAGTAACAGCACTAGCGAGGAACTGCAAACTACGGCTATTGCCGAAGGTATGCTAACCATGCAGCTGGACGGCTTCATCAAAGCCTTGCGTGGCGAAACATCAATTGCTGAAATTTTGCGAGTAACGAGCGAAGAGTAAACTAACAATTATGAAATTTGTCTACAAAGCCCTAACCAAAGACGGAAAAACAGTTACCGGTACTTATGATGCCTCATCGAAAGAAGCTTTGATTGCCGCCCTAAACAAGCAAGGTGCTCGCCCCATCTTGGTCCATCCGGCTGGTATGAAAGATGACACCAAAAGCGGCGGTTTCAACCTATTCAAGCCTAAAGTAAAACTGCGTGATTTGGTTATATTTACACGGCAGTTATCCACCCTTGTATCGGCCGGTGTGGCCCTACCCCGCTCGCTGGCAACCCTACAGGACCAGGCCGAAAACAAATACTTTAAAACGGTTATCGGCGGTGTTACAAAAGATATAGAGTCAGGCATTGCCCTTGGCGACGCCTTTGCTAAATATCCTGATGTTTTTTCCGAAGTTTACGTTAACATGGTCAAAGCCGGTGAAGCTGGTGGTATTTTGGATGAAATCTTAAAACGTCTAGCCTCACAAACCGAGAAAGACGCCACTATCCGTAAAAAGATAAAAGGTGCCATGACTTACCCGACGGTGATTTTGTCGATAACGATCGCCGCTTTCTTTGGTTTGATGGTTTTTGTTATCCCGAAGATTGGCAAGATCCTCACCGACCTAGGCGGTCCAAACGCTAAGCTGCCAATTTACACCCGGGTACTGCTGGACATTAGTAATTTCTCGCTAAGCCACAGCATAATAGCTCATATACCCGGGCTTAGCGCTGTACCACTAATCGGTAAATTGCCCAACCTAATATTTTTGCTTGCCATCGCCGGAATTACCGGTTTTTACATCGTCAAATACATTCATACGCCTAAGGGCAAGATGAAGTTTCACCGGCTCCTTCTTAAGACTCCTATTTTAAGAACCATCATCATCAAAATTGCAGTTTCGCGGTTCGCTCGAACCTTTTCAGCCCTTACCGCTGCGGGCGTCACGGTTTTGGACGCCCTGTCGGTTACCGGTAATGCCATCGGCAATAAAGTAATTGAGGCCGAACTCCAGGAAGCCGCCAAAGAAGTAAAAAACGGTAAGCCGTTAAGCGAACCTATCAGCCAAAGTAAAATCTTTCCGGCCATCGTTGCTCAAATGTTAGCCGTTGGTGAAGAAACCGGCCAAATCGATACCATTTTAGTAAAAATTGCCGACTTCTATGATGAAGAGGTCGATACGGTCATCGAATCACTCAGCTCAATCATTGAGCCGCTGATGATCATCGTCCTCGGAAGTATTGTTGGCGTTATTGCCGCCAGCGTAATGGGACCCATCGCCTCCTTGAGTCAGAATGTCGGCAACAACTAGCCGATTTTCTATCATCTGATGCTTGACGTTAATACGCTTATGTCTATAATCTTTAGCAGATACTGGCATATCTGCTATGACAGTTATCGCTAGTTCCATAAATAAGTAAAATTAAATAATAGGAGGGTGGGTTCCTATGGTCTCACTTAAAAATAAATCAGAAGGCTTCACTATCGTTGAACTTTTGATTGTAATCGTTGTCATCGGTATCTTGGCAACATTGGTTATTGTTACCTTCACCGGTATTCAGCAAAAAGCACGCGACAGCCAGCGTCAAACGGACATTAACGCCCTCGACAGTCACATTGAGGCCTACTATGCCCAAACGGGTAACTACCCAACCTTGGCACAGTTAACTGACGCAACCTGGCGCGGCACCAACATGAAAGGTCTAGACCCAGGCGCTTTAACTGCTCCTAACCAGACCGCCATGCCGACATCTGCTGCTCCAACAACTAACTTGTACCAGTACGCGCCAACGCACGACGACGGTACAACTGCTTGTACGGCTACCGGCACTGCCGACGACCCGCTTTGCACCAAGTTTACAGTTGCCGCTTTGCTAGAAAACAACAACACTGTTTTCTCGAAGTCCAGTAACTAATAAGCTTTTCTCAAGCTTAGTCCAACAAAAACCAGGGCTCAAAAACCCTGGTTTTTTTGTATAATAAACATAAGCATGAAGAAATTTGGGCTACCTCGAATGGACAATAATAGAGGCTTCACACTTGTTGAGGTAGCGCTGGCGTGTTTTATCTTTCCCTTGGTCGTCATTGGTGTGGCCAACGGCTACAACTCAGTACGCAAGGCTTACATGACTGCCCGCCAGCTTAACGAAATGTATGCCGTTTTAAGCGCTTGTCCGGAGCTTGATCGTGCTCTCGAATTCAACTCATTAAGTAGTGGTACCAACTGTTACCCAAACAACAGCTTCCAGGTCGAAGACAGTAACCAAGTTGGCTCGGTTACGTACAGCCCGAATTTAACCGTAACCGATACGTCAGCCCTCGCGGCCGGCGATCCGCTTGGG
>DAIESS010000018.1 GCA_027346135.1 Candidatus Saccharimonadota bacterium
CAGCACCACACGGTGGCACTACTGCAGCCGCGCGGTGAAATTGGCTATCGTCAACGCCAGCTCATGATGTACGCGGCTATTTTAGCAGCTATCGTAATCATTCCGGTGTACATAATGACAGCTGTCATTGCCATCAAATATCGCGAAGACAGCAAACATCCCGGCAAATACACGCCCAACTGGGACACCAACAAAAAATTAGAGATCATTTGGTGGGGAATTCCATGCGTGATCATCCTTATTTTGGCTGTCATTACATGGCAAAGCTCGCATGCGCTCGACCCATATAAGTCGCTAGCCAACAACCAAAAACAGTTGAATGTTCAGGTGATTGCACTCGATTGGAAATGGTTGTTCATCTACCCCGACCAGGGAGTTGCAACTATCAACGAGCTGGACATGCCGGTGGACACAGCCGTTCATTTTGACATTACGGCCGACGCGCCAATGAACTCATTTTGGATTCCGCAATTAGGCGGCCAAGTTTATGCCATGCCCGGGATGTCAACAGTCCTCAATTTGCGGGCCGGCTCGATTGGTACCTATCGCGGCGCATCAGCCAACATTAGCGGTAAGGGTTTTTCGGGCATGACATTTGCCGCACGCGTAAAATCATCAGCCGACTTTAACAACTGGGTCAACACAGCCAAGGCATCGCCGAATTATTTGTCGCAAGCTAGTTATGACAACTTGGTTGCGCCGAGCGAAAATAACCCGGTAGCTTATTACGGCTCAATCGATCCGACCGTCTATGATACCGTAGTAATGAAATATATGGGGCATTAGGTTGTAATATGTTAGATTTTTTTGCAGGCTTCTTAGGTAAACTAACGCTCGATGCTTTCCCGCATAACCCGATCACGGCCGGTGCCGCCGTTTCTATCGTAGCCGGCACCTTGGTCGGAGCAGCTTTGATGACACGATACAAAAAATGGAGCTGGCTTTGGCGCGAGTGGCTAACCACTCAAGATCCGAAAAAAATCGGCGTCATGTACATCGTCGTCGCGATGTTGATGTTGTTGCGAGGCTTATCTGATGCCTTGATGATGCGCGCCCAGCAGGCCACTTCGGCCGGTAGCTCACAAGGTGTCTTGCCGACCGACATGTTCCAGCAAGTTTTTTCGGCCCATGGTACCATTATGATTTTCTTCGTGGCGATGGGTCTACTGTTTGGACTAATTAACTTGATAGTGCCTCTGCAAATTGGTGCGCGGGACGTGGCCTTTCCATTTGTTAACGCGGTTAGTTTTTGGCTATTTACAGCCGGTATGGTGCTTATAAATCTGTCCTTGGTAGTCGGCGAATTCTCGGCGGCCGGTTGGCTGGCATACCCGCCACTGTCCGAGCTCAAATATAGTCCTGGCGTAGGTGTTGACTACTGGATCTGGAGCCTGCAGATCGCCGGTGTTGGCAGTTTGTTGTCGGGCGTAAACTTTTTAGCAACCATCATTAAAATGCGCTGCCCGGGTATGACGATGATGCGCATGCCGCTGTTTGTCTGGAGCGCTTTAATTACAATGGTAATGATTTGTTTCGCTTTTCCAATCCTTACAGCCACACTAACCATGTTGGCGCTCGACCGATCGCTGGGCATGCACTTCTTCACAGCCGATGGTGGCGGCAATGCCATGATGTACGTGAACCTAATTTGGGCCTGGGGCCACCCGGAGGTATATATATTGGTATTGCCAGCTTTTGGTGTCTTCTCAGAGGTAGTAGCAACATTTTCGCGTAAGCGACTGTTTGGCTACACATCGATGGTTTGGGCACTGGCATCGATTGCATTTTTGTCATTTATCGTCTGGCTACACCATTTCTTTACGATGGGTGCTGGCGCCGACGTTAACGCTTTCTTTGGTATTACAACAATGGTTATAGCTATTCCGACGGGCGTAAAAGTATTCAACTGGCTATTCACCATGTTTAGGGGTCGGGTCCGCTTCACGACGCCAATGCTTTGGTTTATGGGCTTTATTGTTACCTTTACCATAGGTGGCGCCACTGGTGTACTGTTAGCCATTCCACCAGCCGATTTCCAGCTACACAACAGTCTATTCCTTGTCGCTCACTTCCATAACATGATTATCGGCGGTGTCGTCTTTGGATTCTTTGCGGCCATTACGTACTGGTTCCCGAAGATATTCGGGTTTCGCCTGAATGAGCGGCTCGGCCGCAGTGCCTTCTGGTACTGGCTGATCGGCTTTCTGCTGGCTTTCGTTCCGCTGTATATCCTTGGGCTTATGGGCGCCACTCGCCGCATGAACCATTACGATTCGTCACTCGGTTGGCAATGGCTATTTATCGTCGCAGCCGTCGGCGTGCTAGTAATCTCACTGGGCGTCGTCTTCCAGCTTATCCAGATCGCTTACAGCATTTGGCAACGAAAGGGTAGTATGGCTCGTGGCGGCGACCCCTGGGATGGCCGTACCTTGGAGTGGTCCACCGTTTCACCGGTACCCGCCTACAACTTCGCCATTATACCTACAGTAACTTCGCGTGATGCTTTCTGGGAGCAAAAACAATCCGGCAAAAAACTAACGGCTCCGCGCTACGAGGACATATTAATGCCCAAAAACACGCCGATGGCAATGTACATTGCCGCAGCGGCTTTAGCGTTCGGTTTTGGTTTTATTTGGCACATTTGGTGGCTCGTCGCTCTAAGCGGTTTTGGCGTGGTTGCTCTTGTCATTATTCGCTCGAACCAAACCGACACCGAATATGTCATTACGGCCGCCGAAGTAGCCGAGATCGAAGCCAGCGGCAGAAAGGCAGCGGCATGAGCCAACAAAACGAAGTAGCCGGCATAGCCGAACGCGCCGCCGACGATAAGACACTTTTCGGTTTCTGGGCCTACCTGATGACCGATTGTATGGTTTTCGCCAGTCTATTCGCGACCTATTCGGTACTGCACAATAACACCGCCGGCGGTCCCAGTGGCCAAGACTTATTCAGCATGCCTTATGTCATGGTCGAAACTATGCTTTTACTAACCAGTAGTTTCACTGTTGGTCTAGCCATCTTGGCTGCCCGTAATCACAATCGGAATACGGTCATTTTCTGGTTTGCCTTAACGTTCTTACTCGGCACCGCCTTTTTGACACTCGAGCTAACCGAGTTCAGCCGCCTAGTAGTTGAAGGTAATAGCTGGCGCCGGAGCGGTTTTTTGTCGGGCTATTTCACCCTGGTCGGGACGCACGGCCTGCACATTTTAATCGGCCTTATCTGGATGCTTACGACAGTTCCACGCCTGCTTACCGACGGCTTTAGCCGCGTTAATCTTCGACGCCTGACCATGCTTAGTTTGTTCTGGCACTTCTTAGACATCGTCTGGATATTCATCTTCACTATTGTCTACTTAATGGGGAACATCGTATGAGTCAATCCACGCATCAATCCGGTTCACTCGTGTCATATACCGTTGGTTTTGTTTTGTCGGTAGCCATAACTCTGGCTGCCTACGTAGCAACGGTTAATAAAATTTTCACCGGCTGGAGCCTGGTGATCTTATTGGTCTTTCTTGCCGTAACGCAGTTACTTGTTCAGCTTATCTGCTTTTTACATATTGGCAGGGAAGCCAAGCCGCGTTGGAACCTAATGGCCTTCTTGTTCATGGCTTTGATGTTTGGCGTAATCGCTATCGGCAGTCTCTGGATTATGCACAATATGAACTATCGTATGGTACCCAAGGGCGTCGAAGTTAATAACTATCTGAGCAACCAGGACGGCTTGTAGTGGCCAACATTCGAGCGTATTATTCGCTGGCCAAGCCCGGCGTACTTTATGGCAATGTCTTAACAACCTTAGCCGGCTTTCTTTTTGCTGCCGGTTACGCTAAACAGTTTAATGTCGTTACTTTCATGGCTACAATTTTTGGCACGACGCTTGTTATCGCTGGAGCCTGCGTTCTTAATAATATACTCGATCAAGACATTGACCGCATGATGGAACGAACCAGAAACAGGGCCGTAGCCACTGGAGTCATCAAAAGCCAAAATGCCGCCATTTTTTCAGCTGTCCTCACCGTAGTTGGTCTGATTATTTTGATTGCTTGGGTTAACCTTTTGGTTGTAACGATTGGCGTAATTGGCTTCGTTGTCTATGTCTGGCTGTATGGCGCTTTGAGCAAACGGCGTTCCATTCACGGCACGCTGGTCGGCAGTATATCAGGTGCAATGCCAATACTAGCAGGCTATTGCGCTGTGACTAACCGCATCGATACGGCCGCTGTTCTGTTATTTTTGGCGTTATTCTTCTGGCAATTTCCCGAGTTTTACTCGATAGCAATTTACCGGCGCGCCGAATACAGAGCCGCCAACATACCAGTTATGTCCGTCATAAAGGGTAATCGCATAACCATCGCCCAAATTTATATCTACACTATCTTATTCGTCCTTAGTACTCTTTTGCTCACACCGCTCGGCTACGCTGGCTGGACCTACTTTGTAGTTATGTCGGCTTTGGGCATTTACTGGGTATGGTTGTCAGCGCAGGGATTGCATATGGATGCCGCCAAAGTCGATAGTTGGGCGCGCAAAAACTTCCGTTACTCACTGCTGGTTTTATTGGCCTTTTCGGCTATTTTGTCGATCGGTTCGTTGCTACCTTAAACCAAACACGTCTAAGACAAGTTTAACTTTATCTAGAAATGGTCACGGATGTGACTAAACGAGTAATCCCAATCGGCATCAGCTTTCTTGTGTGGATTGAATATATTGTACGGATCAAAAATGTGCTTTACCTCGCGGAAGTAGCCCAAGACTTCCTTGCCAAACTGCATTTCCAGCCACGGACCACGCACCAAACCATCATTGTGTTCACCGGAAAGTGAACCATGATACTTCAAGACAAGATTGTTGACCTCTTTCATGGCGGGCAATAACTTATCGCGTTCTTTCTTGTCCTGAATCCGCATCAGGGGGATAACATGGAAGTTGCCGTCACCAATGTGGCCCTGAATAGTGGCAAATAGTTTGTATTTCCTAATCAGTTTTCGTAACTTAGGCAAAAATTCGACCAAGTATTCCGGACGAACAATGAAGTCATCGACGAACGGCGCGGTGTGCTTGTCTTTGACGTTCTTACGCAAAATCTGGAAGGCATAGCGCCGCATAATCCAAAATTTCTCACTCTTACCCTCGGTTGGCGTTTCGTCAAAGCCATTTATCTCGTAACGGGCACGGAAAGCTGACAATTCGCGGTGCAAGGCTCGTATTTTAGCCCGAACAATATCCTCAGTTTCGCCATCGAACTCAACCATCAAAACCATCTTGGGAACGCCTCTAAGCAACTGGCGTACATCAGGCAGCAACGAAACGACCAAGTGGACAAATCGTTTAACGCCTAACATCTTCAAGAAATAGGGCATGAACTTGATCGTCAATAGCAGGGTCGAGTCGTCAAAACATTCGAATGTCGCCGGTTTGTGCTCGAGCACACGAGGGATCAGCTCGCCTAATTCGTCGATATCTTTAAGGAATAGCACCAATAGACCGGAGTGTGCGCGTGCTGGTACCAAACGATAAGTAATGTCCGTTACCAGGCCAAGTGTACCTTCCGAACCAACTATCAATTTCGTCAGGTCAAACACGCCGGTTTCGCGATCCCACACTTCCCAAAGGGTGTAGCCCATCGAGTTTTTACTAACATTCGGTTTGGCAGCCTTGATAGCGTCATAGTGTCGTTCGCACAATTCATATACGCGTTTATAAATATCGCCTTCGAAGTCTTTCTGTGCGATTTTCGCATCTAATTCTTTTTTGTTGATGGCTTTCACGGTATATTCATTACCGTCGCTAAAAACAACTCGCAACTCTTTAATAAAATCCTTGGTCTTGCCGTATTCGAGGGACTTTTCGCCACCGGAGTTGTTGGCCACCATACCGCCGACCGTGCAAAGATCGCGCGAAGCAGGGTAGGCCGGCATGAGGCTACCGACCTTAAGGGTCTCGACCTCGAAATCACGGTAAAAAACGCCTGGTTGAGTTTGGGCTTCGGTCGGCGAGACCGACTCAATTTTAGTAAAATGCTTGGCAAAATCAACGATCACCGAGTCGTTGATGGCGCCACCGGCCATATCCGTTCCGGCACTCCTGGCCGTCACTGACAAATCTTTAATTTGATGTTTTTCACGGGCCACGACCGAAACCAGACGTTGCACGTCGGCGCTATCACGCGGCGCCACGACTAATTGCGGCACTATCTCGAATAGTGATGCGTCGTGGCTAAATTGATTACGGAGGGCTTCTGAATCGTCGATTTCACCGCTGAAGCCAGCTGCGGTCAGTTTTTGTTTCAACTCTTCCATTACTGCCTAAGTGTAACTCCTTAACCGGCTTAATTGCAACCAGCTTATGCTTGTGTGTTAGAATAAGGCCAGAATATTCAAGGAAAAAGAAATGGCCAAAGAGAAAGTTTTGATTGTTGGGGGCGGCTTCGGAGGTGTTAAAGCGGCCCTGGAGCTAGCCGACGACAATCGATTTGCAGTGACGCTGGTGAGCGATCACCCCAGCTTGCGTTATTATCCAACCCTTTATCGCAACGCGACGGGCGGTTCACGAGCAAACTCGAACATTCCATTCGACCACATTTTTGCCGACAAAAAATTAACAGTCTATGCCGACACCGCCGTAAGTATTGACCGCAAAGCCAAGACAATTAAAACCGCCAGCAAACAAGTTCTGGAATACGACTCACTCATCTTAGGTCTTGGTGTGGTCACCAATTATTTCGGCATTGCTGGCCTCGAGGAATATTCATACAGCATCAAGACCAACCACCAGGCCGAGCGGCTTGAGGCCCATCTACACAATCAATTGCGCGAAGATGGCGCTCCCGACCTGAACTACATCATTGTCGGTGCCGGTCCGACTGGTATTGAGCTGGCCGGTGCTTTGCCGTCATATCTGCATAAAATCATGGCTAAACATGACGTCATGGACCGCAAGGTCAATATAACCATTGTCGAAGCCATGCCGCGATTACTACCAAGGCTGCCAAAAGATGTGTCCCGCGCTGTCCGTCGACGACTAAAACGTCTAGGTATTAAGCTCTTACTGGGTGAATCAGTTCAAGGCCAAACAGCCGGTAGCTTAATCGTCAATGGCAAACCGCTGGCTAGCCACACGGTCATTTGGACAGCCGGCGTTACCAACAATCCATTCTTTAGCGACAATCATTTCGTCATTGCCGGCCGCGGTAAGGTAGCCGTCGACACCTACCTTCAGACTGAGGATAATATTTTTATCATCGGCGACAATGCTAACACGCCATATAGCGGCCTAGCCCAAACGGCCCTTTACGACGGTAAGTTCGTGGCTGACAACCTAAAGCGACGAGCTAGCGGCAAAGACATGAAGAGCTATAAAGCCAAGCGACCCGTCACCGTCATACCGGCCGGTCCGCATTGGGCAGCTGTCGTATGGGGCAAGTTACACCTATTTGGTTTCGCCGGCTGGCTATTACGGGCAGGGGCCGATTTTGTCGGCTTCCACGATTACGAACCATGGCCCAAGGCGACGCGTCAGTTCTTCACCGAGTCACAGGTTGAAGAAGATTGCGTCGTCTGCAATACCAAAGCCAACTACGAAAACGCTTAAGCGTTGTTATGCCAATTTACAGATAGACTTCATTGATTATTCTTGCATTTTGTAGTATAATATAAAGATAGGGTTGTTGATCGATATTTCT
The DNA here is from genome assembly GCA_027346135.1 of Candidatus Saccharimonadota bacterium. Classification (GTDB taxonomy): domain Bacteria; phylum Patescibacteriota; class Saccharimonadia; order Saccharimonadales; family UBA4665; genus DAIESS01. The sequence continues at coordinate 7,687 of DAIESS010000018.1, forward strand.
GTCACTGACAGACTCTCCACCCCTGTTCTTCGACAAACAGACAAATCAAAGCAATGAGGTGAAATCATGACTATATTCTGGTACGCTTTCGCGATCTCGATGTCCGTGTGCTATGCCGCCTTGCCGACGTATTTCTACCAAAAGGCGTCGGGCAAAACAGCCCGGAGATTCTCTGCGGTGTTCGCAGCAGCACTGGGTGTACTGATGGTGAGGTCGGGTCTGTTCGGCGTCATGCCAGACGCCATGGTCCTGGCTGCCACCTTCGGCACCTACCTGGCTGTCTGGGCCCTGATGGCCATCTACCACACCCCAACTCAAGAGGAGTGATCATGGTCTGGGTAATCTACGTATTCCTGCTCGCCATTGGCGCAGTGATTATGTTGGCGCCTGCCATACTGGCCTATTTCGGCGCAAGCGAATATACCTTCTTCGGCGCCCTCGTGATTGGCGGTTTTGCGTTTTACGCATCAGCCGCAGCGCTCATCGCCCCGGTCCCAAGCATCATCACGGTGGCCTTGGTTCTCATCGGCGCCCTCATCTTCTACCTGGCAGAGTGGTGGGCAACTCCCCGGCTGGCCTCCTGGCTATACGATCGGCTCAATAACTAGTCGATCACGACGCACGTGACATCCAGAGAAAATATCAAATTCACTAAGGATGTCACGACCGCCATTGGCGCTCGTGTAAGTTTTCTTCCTTTTTGGTTTTGGTATTTTGTCTGTTTGTCGCGTTCGTCCACGAGTAATGGTGAGGGTTCGCCATAAAATCGTGCTGATGAGTCTTAATTAAGACGAAACGAACGGACTGCAATTTTAGTTAGAAGATTACAGGTCGAGTCAAAGTTACAGGCAGCATATGGGGTATAATTTAGGGTAATGACAGAGAACGATAATACCACTACTGCTGGGTCAAGTTCGATTTATAAAGAGGCGTACGAACGGCTGAACAATGCTCAAAAACGAGCCGTCGACACCATCGATGGGCCAGTTTTGGTGGTGGCTGGACCGGGCACGGGCAAAACCCAATTGCTTAGCATGCGAGTTGGCTCAATCCTGCAAAACGATCCGACGGTCCTACCAAGCAATATTCTTTGTTTAACCTTCACTGATGCAGCGGCAGCCAACCTGCGTGAACGCCTAATTAGCAAGGTGGGTCTGGGCCAAGAGGCTTATCGCGTCGCGATACATACCTTCAACTCATTCGGTTCGTGGGTGATGACAACTTTTCCCGAATACTTTTTCGCCTGGCGTGAAGCCGTCACGGCCGACGAACTAACCACCTACCAAATTCTCGAGGGCCTATTTACAAAGTTGCCCGGCAAAAGTCCGCTGAGCGGACAAGCACCCGACGGTATCTTCTTTGCGCTCAAACAAGTCCAAAACCTAATTAGTGACAGTAAAAGGTCAAACTTATCACCAAGCGATCTGACCGTTATCGTCAAAGCCAATCAACGCGTGTTTGATCACGTCGAACCGATCATAAATAAATATTGGCCAGCGACTATGCGGGGCAACGATGCCATGCCTAAAATTATGGATTGCGTCAACGAATTGCAGGCAGCCTATCAGCCGGCTGAACCTGTTAATGACATAGCCGATATAGCCACCATCATGATGCAAGAACTGGCCGCTGCCGTCGACATGGCTAGCGAGCTGCCAACGCGCAGTCAAACCAAGCCATTTACTGAGTGGAAAGATAGTTGGCTCAACAAGAACGAAAAAGGCGAATGGCAATGCGCCGCTCGGGCTCATACCGACAAACTCTTGGCAGCAGCCGAAATCTACGCTGCTTACCAAAAGGTTTTGGCCGACCAAGGTATGGTCGACTTTAATGACCAAATCGTTACGGTACTAAAAGCTTTGGCTGAACATGAAGATTTGCGACTAAACCTGCAAGAGCGTTTTCAGTACATTATGATCGATGAATATCAGGATACGAACCGCGCCCAGCTGCAATTGGCGCAATACATCACCGATGCACCCGTTCACGAAGGCCGACCGAATATCTTGGCAGTAGGTGATGACGACCAAGCGATTTACCGTTTCCAGGGTGCCGATATGAGCAACATTGCTGCCTTTGAGGCGGCCTACCGCGACCCGGTCATTATTCCATTAACCGAGAATTATCGTTCTAACGAGGCCGTCATTTCACGCGCTCGTACCGTCAGCCAACAAATTATTTTTAGTCTCGAAAAGCAAAAGGGAATCGATAAAAATCTTGGTATTAACACTGCGGTCGAAGGCATCGGCACAGCCGTGCATGAATTTGAAAACGATGCCGAACACTACAGCTGGATTGCTACAACCTTGCGGCAAATGCTCGATAACGCGGCCGACGGCCAGGATATTGCCGTGTTAGCCCGTAAACGTGACCAGCTCGACGCCCTCGTACCATACCTGCACGACAAACACATTCCGATGGATTACGAGCGCCGCGAGAACATACTCGAACAAGAGCATATTCAGGCCTTACTGCGCTTAGCGCGCTTAGTGCATCTGCTGTCGATCGATGAATACGCCTAAGCTAATATGCTACTGCCAGAGGTCTTAAGCCACCCGATGTGGAATATCGAACCGGTTGAAATTTGGAAGGTAGCACGGTCTGCTCATACTAACAAACAGCTTTGGCTCGATGTTATTTTCGAACAAGACAATACGCCGCTCCGACACATTGCTGATTTTATTTACAGCATTAGCCAGCAGGTGGCTAGCACCCCGCTTGAGCATGTTATCGATACATTAATCGGCCAGCAAGATTCAGCCGCACCCGACACCGAACAAGATGATTCCGGCCAAATGTATGCCAACGGCACGTTGCCAATGCAACTGCCGGTTGCGTTTACCTCGCCGTTCAAGCGCTACTATTTTGGCGATGATTTGTTCGACAAGCAACCAGCGAGTTATTTGACGATGTTGTCGCACTTAGCATCATTACGACGCAATCTGCGCAATTATCAATCGGGCCGAAAGCATATGCTCCATTTGAATGATCTTATCGATTTTATCGACACCTATGAGCGGACCGGGCTTATCATGACCGACACAGCCGCCCACCGTGAAGACGGCACCGCCGTCAAGCTCATGACCACTCACAAGGCCAAAGGACAAGAATTCGACACCGTTTTCATCATTGGCACTAACAACGATGTGTGGGGCAAGAATGTGGGCAGCAGCAATAGCCGTTTTAGCTATCCGAAAAACTTGCGTCAAATTAAACCGAGCGACAATGATGACGACGATGCTTTGCGCCTGCTGTTTGTTGCGATGACCCGAGCCAAGCAAAACCTGCATATTTGTTACTTTAAAAAGAGCGAAGATGGCAAGGCTCATCAATTATTCGCGCCGCTAACCGAACTAGATGTCGTCGTCGACACACCAGGCGTTGAAGTTGATGAAGTAGCCTTGGCATCACAATACGAGCAGCGCTGGCTCGAACGCCATGCTGGCGTCGATGGGGCCGATAAGCACGCCTTGCTAACCGACCAACTCGAACACTATCAATTAAGCGTGACACACTTGAACAACTTCCTCGATGTCAGTCGTGGCGGCCCGCTGTATTTCCTGACGCAAAACCTGTTGCGTTTTCCAGCCAGCATGGCACCAAGCGCTGGCTACGGCAGCGCCATCCATAAAAGTCTGCAATACGCCCACGAACAAATTGCAGGCGGCAAAACATTATCCATGAAATTATTGCTGGCCTACTTTGCAGCTCGCCTCCAAGAACAAACCATGAGCGAACAAGACTACGAACGCTTCCTGCAAAAAGGGCAGGATACTCTGCGGGCCTACATCAAACAAGCTTTACCGACATTTTCTAAAAACCAACGCGTTGAAGTCGATTTTAAACACGAAGGGGTCGTTATCGAAGGTGCGCGGCTTAAGGGCGCCATCGATTTAATCAATCTCGACGAGTCCACTAAGCAGATAGTTGTTACCGACTACAAAACCGGCCGAGGCTACACCAAATGGGATCTACCGCCAAGCAGCGAAGAGTATGAGCGCATCAAGCTGCACCATTATCGACAACAGCTGTTATTCTACAAATTACTTATCGACAACTCCTCAAACTGGGGCAAGCGCGGCTGGAACGCCCAAGCCGGGCAGTTGGTCTTTGTCGAGCCCGACGCTTATACGCACAAGTTTAAAAGCTTACCGCTCGAGTATTCAGCCGACGAACTAAACCACCAAAGACAACTCATCAAGGCCGTTTGGCAGCGCATTATGGCGCTCGATTTTCCCGACACCTCAAACTACGAAGCCAGTTTGCAGGGCATTAAGCAATTCGAACAAGACCTAATCGACGGCGCTATTTAATTAGCATCACCACTAAAAAACACCCCGTGTCGCGCGGGGTGTTTAGTAACTAACCTACAAAAAACTATTTTTTACGAGTAGTCTTTTTCTTGGTTGTAGTTTTCTTGGTCGAAGCAGCTTTTGTCGAAGTTGTCGAAGCAACCCGAGTTGAGCTGGTGCGAGCACCGGCACGAGCAAATGCGTTAGCCGGAGCGAACAACAAGCCGTACAAGTTAACACCAATGACAACACCAAGGACAGGGCCCAGGACGTAAGTGCCCCATACCCATGCACGCGTACCAAGCGCCAAAGCTGGGTTTACCAAACCGATGGCGGCCGATGATGCAGCCACGATGGCCAGCATGTAAGCGACGCCAACGATAACGGCCTTAACACCATTAGTTGCTTGGTGATAGACGGCGGTTGCCCAACCAAGACCGAGGACAACACCACCAACAGCTTCAGCAACCAAAATGTGGCTTGAGTAGTGACCACCGACTGACTGAAGCGTGTTGTTAACTAGGTAAGTGTACAGGTAGTAAGCAACCCATGCACCAACCAACTGTGCTACTAAGTAGACAGCTGCTTCGAGTGTAGCGACCTTACGGGCGGTCCACAGAGCAACCGTTACTGCTGGGTTAAGGTGCGCACCACTGCTGCGGCCTAGGGCCACTACTAGCAATGCTACCGTCAAACCAGCCGTCATCGCGACAAAGAACGGCACGCCAATTGTCGAGCGCTGAACACTGAGAACCAATAGAGTTAAGACTCCGGTTCCCAGAAACTCAGCCGCTACCTTGGCAATCTTGTTTCTCCCGAACATTTATAAACCTCCACTTATTTGTAGCTACAGAGTAGCGCCCCTATTAGCATTTGTAAAGAGCTTATGCTAAACATAAACATAAAAGTTATCACTAAACAATGGCTAAAGCATAAGAATGAAGTCCGTGGAGTTCTTTTTCACCCCTGTATTTGAAACATTTTTCACCATAAAACCAAAATCTCTTCCAATCCGAAAAATGCGGAGTATAATACGATGCTGTAATTGCAAAAACGAAAATTTTTGCGAAATATTTCATATAAAAGGAGCTCTTATTTTGAGTGCAATCGAGTCTATGTCATTAACGTCGTTAACACAAGAACTAACCGTCAACCACGAACAATATTTCAGAAGCAACGTACTTTTAAACATGTATCCGATATTTTGCGGCGATGAACGCCCAACTGAATTTCCAGGCTTGTACATTCACGTGTTTGGCGGTGTTGCCAACCCCGCATTTAACAATGAGGTAATCGCCCGAACCAAAGGCATCGTAACTGGCGATACGTTTAAGACGGCTGTGGGTGCCTCAGCTCATACTCTTATCGATAAAGGCATTGAAGCGGGTGTACACAGCGACAACCACGCCGAAACCGGCAACACCATGAGCACTGAAGGCGACAACCCGATTGGTTGCGGCTACATCAAATTGCGTCAACCAATCAGCCATATCATTGCAGCCGACCCCGACAAGATCATCGCCAAAGCGGAACAGCTCGACCCCGGACTTTTTACCGACCCGTCTGACAGTCATTTTGCCCACCAAGTTGTAGCCGCCCACGCCCAGCTAGCGGCCGATGCCGACTTTTT
>DAIESS010000019.1 GCA_027346135.1 Candidatus Saccharimonadota bacterium
AACGGCAGTTAGCCAGTCACCAACACTCAGTGGCCCGGCGTTAAAGTATGGCGCAACCCACGGGTTGTACATGATTGTAACGATACAGAAGAGCGATATACCAAACGCAACTAGCAACTTTTTATTGCTCCATAGATAACGGCTAAAGAATTTGCTGTGCTCGTCACTGCGCACTAGCAACAAGTTCATGAATTGACACAGGACGATGGTGAGGTAGGTGAGAATGGTAGCGTGCATGTAGAGGCTGCTAGTTGTATCGATGTAGACAGGGCTTAGGCCGTGACGGACGAAGTAGAACAAGTAGTTGCCATAAGCCAGAACGGCTGAGAGCAGGCCAAACATAATAAATTCGCCAACAGCAGATTTGTTCAGGATATGGTCGCTGAGCTTACGTGGCTGATCGCGCATTAGATTTCGTTGTGATTTGTCCCAGCCGAGCGCGGTAATTGGGAACATTTCGGCAATGACGTCGATAGCCAAAATCTGGATGGCGGTGATGGCGAGAGGCACATGAAACCACATGTAGCCAGTTAGACTGATGAGTATAACAATAAGCTCGCCGGCGTTATCGGTTAAGGCGCAACGAGCGGCTTTGCGGATGTTCAGGAACGTCAAGCGGCCTTGCTCGGCGGCCCGGACGAGGGTGTCGAAGCTGTCATCGAGCAATACGATATCGGCGGCATCTTTGGCGACATCGGTGCCGGTTTTGCCCATAGCAACGCCAATGTCGGCTCGTTTGAGAGCCGGCGCATCGTTAATGCCGTCACCTGTTACAGCGACAACCTGATGACTGCGTTTGGCGATTTCGACGATGCGTAATTTGTCTTCCGGGGCGACCCGCGAAAAGACCGTGCCGCCATGAGCGACTAACTCGGCGATTTGGCTATCGGCTAGACCGGGCAGTTCTTCGCCCAAAACAATCGTGATGTCGTCAGCTAAATGCGCTTCATTGGCAATAGCCTGAGCAGTGGTTGGGTAGTCGCCAGTAATAACCGACACTTTTATATGTGCTTGTGCGGCCGCCCGCATAGCGGCTGGTACGGCCGAACGGAGCGGGTCGTGCATCGATGCCACGCCCAAGAAAGTAAGTTGTCGTTCAACCTCATCCATTTTGAGGTCTTTCAACGCGACTTTACCGGGCAGTACGCGGTAGGCAAAGCCTAAGTTGCGCATGGCGCTGGTGGCTTGGTCTTCATTGTAGGTCGTAAAGAATGTCTGATCGGCCTTTTGCAATTTACGAATGTGACCGTGGTCCCACAGTTGGACGGAGCGCTCCAGCACGCTTTCCGGAGCGCCTTTGACGAATACCCAAGTTTGTTTGCCGTCGTAGCGAACCGAGCTCATTAACTTGCGGGCCGAGTCAAACTGAAACTCCTTAGTTTCGGGCAGAGCGGCTTCGGCGGCGGCGATGTCGAACTTTGCCTTATGGGCTAATGTGATGAGGGCACCTTCAGTCGGATCGCCCATAACGTACCAAGTGGCATGTTCGGCATCGGGCGGATTGACCGTGGCGTTGCTGGCCAGGGCGGCTGTTTGGAAGAACAAAGATAGGGTAGTTAGTTTGGTCTTTGGCAGTGGTTTGCCGGTACGCCCGAGTAGACTGCCGTTAGCTTCGTAGCCAGTACCGCTCACTTTATAGACTTCTTTGCCGACTAGTATCTCTCGAACGGTCATTTCATTTTTGGTCAATGTACCAGTTTTGTCGGTTAGGATGATGGTGGTGGCGCCAAGTGTCTCGACAGCCGATAATTTTTTAACCAAGGCTCGAGCTCGGGCCATTCGCGCAGCGGTTTGGGCCAGTGTAATGTTAACTTCGGCAACCAAGCCGTTCGGAATCATGGCGGCACTAATGCCTATGGCGAATAGCAGGGCAGCTTTTAGACCAAGATTGGTTTGCAGGGCGACAATCGTCAAGATAGCGGCCAAAACGACCGTAGCGATTGTTAATCGTTTGGCCAGGTTGTTCATCTCGGCCTGCAGGGGCGAAGCTTCGTTTTTGGCGACCTGGCTAAGTCCGGCAATCCGGCCGAGTTCAGTATGCATACCCGTAGCAATGACGATACCATGTGCTGTACCGGTGGCGACGGTGGTTCCCATAAAAACTAAGTTATGTCGGCTGTTAAGCGGGACATCGGCGCCAATGGCGTGAACAAATTTTCGGGTTGGGTTACTCTCGCCAGTGAGTGCAAAATCGTTGGTGGCTAGCTCGGCCTCTTCTAGAATACGCAGGTCGGCTGGCACCGAGTCGCCACTTTCGATGTATACGACATCGCCTAAGACAAGTTCAACCGAATCAATTTCTTGCAGCCGGCCGTCACGCAGGACACGGGTGCGCGGCAACACCAAACGTTCCAGGCTTTCCAGCAGGGTTTCAGCCTTGTGCTCCTGGAAGAAGCCAACTGCCGCGTTCATCATTGCGATAACAATTAATATTGTTGCTGTCTTGCCGTCGTGCAGATACAACGCAAAAGCGGCGCTGATAAGTAAAATGACGACGAACAGGCTTTTGAATTGACGCCCAAAAGTGGTGATGGGTAGTTCGCGCTTGGTTCGATGCAAAACGTTGTGGCCGTGCTGGTCAAGCCGACGTTTGGCTTCGGCGGCTGTAAGGCCAGTAGCAGAGCTGTGGAGCTCTTCGCAAACTTCGGCCGGCGGCAATCGATAATAGTTTAGACGCTTATAAGAATCCATTGCTCATTATTATAGCGGGCTAGGGCAGTTTTCGCTTATGTTTATGGCAATTTATCAACTCTTATGCTTGCAAAGTTAGCCTCTTGTCGGCACTATCTAGCTATGACAGCAGAGATTTGGGAAGTGCCTGATGAAAACGAAAACCGCACCGTGCCTATGGCTTTGGCTGGTCGGGAAACAAGCTATCTTGATTCGTCCAAGCTGTATCTTAACGACATTGGTCGAGTAGCTCTGTTAACGGCCGAGCAGGAAGTCGATCTTGCTAAGACAATCGAGAGCGGTTTGTTTGCTGAGCGCGTTCTAGAAGTGCGCCAGGCAGCCGACGAAGACAAAGAGAGACTTTTAGACGGTTTGGGACGGAGCATATATGAAGCGACGATTGTCCGGCTACAAAATCGGACAAAATTACAGAGTAACGGTGCCGATGACAGCACTAGCCTAGAAAAATCATCCGTCAAGAAGCAGTTAAGCCCTGAACTGGACAAACAAGCGAAGCGCGAATCCGATGAAGGTGTTGCTATTATTCAGCAGTACGCTTTTAACAAGAAAATTGCGAGCGAGGACCTAGCGACTATTGCGGATATGGGTAGGGCTGCTAAATCGCAAATGATCGAGGCGAATCTTCGCTGGGTCGTTAAAATTGCCAACCGCTACAGTGAGCCCGGCTTGGAGACGCGCGACCATGTTCAAGATGGTAACGACGGCCTAATCAGGGCGGTTGAGAAATTTGATTTTACCCGCGGCTACAAGTTTTCGACTTACTCCGAGGCATGGATTAGGCAAACGATTTCACGTGGTATTGCCGATAGGGCCCGTGCTATCCGCTTGCCAATTTATTTAACTGATGTCATTCACAAGATGAAATCGACGGCCTATAAGATGGAACAGACTGACGGTATAGCGCCGTCGCCTGAAGACTTAGCTAAGGCTCTGAAGATGCCCGTCAAGACGGTAGTTCATTTACAAGAAGTCTCCAGAAACGTTGTCTCATTGAATATATCGATTAACGAAGACGGTGATACGGAACTGGGCGATTTGTTAGTCGCGTCAGGGCGCGACGGTAATGAGGTTGAAGAGACGGTTTTGTCGAAAGATATGCAGACGGCGGTTCGCGGGCTGCTTAAAAATTTGTCCGAAGTTCAAGCCCAGATACTATCGATGCGGTACGGGCTTGATGGCGAGGCGCCGAAATCGATGCAATTAATTGCCAATACTCTGGGCTTAACTCGTGAAAGGGTTGTGACAATCGAGCGAAATGCCCTCAAACGTTTAAGAGGCGGTAAGGATGGTAGGGCTTGCCGCGAGTTTCTTAGGGACTAGTAAGTTATACTAAGGGAATGGCCGAGGTAAGTTCACAGCACAAAAAACTTGTTGTTATTGATGGTAAAAGTGTTTTTTACCGTGGTTATTACGCTATGCCCAATTTGGCAACCAAAGACGGTACGCCAACAGGCGGCGTCTATGGTTTTACGGTTATGGCACTCGAAGTGTTAAAGCGTCTTAAACCCGACTATGTCGCCGTAGCTTGGGATAAGCCAAAAACCAATATTCGCCGTCGACTCGAGCTATATCCTGCCTACAAAGCTGGCCGCAAGCCAGCGCCGCCTGATTTTCATGAACAAATTCACATTTTGCATGATTTACTCGATGCTTTTGGCTGGCCCTTATACGAACTGGATGATTATGAAGCCGACGACATTATGGGTGCGTTAGCGGTGCAGGCTCGAGAAAAAGGCTTAGAAACGATGCTGGTTACCAGCGATCTCGATATGTTGCAGCTCGTTAACGGCAACGTCAAAGTCTATGCCCTAAAAACTGGTTTTAGTAATATTGAACTTTATTCGACCAAGTCATTCGAGGCCAAATACGGGATTTCGGTTCATCAATTTTTGGACCTGAAGTCGCTGAAAGGTGATAGCTCCGACAATATTCCCGGCGTTCCAGGGATTGGTCAAAAAGGTGCCGTCCAGCTATTGCAGGAATATGGTACGCTCGACAATATTTATGACAATCTAGCACTAATTAAAGACAGTTTGCGTAAGAAACTGGAAGCCGGCAAAGACTCGGCTTATTTGAGCAAGCAGCTGGCCGCCATCTGGACTGACGCGCCGGTACCGCTCGATCTTGACGCGACTGATATGAGCACTAACATACAGCCGGACAAGGTGCTACACCTGTTGCAAAAGCTCGAGTTCCGCTCGCTGGCTAAACAATTGCCTGAAGTTATGCAGGTGTCCATTAATGACCACCAGGCGGCTAATAATATCCCAACAGTTCAGCCGGGTGAAAACGTTGTTGTGGCCAGTAGCAAACAGCTCAAAGAGATTGCTCTGCCAACGTCCGACAAGTGGTTCGTGCACAGCCGGGCGGCCGGTAAGCATGGTCAAAAACCGCAAGTATTATCTCTAAGTGCCGATGGAAAAAAAGTTTTTACCTTTGATCTTAGCAAACTTGATGCGGCTGAGGTTCGGCAGGTAATTGAACCGTTATTGTCGGCCTCTGGACTTGTCGGCTATGACCTTAAATATACTTTTGAGGTATTGCTTGGTTTGCAGTACAAAGGTGACTTCCGGGTTGAACACGATGTTCAAATTGCTGCTTTCGATCTGAATGCACTTCGCCGTGAGCAGGGCCTAACCGAACTGGCTGTGGCCGATTTGGGCTATGAAGGCTCGTCACTCGAAGAGCTTGATCCGGAAGAAGTTATATCCAGGGCTCCCGACATCATCGCCGTCATTAAAGCCTTGTACGAACAACAGCTCGAACCAATTCAAAAAATGGCAAAGCTGCCAGAGCTGCTGCGGACCGTCGATTGGCCGGTGATTCCGGTGTTGGCGCGGATGGAGTACACGGGTATCGCCCTAGACACCGACTATCTGAAACAGTTTTCAGGTGAAATCGAAGACCTTATTTCCGACTATGAACAGCAGATTTACGGCTTGGCCGACCATGAATTTAATATCGGTAGCCCATCTCAATTGAGCACGGTTCTGTTCGAAACCCTAAAACTGCCAACCGAGGGTATTAAAAAGGGAAAGACTAGTTATAGCACGGCCGCCAGCGAACTGGACAAATTACGCGGTCAGCACCCGATTGTCGACCTAATTACGCAATACCGCGAGGTCGCGAAACTTAAGAATACTTATGTCGATACGCTGCCGCTGCAAGTCGATAGTCAGTCGCGTGTTCATACGACTTTCGCAATGACCGTTGCTCAAACTGGTCGGTTGTCGAGTAACGACCCGAACTTGCAAAATATTCCAACTAGAACGGAGCTGGGGCGGCGGATTCGTACCGCTTTCGTGGCGGGCGAGGGACGAACCTTTGTTAGTGCCGATTATAGCCAGTTCGAGCTAAGGCTAGCCGCTGTCATGGCTAAAGACCAGGAGCTCATCGATATGTTTAATGATGGCGCCGACATTCATACGGCCACAGCGGCCCAGGTCTATGGGCGCGAACTCGAAGATGTTACCAAACAAATGCGCCGCGCGGCCAAAGTTATTAATTTTGGTATTTTATACGGCATGAGCCCGCACGGTTTAGCGGTTGCGGCCAATATGACATACGAACAGGCCAATAATTTTATCTCGAGATATAAAGAGTTGCGTAAACCATTGTTCGACTACATGAATGAGGTCAAAGAATTTGCCCGCCGCGAAGGCTACGTCGAAACAATTTTTGGCCGCCGTCGTCCAATGCCGGATATCCACTCAAGTAACTTTGTGGTGCGGGGCGCCGCCGAACGAGCCGCCATCAACATGCCAATTCAAGGTACTGAGGCCGATTTGATGAAGATGGCCATGACGGCGGTCGAAGAGAAACTTCGTGCTCAGCACAACGATTGTGCCATGCTTTTGCAGATCCACGACTCAGTTCTTATAGAGTGCCCCGATGAAGTTGCCGAGCGAATAGCGGTACTATTACGCGAGACGATGGAGGGTGTTTATGAGCTACCGGTTAAGCTTACGGTCGATACGACCATTGGTAAGAACTGGGGCGACGTCTAATCCAACATCATTTCATAAACCATTGAGTCCCACAACGTTAAATCTCACACTTTCTGCTTAAGCCTATCGGTATAATTAAGTCATTATAGAGCCGCAGGCAAAAGGAGTTAAGCAATGTCGAATGGTGTTGAAAAAGGGATAAGACAAATTTTACAAAACCCTAACGGCGCGCTCCTAGGTGCCGAGTATGGCGGCTCAGATGACAAGGCGGCTGACGCCCCCGAATATAATGATGGCGCCGATCACGATCGGCGAATGGGTGCCGCAGCTCGTCTTGGCCATCGGCTAACCCGTAATATATATCAAACGGCAGCCCTACTACACCCACAAGCCGATCGTGACACGGCCGTAGCCCAGGCCATTCGTGACTCGATAGCTCGAGGTGAGCATTTACCTAATACTGATTCGACTGAACCTGACCAGGATTAGCCCAAGCCTGTTATGGCTGTATCGTTTTTTACAGACCTAGTCTGTTTTGCTTGCGACAATAAAGCCAGCAAACAGACAAGGTATAGGAGGTGGCATGACAGCAGGGGAATCAGTAGGTACAGACGACGCGGCTAGATATGATCGCGTTTATTCTCTGGACAACGACATCGTCCGACCATTAGGGTTACAGCTGGAAGGCTTGCTAATCCCTGGCCTACTCAGGCGTCAGCGAAAAGTTGATGCCGGTTATGCCATTGTAAGCCGAGCCTTGCCACGATTGGTTGAGCCAGAAGGCCGTCATGCCAGTCCCTGGAATTAAGTATTAGTGTTATTTTGACCGGTCAGGGTAGTCTGGTAGGCTATTTATATGGATGAAAAAATAATTCGAAAAATTAATCGTCAACTTCGCGCTATCAAAGTGATGCTTGGCTTTTTTATGTTCCTAATCTTCGGTATGTTGGCAATTTTAGGGTTCATTGCCTGGAAGGTTATTACCTTTACTAACAGCGTGAATACAAAAATTTCTAATATCGAAACGACTACCCAGCAGAAGCTCGATGTTAAAGCTCAGTTGTGTAATGGTGCTCAACCTGGCCTATTGACCGATCAGTTGTGTAAATAATAGCTTTTAAGGCTAGTGTTAGGGGCGGGTGACGCGTCGTCGTGGCCGCTCTGTGTGCGTGCTGGCGGGTATTTTAACAATCCGGCCGCCTTTGGCGCGCATTAGCCGCCACGCCAACATGACCACCCAAATACAGATGGCCAGGTCAATCAAGCTGGCTAGCTGATCGAATAAGTTGTGTGAGCCGCGGATGTTAAACAGGATAACGAGCAGAATGATGCCCTCTAAACCGACTAATATTTGGGCTAGGCGTTGACTGCGCTTATCTTGAGCGGCATAACCAATCACCGACACAAAACCCAGCCACATACCGAGTAAAATTACGTAAAGAAGCGATGTTAAGGTGTCCGACACGCAATCGCCGCTATGTTTAAAACAAGAGGCGACTACTGTACTGAACTGAGTTAAAAACCCCAAGATGGTGCCAACGGCAAATTGGACAAGTGTTGCGGCGCCGGTCTCGTATCGTAGTTTCATTACGCCCAATTGTAATCGTTGTGCCGGGCTGGCGCTAGTGCCTTACAATGGAAGTATGATCAAAGCGATAGTTTTCGACTGTTTTGGTGTCCTGACGACAGATGGGTGGCTGCCTTTTAAAAGGAAATATTTTAGTCACGACGCGAAGCTTGCAGCCGAAGCGACAGATTTGAACAAAAAAACCGATGCTGGACTTGCTAGCTATGAGGATTTTGCACGCGGCATTGCCGCTCTGGCTCATGCTCCATATGAAGAAGCCAAAAAGGCAATAGAAACCAACGTGACCGACGATGAGCTGCTGAACTATATTGCCACCGCTCTCAAGCCGCACTACAAGATAGGTATGCTTAGCAATGCGGGCGCCAACTGGCTGGATAGGCTTTTTTCTGAAGAGCAGCAGCGAATATTTGACGCGGTTGCGCTTAGCTACGAGACAGGCTTCGTGAAGCCCGCTGACGGCGCGTACCACATTATAGCCGAGCGGTTGGGTGTAGACGTCACAGAATGCGTGTTAATCGATGACCAGGAGCGCTATTGCACGGCTGCCCGTGAACAGGGTATGTCCGCGGTTTGGTACAAGTCGCTCGAACAGCTTAAGATTGATCTTTCGCCCCTGTTAAAGAAAGCGTAAAAATCTTGCAAAACGCTGCTCAATGTGCTATTATAAGCGCGTAGAGAGAATAGACTATGAACTTACGCTATCTAATCGGTTTTTTGGGAGCCATCACGATACTCATCTTGATTATCGTGCTGATTGTTCGTGGCGGCGGTAATAACGCTCCGCAGCTTGTCGATTTGGCTGATTACACCACAAGCAGTTCGCAGGTTGTTTTCATTAATGATGGTCCAGTCAGTGCCTCCCAGACGCACGATGTCGTTAAAATTACGGTCAACCAATCTGAAACTACCATCGATGTTATCAAGGGCTATGAAGGCCAGGTAGTCGACAGCCGTACTTATCCGATGAACCCAAACTCTTACGCGGCATTTTTGCTATCGCTCAAGCATGCCAACTTTAACTTAGGCGACACCAACAGTAACCTAAGCGACGAGCGTGGTTATTGCCCAACTGGTGACCGTTATGTCTATCAGCTAAAAGACGGCGAAAGCAACGTCCTGCGCTTTTGGAATACTTCGTGTGGTACCAAGTTTGGTACTTTCAAGGGCCAAGGGCCGTTGATTCGTCAATTGTTCCGCATGCAAATACCAGATTACGACAGCTTGACCACAAACCTGAATATTCAGAGTAACTAGATTTTAGCGAATACGTAAGATAAGCCGCTTCTCGGTCGAGGCGGCTTTTTTAATTTGTATCTGATGTAGGCGCAAGCTACCAGCCAAGGCGGCGCTCGGTGCTTCGATGATGATATCGTGTTCGCGAACGGTTACAGCGACGGCTTGCTGGAAAGTTGTCTGAACGTATTGTTTGATGGCCGTGGCTTCCGCCGGTTCATCAAAATTTTTATTCAATAAAATGTCTGCCAGTGAATTTGCCATATAACTCTAGTATAGCTTGTTACAATAAGACTATGCCAGAATTACCAGAGGTTGAGACAGTTCGGACCGGCTTGCAACGGTTATTGCCTGGAAAGATGTTTAAGACGGCCGCCAGCGATACGCCAAAGTCATTTCCAAACGCCCCAGAAGACGTCAAACAATTTTTGATAGCTTCAAAAGTTGTTGCCGTTCGGCGGCGGGCAAAAGTTCTGATGATCGATCTGTCGACCGACCATACCTTGGTTATTCATTTGAAAATGACCGGTCAGCTGGTCTTTCGTAGCCCGACGGTCAGCTTTGGCGCTGGCCATCCCAGCGACTCGCTAATTAATCCCTTGCCGGACAAATCAACGCGAGTAGAGTTTAGTTTTGATGATGGCAGCAAACTGTTTTTTAACGATCAACGCAAGTTCGGCTGGGTGAGGCTGATGCCAACGGCCGAAGTACCGAACATCGATTTCATGAAAAAAGTTGGTCCCGAACCGCTTGATGACCGTTTTACGGCCGCCCAATTTACCGAACGATTTGCCCGTCGCCGCAACACCACCATCAAGGCGGCCATACTCGATCAAACGGTTGTGGCCGGGGTAGGCAACATTTATGCCGATGAGTCGCTGTGGGGTGCTAAAATTCACCCCGCGACCCTGGTTAGAGATGTGCCGCCGAAAAAGTTTTCACAACTTTTCACGGAGCTGCAGACGGTTTTGCGGTTATCGATCGAAAAAGGCGGCAGCAGTAACCGGAATTACGTTGATGCTGAAGGCAAAAAGGGTAGCTACATGAAGTTTGCGCGCGTTTTCCGGCGCGAAGGTCAGGCCTGTCCGCGCTGCGGTACGATCATCGAAAAAACACGCGTGGCTGGTCGTGGTACGCATTTTTGTCCGCACTGCCAAAAGCTAGTGTAGCTTTTTGATTAGCGCCAGAACTTCGTTGGTATTTTTGGCGCGGTAGCGGGCAAGCGTGCGGCCGCGGCCGACTTTAATGGTATAGGCTGAAGCGGGCAGAGTGGCGAACATATCCTCATCGGTGGCGTCATCACCGATGGCAAGAATAAATTCAGAATTCGAATTTAATAAATTAAGGACGGCGTTGCCCTTATCAATACCTTTGGGACGTACTTCCAAAATCATATTGCCTTGCTGAACGCTTAAATTGTAGGTTTTAGCAATTGGTTTCAGGGCACGTTTGAGGGCGACCAGATATTTCTGGGCGTAATAGGTCTTGGCCTTGCGGTAATGCCAGACTAGCGCCGATTCTTTTTCTTCGACAAAGGCACCGGGTGTTAAAGCGGCGTATTTTTCTAGCGGCCGCAAGGCGTGTTGTTTCCAGCCTAGATTTGTGGGTGTGGTCTGCCAACGTTTTTTACCGGCGGTGCGCACAAAGGCACCATGTTCGGCAATTAACGTGACTGGCAAATCGCCCAGCCACTCAGTCAGATCAGCCTTACTGCGACCGCTTACGATGGTAAGGTTGGCTAATGAGGCCAACTTCTTCAACTGTGTGAGTAATTCCTTGGACGGTTTACATTTAGCCGGGTTGTCCGAAAAAGGCACCAAAACACCATCGTAGTCGAGGAATATCATACGTGTATCGGCCGCCCGGAAAGAGGCCGTAATGGCTCGTTGATGAACAGGCGATAAGGTTCGGACTCGAACGGTTCGAAGCTCTTGGCCGCTTTTTTTGAGTGATTTTACGAACGTGCCAGCCCAGACGTGAATGGTCGAGGTCGAGAGTAGATCTTGCATGTTGCTAACCCTATCTTTTAATTCTTGTTCTGGCATTGCCAGCGCCTTACCGAGCCCGCGCACCAGCGTCGAGCGGCGAGTCGGGTCGACAACGATCGCGTCTTTTAGCTCCTCGGCCGCGCCGGCAGTTTTACTGAGCACCAATATGCCGCTAGTGTTCTGCTGAACGGCCAGAAATTCTTTGGCGACTAAATTCATGCCATCACGCAACGGTACGATAAAAGCTACGTCGGCCCGTTGATACAAGGCGGCTAATTGCTCAAATGGCATTGAGCGATACATATAATCAATCGGTTTCCAGTAGGCGTTGCCGAAGGTGGCGTTAACATCTTCAATCAATGTTTCCAGCCGGTTACGTAGCCGCTTGTACTCGTCGATGTCGGTGCGGGAAGGTACCGCCAACATGCTCATAACAACCTTGCCGCGCAATTGTGGGTTTTGGACCAAGAACTCTTTGTAGGCGGCTGCTCGTTCGACCAAACCTTTAGTTGGGTCAAGCCGGTCGACGGTCAAAATAACCTTTTGGCCGCGATATTTTCGTTTCCATTTGGCGAGTTCAGCCTTGACGGCACGTGATTTGGTGGCTCTTACCCAGCGATCGTAATCTATGCCCATCGGAAAGTCTGTTACACGCACAACGCGTTGTTGCAGCGCGATTTCTTTTTTGCCGATTATGCCGATATCGTAGTGCTGGCAGGCTCCCAGAAAATTATTGACATAGCCGTTGGTATGAAAACAGACCAGATCGGCTCCCAGCATGCCGGCTAGCAGGGCGGGGCCCTCGGCTAACTCACTAAACACCTCCGCTGCCGGAAAGGGAATGTGCAAAAAGAAGCCGATTTTGTCGTTTGGACGCTCTTGTCGCAGCAGAGCAGGTAGCAATAATAGCTGGTAGTCATGCACCCAAATTCGGTTGCCTTTGGTGCTTAGAGCCAAGACGGCGTCGGCAAAGGCGGCGTTAACCTTACGGTAGGCTTTCCAGTAAGCGGCCTGTTGTTTGTGAGCCGTTGAAGCGATCGGGGTGTGGTGAAATAGCGGCCACAATATACTGTTGCTGTAGCCGTTATAAAAATCTTCAAGTTGTTTGTGGGTTAGAAAAACAGGGTAGCAATTATATTTAAGAAGTTCGGTTGCAATTAGCTGTTTCTCCTTTTCGGTAACATCTTCGCTGGCGATACCGGGCCAGCCGATCCATTTGTTGCGTTTGTCAGTTGCATAGCTCGATAGACCTGTCGCTAGGCCGCCAATACTGGGAAAGAATTCAAGCACTCCGTCGGTTTTTTTGACGCTCACTGGCAACCGGTTACTGACGATTATCAAACTCGGATTCATAAGTGTAGGCTCATTGTACGTCACTAGTCACGTGGTGAGAAGTGAAACATCTTACAGACAGCTTAAGCATAACCACATTGACAAAAGCGCAATATCTTGCTACAATAATAAGGATATTCAATAAAACAAATAGCCCTAACCCATGGAAAATATCCCCACTCGCGCCGAACACTCCCGCAGCCTTGAAGATGCGGAACGTTTCCAAGCCCTTGAGACCTTAACTAAGCTAGGCCTATTTATACCTGCTAGTGAGCTCGAAATGTTCCACGGGCGTGTACGTTCTAGCGCCGAAGAAGCGGAATGGGAAGTTGACCCGACTTTTGCAAATGGTGGTAATGACTCAGGCAATTCTAACTTCTATGCCC
>DAIESS010000001.1 GCA_027346135.1 Candidatus Saccharimonadota bacterium
CATTACGCCGACCGACGTGATATCGACTTTAACGAGCTATCATCCCGACATCGTGAGTGGATGAAAAAGGTCGGCGAACTCTGTCTATGGGAATGACAACGAACGATAGACCGTACATTTTGCGAACAGAGATTTTAAGGGTCGCCACTATTTAGTTTAATGTACAAAATGCGAACAGGAATACGCCAAGAACCGAGCGCGTAGAGACTTTATAAAACTTATGCTTGAATGCCCGGGCAGAGTAATTAATAAAAACTTTACAAACAACTTGGCGGGCAAGCGAAAAATCTGCGTAAACGCCGTAGTAGAGCAATTCAAAAGTCACAGTCACATGACGTCGCACAATGTATATTTTGCGACTCGTTTATATAGTTAATAGACGATTGGCAATACCACTGCTACGGGGGAGTTTGTGGAAGCCGATGCCTAAACTTAGTTATTTTTATGTTTACGGCTCTATCATCATATACGTTATCGACCAGTTATCTTTCGATACTTATGCCATACTGGCATGTTGTGATTCCACACACATACGGCAGACTTTTCCACAGTTGATGTCGTCAAACATTTGCTTTTTGCCTTAATTGATATTTTTTATAGTTTTCCCCTCCTGCTCTCTAAAATGTAAAAAATTTGACTTTGCCCTACTTTGCTATGTTTATATAGTTTTTTTCAATAGACCGAGATACTTTAACATATGAACATTTTGCGAACACGAGGGGGAGAGTGGAGCACGGGGAACTTTTTCTATTTATAATCCACCCGCTCAGCCTAGGATTTATTTGTAGTAGGCTCGACCATCTACCCGAACATCGATGTAAGTGCCAGGTGTCGTGCCCTGCTGCTCCAGCTTTTGTTTGACAGCAAAATAGGTCCCTGCCTGCTGAACGGCCGAATCGTGCTGATAATTAAACTTCACAAAATACGGTAAGCCCGTCGGGAAGGCATCAAGCTCACTGGTGCCAGCCGGCAACTTCCATGAATCAACCGATAGTTGTTTAGCCTTAAACTGAGCCGTAACTTCTCGTATAAATGCCGTCGTAGCCTGAGATAGAACCTGTTTGCCGGTCTGGAGCTCAAGACCGCTCTCATCGTGAACAACTGGTAACTGCAGAGCCGCCAAATTATGTACGCGAGCCGCCGTAGTCAAGGCCTTACCATTTTCATCGACCACATACGTCTGGCCGCTAGCCGACGTAAGCAACAAGGCAGGTTCACTACTATGAATATAAACGACCGGCCGGTGGCCAATCAGTGGCACGGCTATAGAGACACTGGTTAGTTCGGGAAAATTACGCATCATTTCCGAGCTAATACGCGGCATATTGGCGGTTAACTTGTTGGAATTAAACACCGAATCATGCAGATACTGGTCGACAGCGGCCTGGTAAGTTGCCTGATCGTGCAGGATATAGCTGGACGCGGGCGCATTTAGGCTCTCAACTTTAGCCGAAGAACTCAAGCGCACCATATTAACGCTTGCCAAAACGATGGATATCATGACAATTACAAAACCAAAACGCTGGGTTAGAAACGGCCAAAAACCAGTTGAAGGTTTTCTGGAAGGCGAACTAGCCTTAAGTTCCATGGTTCGTCGCGGCTTATCGGCCGGACGCGCGGATTGTGGACGTTGTGAATAATACGCAAAAGCTTGCGGAGCCCATTCCCGACCAGGTTGCGGGCGACGCCGACCAGGTTGAGTGTTAGATTGTTTTTTTGAACGTTGAAACTTCATTTTTGACTTCGTACTGAACAATGTTGGTATTGATTAGCTTTTAGCCTGCTCTAATAATACCATCGCCAACTGTCGAGCGGCATCGGGGATCGCAAATTTTCCAAGCGTTTTGGCCAAATCGCGACAGCGTGACGAATCTTTGAGCAGTTTTGTAATCGTCGGCGGCAAGTCGTAGGCCAAGGCCCCTTCCAACACGACTTCAATCGCACCCTGCGAAGCCAAATAATCGGCGTTTTTTGTCTGATGCCCACCGGTAAGATAGGGGTTTGGCACCACAATGCAAGTTTTCTGCTGAATCGCAAATTCAGCCAGAGCCGTCGCCCCTGCCCTCGTTACGACAATCGTAGCGGCGCCACTGTAGCGTTGCATATCTTCGATATAGCCCATCACTACCACCCTACTCTGTTGCTCCTCCGACAAAATGTTCCGATAATGCTCGTTCGCAGCCGTCTCGTTATTTCGACCAACACTATGAACGATCGCCAAATCCGGGAAGGCTTCAAGCAGCTTTGGCGCACTCAATATAACAGCGTCATTTAGGCGCTGCGCTCCCAGTCCTCCACCAGTCACCAGTATTATTTTCTGGTATGCTCCCAGGCCAATTTCAACCGCATAGGCCACCTGCGCTTCCGGTGTCACGGCCTCGTAGTTAGCGTGCACCGGTACGCCGACCGTCAAGGTTTTGTCCGCCGGATAGGCATAGACTTCTTTAGGCAGAGCCACTGCGTGCAAGGTCGCCCAGCGAGCAATCAACCGGTTAGCTAGTCCCGGTATGGCATCGGAATCGTGTGTTATGTATGGAATGTGCAGTTTAGCTGCCGCTAGCCCCACCGGAACACCAACAAAGCCGCCCTTAACAAACACTACATCGGGTTCTAAACGTTTTAGCAAGCGATAGGCTTGTAAATAACCCTTAACGACGCGAAACATATCCCTGACGTTAAGCGACATCGTTTCGATATCCAGCAGTTGTCGCCAACCCTCACCGTGATAGCGCCGTAGTTTGCCGGCACTGACAGAATAAACCTCGTCAATGTCACCACTGTTCCTGGGAATATCAGCTAAACTATCGCCAGCTTGACCGATGTAAAGCAGCCGGACGGAGGGATCCAATTGTTTTAGTTCATGCGCGACTGCCAGAATCGGGGTGATATGCCCCCCGGACCCGCCGCCTGTCAGGACTATTGTCATTCGGCTGCCTCCTGCTGCTGTTATCTACTTTTTTACGACCAACAAACGATGTGTAATACGAAATCTGAAAAACAAGCCCGACCGCTGCCGCAACAAAAACAACACTTGTGCCGCCATAGCTAATAAACGGCAAGGTAATGCCTTTTAGCGGCAACAGACCGATCATGGCACCTATATTTATCAACGTCTGAACACACAACCAAGCTAAAACGCCGACGGCAATCAAGACATGAAAACTATCGGCTGCTCTTTCGGCAATTGATTTGATTCGCGAAAATAAGGCCATGAATATCCCAATGAGTATTACAGCACCAATAAAGCCAAACTTCTCGGCATAGATGGCAAAGATCGAGTCATTAGCCGCTTCCGGCAAATAGCCGTAGGCCTGAACACTGCGGCCCAGCCCCAAACCAAACATACCGCCCGAGCCGACGGCGATCAAAGCTTGGCAAGCCTGGTAACCAGAGTTTTGACAGTTTGCTTCAGGGTGAAAATAAGTCGCCAACCGTTCGCGTCGGTACGGTGTCACCGAGACCGCCAACAGGCTGCCGATGATGATAATACCGGCTATGGTACCGATCTTTTTTAGCGGTAAGCCAGCCACAAACGCCATTGCCGCCATCATCACAACCATAACACCGGTCGAGCCAAGGTCGCTTTGGATGCCAGCCACAACAAAGCCGACCGCCAGAACGGCTATGGCTATAGGCTTGAGCGTTTGGCTACTATCGCCAATTGTACCGCGGCGTATTTGATGGCTCAAAAAACCAGCTAGCCAGATTAAAACAGCAAACTTAAGCAGCTCGACCGACTGGAACGAAAAACTGCCCAAGCGCACCCAGCGATGCGCTGGATAGTTCGGGTTTACCGGCATAACCAGCGCCACCAAGGTCGCCAGACCAGCCACCACCAGCAGTGGTTTATATATCCTGCGCCAGGTGTCCAGCGGTATTTGCGACGTCGCCAAAAACGCCACCAAGCTAAGGCCAATGGCGATCAATTGCTTGAAAACATAATAATTGCCACTAACATGAGCCGACTCACTCAGTGCTGGACTAATGGCATAGACCACCACCAGACCAATCGTCAGTAAGATTACGCAAAGGATCACCAACCAATAATCGGGCTTATGACGACGGCTAACCGGTGTTGGCTCGGGTCGCGAATTAAGCCGCGGCGCCGGCTGCCATGCTCGAACGTTACGCTGCGAGACCATGTTTGCCTACCAGTGTCTTCCAGCCAAAAACAGTATCAAGCCCAAGACGCTTGCTACCTCGCCCAGAATCCAAAAACGCATCGTTACTTTGGCTTCCGGCCAACCAAGCGCCTCAAAATGATGGTGCAACGGCGACGACAAAAATACCTTCTTACCGTGACGAAGTTTGCGCGACAGACGGTTGACAATAACCGAACCGGTTTCAATCACGTAGACAATGCCAATTAGCGGCAAAGCATAGACCGTGTTTGTTTGCATGGCAATAATACCCAGAGCCGTTCCAAGTGCGAACGAGCCGACATCACCCATGAAAAACCGTGCCGGAAAGATATTGAACCAGGTGTAGCTAAGTAAGGCGCCTACTACCGTTAAACAAAAGCCGGCTAGCGCATATTGACCTTCTATCGCGGCTATAATCGAATAAACCGTAAACGATGACACCAATAACCCACCGGCTAAACCGTCCAAGCCATCGGTTATATTAACTGAGTTAGCTGTCGCGACTACTACCAGCCAGAACAATAAGACCGCAAAGATGCCGATGTGGACATTGTGTAAGACCGGCAAATAAACAGAGGCAACATCAAGTTTGGCGAAGAACCAAAGACCGCCAGCAATGGCTACAATGCTGTGTAGCAAGAATTTGGGCTTCGCGGCCATACCGGCCACACCAGTTCGCGACGAGCGGATGTTCATTATATCGTCAAAGAGGCCAATCAATCCGGAAGCAATCATGCCGGCTAGTGGCAACCAAGTCTGGCTCCGTTCTAGATTACCTACCAATGTTACGGCCGCAATCGAGACGACAAATACAATACCCGCCATCGTCGGAATGTGGCGCTTGTGTTTCTCGGCGTGCAGCTTGTTGTAAACACTGGCGACGCCACCGTTACACGACTCGCTTCGCTGTCGTTTCCACCACTGCCCGCGGTAAGCCAGCGAGGTGTACAGCGGTGTAATAGCCATGCTTAACATAAAACCAAAGAACCCAAGGATTAAGATGCGGATAAGCGTGCTGTTCTGCACGACCAGGCTAAACGTGTCATTCATAGCGTAATTTCCTTAAAGTATACCATTTTAGTGCGCCTTGGGCATTACATAGGAGTTATTAATAAGCATATGGGCAATATCGCCAAATAGCGGCTGAGCCGCCGCCGTACCGGCGTAGCCACCGATTGTCGGATGACGCATAAAGACAACTATTACGTATTGAACTTTGTCGCCGCCAACAAAACCAATGTAGGTGCCGTTAAATATGTTGTCCGAGTAACC
Organism: Candidatus Saccharimonadota bacterium; assembly: GCA_027346135.1. Lineage (GTDB taxonomy): Bacteria > Patescibacteriota > Saccharimonadia > Saccharimonadales > UBA4665 > DAIESS01. The sequence continues at coordinate 5,415 of DAIESS010000001.1, forward strand.
ACCACCCGGCTTAGCCACCTGCGCCGTACCGGTCTTACCGCCTACGATATACTTTGACTGATCAAAACCCGGTACAAAATAGTGCTTATCGACGACATTTTGCAGTAACGGTATAAGTTCTTGGCCGACTTTAGGTGATACGACGTTTTTCTCGAGAACAACCGGTTGTTTTACCGTTACCTTTCCGGTCGTCGAATCGGTCATGGAATCAACCAAATGCGGCTGGTAGTATGTGCCGCCGTTCATGACAGCCGAAAAAGCTGCTGCCATCTGGATTGGCGTAGCCGTCATCGCCTGGCCAAAGGCCGTGTTAGCATAGGTCAAATTAATGCCAGCGCCGTTATTTTTAGGCGATGGTACGTAACCCGTCGCTTCGTACCCCTGCTCTACCCCGGTGGCCCGCCCAAAACGATAATGATTGACCATGTAGTCATACCAAGTATTACGAGCCTTGCTGTTTATTTCGCCGCCGCCCATTTGCATTAATTCCCAAGTTGCTCCAGTGTTAAGCGACAAGTTCAAGATATCGGCAATACTGCGTACTCCCGCCCCGCCGTCTTCTTCGATGTTAGTAATGTTAAAGTCGTCAACTTTAAAGTGCGACGGGTCGTAATAGGTTTGATCGGCCTTAATTGCGCCCACATTAAGCGCCGCGGCGGTCGTCAGTGACTTCATAATCGAGCCGACTTCTATCGGATGACTGACCGAATCGTTATTGAATAAGTCGGCATTGTCGACGTTTTCATAATTACTCGGGTCGTAAGTCGGGTAATTAGCCATGGCCTTGATAGCACCATTATTTGGGTCGATAACAATGGCGCTGCCGTCGGTCGCTTTGGCGTGCTCGACATCATTTTTGAGCAATGTTTCGACCTGCTGTTGAATGCTAAGATCGAGTGTCAACAAAATATCCTTACCGGCTACCGGTTTTACAGAAGTATTATTCTTACTGGCCGCCAAAGGTACACCGTTAATATCGGTGATGGCCTTTAATTGGCCAGGCGTACCCTTTAGCTCGTTGTTCAGCGCCTGTTCAATGCCATAGGTTCCAACGCCATCATTATTCACAAAACCAAGCAGCTGCGAAGCCATCGACCCCTGCGGATAGGTTCGATAGTCCTGCTCCTCGGCGCCAACGCCTGCTAATTTGAGTTTAGCGATAGCTTTGCTTTGGTCCTCAGACAGTTTTCGAGCCAAAACCACATAACGAGTGTGTTTGGTTCGCATTAAATCTTCATAATCACTAACTTTGCCGCCGGTAACGCCAGCGACTTTAGCGGCCGCCGTCGCCGGATCTTTTATAAATGTCGGGTCGGCATATAGGGTGTACAAGCGCTGATTGAGCACGATTGGCACCGTCGCTCCAGCTTCGTGAACCGAGATGATGCCTCGGCTAGCCGGAATAGCAAAATGCTTTAGCTGGTCGCTTAGTGCAGCTTGTTTGTAATGGTCATAGCGAATGATTTGCACATAGAATAAACGGACGCCAAAAATAACCATTGCCGCTAGTACGAAAGCGTATGCGACGCGCAGACGCTTAACAACATGCATGTCGACCATGCCGCTATCCCGAAAAGCCATATGCTTATTATACCTCTTTAAGGTATTAATTCTGGACGGTATCGCTTGGAGCGACTGCTACCATGCTGGCAGCGACCTGGCTGGTCTTGGCGCGATCGAGTGACTGCAGTCGAGCGGAAGCCACTTCCAAATCGTCATGTTGCGATTTTAAACTCGCTTGTTGCTGTTGTAGGTCGTTAATCTGGTAACCGTAGGCATTGGTTTTGGTCACTTGTGTAAGGTATAAAAGACCGAGCAAACAAGCCAGTACGATCAAGATGATCGTGTTGCTAATGGGTCCGAGCGTACGTTCCGTTGCGCGGAAGCTGACTGCGTTCTGATTACGCGGCGCATAGCGTTGGCGACCCATAGCCATTGAGCTTGAATATGTCATGTAACTGCTTCTGTTTATTTTTGTATTCTTCGTGGTAACAGGCGCCCTTATTTTGAGGGCGCCTGCCCTTCAGGTATTCGTTAAGCCGTATTAAACGACTTTAACGTGTACCTTGTATGCGCGGGAGCTGCTTTTTACCTGGATTGGCATAGTGCTAACGTTCCCTTTCTATTTTTATTTTCACTGCGGCCCGCAACTTTGCGCTGCGTGATCGCGGATTAAAAACTAATTCTTGTGGCGACGCGGTTATCGGTCGATGCGTCAGGTCGTGCAGTACGGCGTCATACCGGTTGCCGGTTAGTTCCTTCAGGAACTTTTTGACAATACGGTCTTCCAAACTATGGAAAGTAATGACTGCCAGTCGTCCGCCCGGTTTGAGCAATTCTACCCACAAAGGCAGACTACGCTCCAACAAGCCAAGCTCGTCGTTTACGGCTATGCGAATAGCCTGAAACGTTCGAGTTGCCGGATGTACGCGACTTCGTCCCGGCCAAGCCGCCTCAACTACTTCGGCCAGCTGCGTTGTCGTTTGGTATGGACGATGCTCGACAATCCGACGGGCGATTGCTCTTGCCTTTGGCTCTTCACCGTAGCGAGCCAGTATATCGGCCAACTGGGCCTCATCGTACGTATTCACGACATCGGCGGCGGTTAAAGCCTGCGTCTGATCCATCCGCATATCCAGCGGACCATCCTGACTGATGGTAAAACCTCGTTGCGCCTCGTTAAGGTGCGGCGAAGATACGCCCAGGTCGGCCAAAATAAGGTCGAATGTCCTGCCCTGCTCCAGCAATTGTCTGCTAGCTGTCAGGAAGTCGGTCTGCATAATGGTCGGGCCGTTGCCAAACTTTTGCCGGAGTACTGTTACCGCGTTTTCATCGCGATCGACCAGCACTGCCTGCTCGGGTTGACCGGTGGCCGCTAGTACTTCGCTGGCGTGACCGCCATAGCCAGCCGTCAGGTCGAGGTAGCTATCCCCTGCCTGCGGGCTTAACTGGGCAAGTACTTCGCTCAGCAATACCGGAATATGCAGTTTGTTCGTATTGTTATTTTGGTTCTGGTGCATCTTAAGCACTTTTTGTTTTTGTTTTGGTGTTTGTTTTTATACAAGATCACCTAATCAGCAGCCAACTTTTTGTTTTTTGGGGTGTTTTTGTTTTTGTGGCGATGAAATGTCATGTATGTAAAGAAGGTAAAATGCGATTTAAAAAATCTGCGAACTTCTTACTGACATTTCATCAAGTTTGAGAGACTTATGTGTGAGGTGGAGTTTTGGGAGGTGTTTTTGAGAAATGTACGAGGGTTTTTTAAGTGGTGCCCTCTCCTATCCACTTGTTGACTGCCGATTAGCTGATCTCGGTTAATATCGTATCTGATAATCGGACTTGTTACTTAATTGTTAATGAACCGCTTCGCCGAAGTTCTTATACTTCCGCTGCCATAATTCGCCAATATCGTCCAACACCGACCGCTACAATGTCGCGATCGATTCCCGCGTAGTCTAAAAGGTGTTGCTCAAGGGTAATTCTCCCCTGTTTGCCATCTGGCGCCTGCTCTATCTTCCCCATCCGAAATTGGACGTTCAAGTCGGCAATCCGCTCATCCAGAATGTCACCTTCCAGCCGAGGTTCGACCATATTTTCCCACACATCCTTTGGATAAAGGTGGAGGTACTTGCCAAACCCACGGGTAATGACTGCCCCGCTGGCGAATTTGTCACGAAGTTCAGGCGGTATGGTTAAACGCCGCTTGTCGTCGAGTTTTCGCTGGAAGTAGTCAACTTGTGTCATTTGTTATTGGTTTAAGTTGCTAGTGGATTTTTTGTTTTTGATTAGTAGATAGCTTGGTTTGGGCTACCTACCACTACCCACTGCCATGAGTGTACTACCCACAATCACCCACTACAATACCTTTTATTAAGAAAAAGTGGTGTTTCTGACACCACTTATCCACAAAAACCTCTCTGTTTAGGTTGAGGCGCTACCAATAGCGTAGCTTACAAAAATCTAGGCGCTACGCGACAAGATCGAATGCACGCCGTATGTGACCTTTCTGTTTTACATGCCACCGATGGTCGGCAAGCGGACGCCATCACTAAAACGAACCGGCATCCGGGTTGTCTCGTTCTCTTTTTCGAGCAAACTATGAGCCAATACGGCGGCACCGTGGTTTTCAACGGTTGCCTGCAGATAACTTAGGCTGCGATGACCCATCTCAGTCAGGCTAAACAAGGTAATGGCCGCCAGACCAATTGAGGCCATGCGGACTGGATGACTTCTTTTAGGCAGGTTGTGATTGTGTTTTTGCATGTTTGTTTATTTTGTTACTTACAAAATAAACATTAGCAAATTATTTCATTTTTGTCAATATTGTGGGTGTATATATAAGCTTGTTGATGGCTTCGGCCAGGGCTTCGACATCGTGTCGAATTAATGAACGACTTGCCGCCAACTGGTCGTGCTGTCGACGATGCGCCGCGTAAGGCGCCAGAAACTCGCCGCCGATTGCCCTGTAGTGAGCTCGCCGCAAAGATTTTTCGTCATAGCTCACCGGAAATTCTTCGTCTTTGGCATATTTAGCCATCAAGCCGGCTGGCGGCGTCGCCGTGTTGTACATAACCACATCAATTATCGGTCCACCGGCAAAGCGCTCTATTTCGGCAGCATGAGCCGCCACATCCATGCCGGTGGTTTGGCCCGGTTTGACTACCAGGTTACAAATATAAACAATCTTAGCTCTGGTTAATTGAAGTGCGGCCGGTACGCCATCGACCAACAACAGAGGGCCCAGTGAAGTATATATATCGCCCGGTGCAATGATTATGTAATCCGCCCGTTTGATCGCTTCGGCGGCCGCCGGGTTAATGACTGCGGCCGGCTCCAAATAAATAGTTGGCCGCCCATCGGCCGGGTCGAACTTCATCACATCGATATGGTGCTCGCCGTGCGTCTGTCGCCCATCGGCGCTCTCGTGCACAAGGCGAACATTATCAAGCGTTATCGGCACAACCTGGCCCTGAATATTTAAAATCTTACTGGCCGTTTCAACCGCTTCAGCGAAACTACCACTCATCTTTTCCAAGGCCGTCAAAAATAAATTACCAAATGAGTGGCCCGATAAGCTGCCATTATCAAAACGATAGTCGAACAGTTCACGAATTTTTTCGGAGCGTGCCAGTGCCACCAAACATTGCCGCACATCGCCCGGCGGCAATACACCTAACTCGTCGCGCAAAACACCGCTTGAACCACCATCGTCGACCATATTAACCAGGGCTGTTATGTCCGGTGTTAGCAGTTTTAAAGATTTTAACAACGTAAAACTACCTGTTCCACCACCGATAACAACGACTCGTTTGTGCTTCTTGTGTACTCGCCGTGACATGTAAATGTAAATTATACGTCGTCACGAGATAAAAATCAGTGAAAGCCGGTCGAAATATTATGACATTTTGGCAGGGTCCCAGGTCACCCGACGCCCCACACTTAACTTATTGAGGCGATTCATCATTTCGGCACTCAGTTCAAAATCAAAAACCTCAATGTTGTCCTTGATATGTTGCGCGCTGGTTGACCGCGGCAACGGAATTGTGCCGTGCTGAATACTCCAACGCAATAAGACCTGAGCTTGGCTTCGACCAATCTCTTCAGCAATTGCATCCACTTCTGGGTGATCAATTCCCCCCCGAGCCAACGGGCTATAGGCCTCGACAACGATATTATGGTCATAGCAATAGTTCAGTAACTTCTGCTGATCGGTGTAAATATACGGATGAAATTCAACCTGGTTAACCATTGGCGGGCGCAATTTAGCCTGCCGTATTTCTTCGAGATGACGAATAGTAAAGTTAGAGACACCGATTGCCCCAATTAGACCCTCGTCGTACATTTCGTTCATGGCTCGCCAACTGTCGAGCCGGCGACTTGTGGCCGGCCAGTGGATGAGATAAAGGTCGACGTAGTCAAAGCCAAGTCTCTCCAAGGATTGTTCCAGGGCCTTGCGAGTTGATTCATAACCCTGATCATCATTCCAAAGTTTAGTCGTTACGAAGACCTCTTCGCGTGGGAGCCCGGATTGCATGACGGCCTCGCCTACCTGTTTTTCGTTACCGTAGAGTTTAGCCGTATCGATCAATCGATAGCCTGCTCGCAAAGCCGCTGTAACCGCCTCGACAGTATCGTGTGGCTTTATTTCCCAGGTACCGAAACCAATGGCCGGGATTTTTTGCCCGTTGGGCAAATCTATCATTTTCATGAGCTTTGTCCCCTAGCATCCATTTATACCGACAAGCTGCTCACACGGCAGTGAAATTGCTCACCGGGTGACCATCAGAAGTAGTATATATTCAGCTATTTATAAGGATTGGGTCGCCGTTGGTTAGGCTGACAAAATTAATGCCAGCCGCCTGAAAGATTTGCTCCAACCTATCGTACATCTGCATGCGAGCCTCGTCGCTCCAGTGCCAATCATGTATCGGTAAGACATATTGCGGTTTCAACTTGAGTGCCAAATTTACGGCGTTACGAGTCGAGCCCCATGGCGCCTGAACCGGCAAGGCTAAAATCGCTTTCGTTTCTTCAAATGAATGGCTGTCACCTGGGTTAGTTAGCATGTCCAAATAATGTACTGGGCGTTGTTCCGGCGCTGCAAACAACGGCTCGCCGGCTTCATGAGGCGCATCAAAAAAGACGATTCCCTGGCGTGCTTCGCTGGACGCATTAATGCCAGCCTCGGCCAAAGATTGCACGACATCGGGCGGCGCCGTAATGCGTACACCGGGAAATTTGGCAACGAGCCTTTTAACTAAAGGCAACGAAAAATGGTCGGCATGGGAGTGCGTAATTACTATGTCGTCGAGCCACTTAAGAGTATCGACTTCGACTGCGTATTCACTGAATACGCCCGGGTCAAATAAGGTTGTCCTGTTGACCGGTTCTGGCATTTCAACCAATAGACATGAATGCACGAATTTAGTAATTTTCATTTTTTCTCCTCTACCCTTAAATCGTACACGATTAAAGCCAAGACCAATGCGAAATTTTATACTGCCTTAGACATCTAGGGCGCGTCGCTTAACCGCATGCGTCATGACTTCATACAAACGTACGCAGTCATCCGCATTTACCGGGCGTTCATTGGCCAACTGCAAATAATTAACCACTTGATACGGCTCGTTTTCTTCATCGAAACGGATATCATCATTGCCGTGTTTAATGTAGACTTCTCTTCGGGCATCAAGCATGTGGTTGTTAACACATTCAAAGATGAACCTCTCACGTTTAGCGCTGTATCGCTTTCCCATGTCGTAGTCACGGATAGCTACATGAAGTTGCCAACTATTAGTTACGGTCTGGCTACCCATTACAATGTTGATGTAGCGATCGCGCGCATTCTCTTCCGTGTCAACAAATGAGGGCAGTATAAAGCCGAAGGTCACCCGACTATTTCGTAAACCAAGCTCCTTTTTGACGTTCTTGGCCGCATCAAGTAATTCCATCGATGCGATTTGGCGCAGCGGCTCAACATGATCGACGCCGACTTGAGCATGGCCATACTCTAGTGTCTTGCCAACAATTTTATAACCTTCAATATTCCTAATCATAACCAACAACCACTGCTCTTCGAGCCGTTATTTGTTAGTGAATATAGTCCGGTTTATAAGATATGTAAAGTCTTTGAACTACTTAAGGACTTCTTTGAGCAGCATTTCTTCTTCGTCTTCTGGCTTCAGAAGGCGTTTTTTGATGATCTCGTAGCGCTCCCCCGTCAATGGCGATTCGATATAATCGTCGTTTAGAAGGTTCACAAATTTGGTCATGTCTTTATCGTCCATAATGATTATGGCACCACTGTCGTCGGTCATGAGTTCCACACCCATATCCTCAGCGTGACTAAGCAAATCGTCTTGTTTAACTTTGCCAACTTCGAGTTTTTGCAACTTTTTAATAGTCGACTTTTTGTTCTTAACCATGCTTTGCATGTCGAGTCCTTCGTCGAAACTAAGACTATAGTTAGCTTCAATTTCGGCAACTTTTTGGCGGGCGATGCTGGCTTCTTTAGCATCATAACCAAACAGGGCCTTGAGTTTTGCCTGATTAAACACGTAGAGATCTTGATCGAGCAACAGTAGTTGGTTATCAGCCGGAATACGGACGGCGGCATCCGCGTCGAACGGTACGAATTTACCACTGCGTAACATCCAGCCGACTTTACCGCGCATAATTTGTGACTGCGGCAAAACTTTAAAAACATAAGCTGGTTTGTTTAGGCCGGCGTGCGTAATTCGCGCCATGATGCCTTTTATGCGTTTGAAGTCGTGCTCTTCCTCAACAAATAATTCGATCTCATGTTCCTGGGTTTTAACCCAGCTTAAGACTTCCTTAGCTTTATCGACATTTTCAAGTAAGGTTCGTTGCAGAACATTATCCTCAGCTTCGGCCTCTTCGAACGAACGTACTTGCAAGCCCATGCCAGCACCTTCCAAAACAGCTTCCAAGATTTCGTCGATGAACAGCGGTTCGAGCTGTTTGCCGAGCGCCTCGGCCATAGCCGTACGATAGACGACATAGTTTTTATTAATCAAGAACAATTCAATTTTTAATTCGTCTTTGAATTGGACCAGGTTGTTGGCCCAGGCAAAGATGTCAGTTTCTTGATAGTCGGATTTTTCGGCCACAGCCGCAGCGGCATCTTTTTGTTTATCGGTGTTTTCCATACTGTTGCCTATTCTAGCGAATGGCGGTCGATAAATCTGCTGTAAAATTAGCTTTTGACGCGCTGGTGAGCGTTAATGACATCTAGAATATCCTGGCCGTATTTTTCGATCTTAGCCGGACCCATGCCCTTGATGCCCCTAAAGGCCTGTAAGTTTTGCGGCGGCTTGGCCGCCACCTCTTCCAACACCGAGTTGTGAGCAATAATATAAGCCGGCACGCTGTCAGCATCGGCTCGCTGCAAACGCCAATCTTTTAGTTTGTACAGAAGTTCTTCGTCAATTTCAGGAACGGCCGTCTTGTCCTTTGTCTCGTCGTAATCTTCCGTCATGTCGGCCAGAGCGGCGGAAGCATTTCGCAGGTTAACATCAAATTCAAAAATATATGGGTGCATGATTAACGCCATTTGGTTGATGCCCTTCAGGAACACGCCGTCCATGCTGCGCACCCGGCTTAGTGCTACATAGCCCATGCCGGGTGTGAATGAGCGGCTTAGGTCGATCTCGGCCGCATCAAGACTCATGCCTTGGCTTTTGTGGATTGTAATTGCCCAGGCCAAACGTAGGGGCAACTGCGTAACCTCGGCCCGTTTGCGCCCATCCTCTTCTAGCGCCCAACTATAACTTTCGACGCGAATCTCACGACCATTCTTAAGTTCAACGATCGGGTCGTCGCCGTCGAAGTCTACCACCGTACCACGCGTACCGTTCACATAACCGGCCCCAAAATTATTCGCTACAAACATCACTTCGGCGCCAATTTTCAGTTCAAGCTTAGCCGGCGCTAAAACACTCTTAATCAATTGCTCGACCTTAGCTGCGACACCCGACTTCTGCATGGTATAGACTTTGGCATCACGCTCAATCGCTTTGAGGTGATGTTGATTGATCGTTTCGACATCGACATTATGCGAGTATAGCCGCGTAACGGCGTGGCCATTTTGGACTGGCTGGCGCTGCAATCGTTCTTGCAGCATGGCCTCGTGCAGCTCGTTGACGTCACCGCGGCGCATAGCCTCGAGCAAATCCAATAAACCGTCGCCAACCTGGCGGTGCTGTTCGGTTAGGTAACAAATCTCCGGATTAAGCTCCTGCCAGGCGTGCGACATATGAACGAAATCGAGCGCTTCACCGCCCCGAGAAATCGGCGGTAGCTGGAACAAGTCGCCAACCAATATAACCTGCAGGCCACCAAACGGTTCGTCGTTTTCACGCAATAATTTGCAAACTTCGTTAACCATATCCAGCCGGCGGCCATGCAGCATCGACACTTCGTCGATTACCAAGACATCTGTCGCATTATAACGTTTGACCAGTTTATCCATACCTTTCAAACGGGTACGGTCCCACTCACTCAAACTCTCGCGTATACCAAGTCCCGACCATGAATGAATCGTTGTTCCACCGATATGAGTCGCCGCGATACCCGTACTGGCCGTTACCGCCACCGTCTTGCCGGCACGCGTCGCCCGGCGAATAAATTCATTCAGAACATATGTTTTACCGGCACCAGGCGCGCCGGTTAGAAAAACCGACCGTCCCTCGAGCATAATCTTTAATGCCTGTAACTGCCTCATGTAGTTACTATTTTATACCACCCGCTACGCTACGAACCCACAAAGCTGTTGTGTTATGAACGTGCCGCGTCCAAGTGTTGGCGACGAGCCTCATTAGCCCATTGGTCGGCCAACTCGTTGCCTTCTTCACCGACATGTCCACGCACCCAAACAAGTGTTGCCTGACTAGCGCGGAACAGCGGGCAAACCTCACGGACAATATCGAGATTTTTTATTTCACCGCCCTTCTTTTTCCAGCCAGCTTTTTCCCAGGTAATCGACCATTTGGTAATAACATTTATCCAAAATTCGCTATCGGTGTAGATCGTGCAAGGTTCGCCAGCAGCATGTTTGAGGGCCGCCATAATTGCAAAGCCTTCCATGCGGATGTTTGTCGTCTCGCCGCCTTATGGTTCGCTGCCCAGAACAACTGGCTGGTTTTCGTGTATGACTGCAAAGCCGCCTGGTCCTGGATTTGGACTGGCGCTGCCATCAGTATAATAAACTCTCAAGCCTCAATCTCCACTGCGGCCTGATGAGCTTGAGCTACTTGCGCACATTTAGCCACAAATGCGCTATACAATCCGGCCGAGGTGGCATCCGATTCGGCATGCCATTGGACGCCACAGTGACCATGGCCGGCAATCGCTTCGATAACGCCATCGGGCGCCGTCGCAATTACCCGCATACCTGGAGCAACATCATGAATTGCCTGATGATGTCGTGACGCAACCGTGGCAACACCTCCTTTTTTAAAGCCCAAAAAATCATCCAAAAAAGTGATAGTATGCTCAACCTGATGTTCTTTACTACCATGATCCTGGGTCGTACCAAGTTCTTCATAGATATCCTGGTATAGCGTGCCGCCATAATGTACGTTCAATAGCTGCGAACCATAGCAAACTCCGAAGATTGGTATACCCTTTTTGTCGCATTCGTTTATTACCTGGCGCTCCCAGTGAGTACGCTCCACTGGCTCAAGCTTTTGGGCAAAAGTTATCTCGCTGCCATATTCGCCCGGGTTGATATCTTCACCCCCACTAATAACCAGCCCATCGCACAATCGAACAGCTGTCACCGGGTCAATACTTAAGTCTAAGAATATTGGCTCACCGCCGGCTAATTTTACGGCATCACCGTATTCGCGCCGAATATAACTATAATTAACGCCTTTATTAATAAGTTCGCCTTTGTCGTAACACAAGGTTATGCCGATTATTGGTTTCATATGCTGCCCGCTTATGTTTATTCTCCAAGTATGGCGCTTACGGGCGCTTACGGCAAGTTAACGTTCGTTTTGGTTTGATGGCTTTTTGAAGAAGCGGCGTCGTTTAAGGTCACGATAAGCTAGCTGTTTACGGTAATGATCGAGCCTTACAATGTATTCTTCATATTTGTTATACAGCTGAGAATAGTGGCCGCTCGGCGTTAGCAAATGCTTTAAGCGCCCCTTGCCTTCCAGGTATTCAACAAGTGAATAAAAATCACCGTCGCCCGAGACAATGATGGCTTGTTGGTAGTTCGGCAACTCCTTCATCACCCATAAAACTAATTCGGCATCGACATTGCCCTTGATTGGTTTCTCGTCCTCTTTCTTTTCGCCCTCGACCACTTCAGGGCGAGGTCGTGTCATGTCGAAAGTCGGCTTTAATACGACCATGTAACCGGCATCGTGCATCTGTTCATAAAGACTTTCGTTTTCGGGTATGTAACCGATAAACATAAAAGCCTTGGTGACACCATATTCATCGGCCAAAAATTTACGGAACTTGGCCCAGTTCATTTTCCAGCCGAATTTTTGGGTACCGACATTCAGGTTCTGGCTATCGATAAAAGCGTACACCACCGGTTGTTTCGGCTGAGATTGTTTCTTCATATAACTAGTTTAACATTTACCGCCACAGCTGTAGGTCATCTGTGCTATTTTACTGGTTTATTGTTATTTACGACGACTAGATGGACCGGTATATTTTTTGCAACTGCTTTTGCAAAACACTTTTGAATATCTGACAGGTTAATCTCCGCGGCATTGGCTTGTCTTAAGTAGATAACATCCCCTCCGTCATTAGGTGAAGTATCAATTTGCACCACGCCCGCACCGGTGCCGCCCAAGCATTCAGTCGATGCCGTGCCTAGCTCGATCGAGTTGTTACGCACACCACCATCCTGCTCAAAGCTATAACCAGTAAGTTTATCGACATCGCTTGTAATACCATTCCAGACATCTGTTAGAGGCTGCATTTCGCCGTTCAATTTGTAAGCGCCGAAGACGATGGCCCCCACCATACCTGCGGCCATAATCGATCGCAGAAAACTTGGTCGTTCAATATATTGCGTCTCTTGCATAAGCTAAATGTAGCCCACATACATTTAGCAAGCTGTAAGAATTCCGGTTTACTTTATCAACTTATCTATTTCAAACCTTAGGAAATTGTTTTCCTTTGTATCGTCCTCAATCATCAGTTAATATACACATATGTACGAGGTTAAGCGGGTCGAGGCACAAAGTTTGCATTCTGAGATGAAGACGTTTGCCTTCGATAGCAGTCCTGACTTCCGCCACGGCCTACAATCGGGCTATAGCGTCAAAAAAACTTTCTTTTCTACCCCAATCCTCCGGTCAATAACACCCGACGCGAATGTTGTGCGGGATCGTTCCGAAATAACCTTAGGCTTCTCTATGTACGACACGCCGCGCCAACGTCGCAAACGGGCTTTTTCGTACTATATATCGGCTACTGTCTTAAACACACTACATGTGCTAAGTGACGAAAAACGACAGCTTATATCACCTAAGAAATTATTAAAATATGACAACCTCGAAGAAATCGATGAAGGCGCTCTAACTTAAGAATATCTCGTGCAATTCGGTACGTCCGATGCGGAGCTGCGCGAAATGGACACCCGGCAAGGTTATCGTCTCCGCTACCAAGGCCGAAAACTCTACGGTAATTATAGCGAGAATATCTTGTACAATTTTTCAGGCGAAGAGATCAAAGTCCCGGCCATCGAGTCAGACGACAACTCACACAGTTTGTTCGTACCTGATCATATTGAGTACGATCGCCTGCCAGAAGTCGACGAATGCGCTGCCAGTTTTGGTTTCTGGGACATAGTAAAAGACATCCAAGAAGAGTTCGAACAAGGTGTCACCTACCGTTCCGCGGCCAATCAAATACGCGATATTATCCATGCCCTGCGCTACGGCTATCGTGGACCAATTGGATAACACACAATTCTACCCCCCAACACCAACAAATATAAACCATGCTAAAATTAGATGCTCGGTCGAGAGATCGACTGGGGCGAAAAAGGCACTCCAGTAGCGTTCGACAAACCTGTGTGCCCGAAAGACACAAGCAGCGTTCACCTCGCCCGCGAGGGAGCTGTGGTTTCAACAGTTAGGTCGAGCCGTTTTTAAGAAAATCTTTATATTTCAGCCGGATTCATGCGCTTTTGTTCGGTCGTATCGCGATCGCGGACTGTTACCGTACCGTCTTCCAGCGTCTGAAAATCGATTACGATACAAGCCGGTGTTCCGATCTCATCTTGGCGGCGATAGCGTTTACCGATATTGCCGTTGTCGTCCCACATAACATTGCCGTATTTGGTCTTAACATTTCGATAAATTTCTTTGGCCTTGTCGACTAGCTCTGGCTTGTTCTTGAGCAGCGGCGAAACGGCAAACTTAACCGGTGCGAGGTGCTCGGGGAATTTCATAACGATGCGTTTTTCGCCGTTCACTTCATCCTCAGTGTAGGCCGTCGTAAGTACTGCCATCAAGGCTCGCTCAACGCCAATGGTTGGTTCAATTACGTGCGGGATAAACCGCTCGTTTGTGCCCTTGACTGTATATTCCATATTCTTTTTTGAAGCGTCTTGAATATTTCTAAGATCGAAGTCGGTTCGGTATGCCAACCCGGCCAATTCTTCTTTACCAATTGGATAATCAAATTCGAAATCAACAGTCCGTTTGCTGTAGTGGGCGCGATCAGCCTCTTCGACTTCCAACTCGTGAATACTTTCAGCCGGCAGGCCCAGCGCTTCGAAATATTTGTGCCACTGTTGGCGCCAAAGTTCGAAAGCTTCTTCCCATTTTGCTGGCTCCACGAAATACTCGATTTCCATTTGTTCGAGTTCACGGTCGCGGAAAATAAAGTCGCGCGGTGAAATTTCGTTGCGAAATGCTTTACCCTGCTGCGCAATACCAAACGGCAAGTCCGGATAAAAACTGTCGAGCACGTTTTTGTAGTTGGTGAATATGCCCTGGGCGGTTTCCGGGCGCAAGTAGCTGACTGAACTCTCGTCATCAACTGGCCCAACATTGGTCTTAAACATCATGTTAAATTGCTTAGGCTCACCGAAGGTGTCTTTCTGACCGCAGGTCGGGCACTTACTTAGATCAATTTTATCGGCACGGAAACGACCGTGACAGTTACTGCACTCCACTAGTGGATCGGTGAACGTATCGACGTGGCCGCTGGCCTGCCAGACTTTCTGATTCATCAGAATGGCCGCATCGACTCCATACATATCGTCGCGTTCGTCGACGAACATCTTCCACCACACGTTCATCACATTTCGTTTAAGGGCAACACCGAGCGGACCGTAATCCCACGTACCACTTAAACCACCATAGACATCACTGCCGGGAAAAATAAAGCCACGGCGCTTACATAGGCTAACAATATCTTCTAGTTTGGGGGTGTTTTGGTCGCTCATATGGGCTGCATTATACCTGTTTTTACCTGTCAACACTACCCCTCACCTCTAGCCTTAGCCGTGAAAAGTCGTGAAAACTTTTTGTTCAATTTTGACGTACCCTAAAGCTAATTTTAAGCAACCATGCTAAAATGATTATGTTAACAAACAAATTAGGAGATTACATGGCCTCTGGTTTCGAAGTTTTTGTTGCAACCGAAGAAGTAGAAATACCTGATTATGTAGTCGACATGCGCTCATTTATGGGTGCTGGTCCTGTCAAAAACGCCACCGAATCGACACCCTTAGATTCTTTCGCTCGCGTCTATAAGGGCGAGGTTTCCTTTGGCGGCGGCATCGATTAGAGCCACTAAACATTGATATGTTGCTGCGCCTGTGAGCGCACTAGGCGCATACAAGACATTAATATGCTATCTAAACCCTGCACTTGCTGCAGGGTTTTTGGCGCCTGCCCCGCAAAAACCAGACGTAAAAATTTGATACTATCTGCCCCAAACTGCCCCGATGGCGCAGCCACGAATGCTCCATCGGCACTGCTGAATTGATAGCGCTTATCGGCTAAGAGTGGTTGGCCATTGGCATCTTGGCGCAGGTTTGGCTCGCTACCGCCAAGCCGCAAAATTTGAGCATAGAACCAACACTCAATCAGTTGTCCCGACAAGGCTCCATTATCCAGAGCAACAAACAACTGCTCAAGCAACGTAAAATAGGCTCCCTCAGTTTCATCCTCGGTAATCTTGTGCAGAGCTTTTATTAAATCGTAGCCTAATTGAACCCGTTCAATATCGGACACAATATGTCCATAATGCTTGCGAAGCCGAGCAGAAATTAGTGTACCGATCTCGCCCCGCCCTTTTATAAACGTGATGTCGCTGACACTGAATAACTCGATGCCGCCCGCCAATTTTGACTTAACCCGTCGAACACCCTTTGCCATCAAACGCAATTTGCCATAGTCGGGGGTAAGCACAGTAATAATCCGATCGGCCTCGCCGAACTCGGTTCGCGTTAAAACGATTGCCGTCGTTGTTAGCTGGTTCATATTTATTGGTATTTATTGGTTTAAAGTACTCGGCACAAAATCCTGAACGGTACTCAGTAATTTTTTAAGATTAGTGAGAGGTTTATACAGGTACTGGGACACGCCTAGTTGGTTGCGTAACAATTTCCAGCTGCCCGAAAATTCACCGGCCGGTACGTTCGTCGCCACAATAACCGGGACATTCTGCCAGTCTGGGTATGAGCGAAATTCATATAAAAATTCGATGCCGCTATGCCCCACTAACTGTAATTCCAGAATCACAACATCGGGGCAAATATCGTCGGCGCAAAAAATCGCTCCTTGGGCGGTAGCACAAATCTGCACAGCATGACCGGCATGCGTTAGGGCCTCGAAGTAAGTATGGGCCAAGATACGATCGGGTTCGATTAATAAAATTTTTGCCATGAGTTTTATACGAGCTGCATCTGTGGGTTTGGCTGCAACACAGCTCCTAAGCCACGTAATTTGTGATGTCGCGATACGGTTAGTTCGGTCTGCATGGCGCGTAATAAAGCGTCTGCTACAAACACGCCTGCACCGCTACCGGCCGATAGATTGGTGAGAGGTTGCCGAGCGCGACCATACAATTCACGGCCGCTGCGCAAAGCTTCGGTGCTTAGTTCTTCGGCTTCACAGTACAAGCCAGCTACAACGCCATAACGGCAGCGATGAGCGGCCAGTTGCAAGCGAAGCTGCGGACGTTCTATAGCTGGAAGAGCCTCAATCAGCGCATAGCCTAGACTAACTAAGGCCGATAGTAAGCCCTCACGATGCGCCATTACCGGGCCATATTTACCATCCAAATGCATGTCCAACTTAACGTCATAGGCTCGGGCTAATGGCTGCAATTTACTGCCAACATCGTACAAAACTGAAGAGATCGAGACAGGTTCGGTTTCGAATAATTGATCCGTATCGGTCGCTAGTCGTACACCCAAAACATAACTGTCTAGCAGATGTAATGCCATGTCAGCCGTGGTTTGAATTCGATCAAGATTGGCAGGGTTAGCCGACAAAGCAGCTAGCTCGGCCTGACGGGCTATCTGCAAAAGTGGCAATTTGATTTGCTCGGCAACCGAAAGCAAGAGATGTTGCGACAAAACCTGTTGGTTCGCTTCCGTACTGACGGCCGTCTGTGCCACGAGCGTGCTACCCCTTCCACTAAAACTAACCCAAGTATAGCAAGGTGGTAAAAAATTTAATACAGTTTTGTGCTATTTTCTAAGGCGAGAAACTAAAGTTCGGCAAGATGTACGTGTTGAAATCACTTTGAAATTGTGGTGAATTTGTCCACAACTTAAGTGTTTTATCACGTAATGGCAATAGTATCATTGTGCCGGTCTTGTCTTGGTCGATCGTGCCGGTGACGCGTGAGCCGACAACCGAAGGAACTTTGGGAGCGGCGTAAGGCGAAATCGTTACCCTACCCTGTTGTACATCATCTTGGAATTCGTTCATGGCGTCACTGTAACTTTGCTGCACAACCTGAACGCGTAAAGCGAAAACGGCTTTATCGTTAGAGGCTGTCGGTACAACATTAGGATAGAAATAACCGTCAACGTATGGGCTGTTGCCAGTGTCATCCGAAACATAAGCACTCCAAGTTTTAGGATACTGTATGTTTACACTGCCGTAGGCCAACGGACTAACATAAGTGCGAAATGGCGATTTTTCTTTCTCGGCAAATTCAGCATCTTTTTTAACGCTTTCAGCTTGCTGAGCCGAAGTCACAGCCTTAGCAATCTTTTGGTCGACGTTATTTTTATAGTCCTGGCGCCCCTGATAAGCCCAAACGCCAAAGGCGGCCGCGCCCGCGAATAGCAAAAAGAAGACGACAGCCAATACGACCGCTACACTCAAGAAGCCGTACTGGTTTAAAGACTTCACATTACCCTTCATGCTGCTTATGGTATCGAAGTTAGGCTGTCACTGCAAGTATTTAACGGTATTCATAAAGGAAAACGCCGGATTGTTCGGTCGTAGGACGCCGCCCCTTGATCGCAAAAGCAAAACTCACAACTTTGACAGGCTTACTACATTCTTGCATAACTTTTTTATCCAGTTTTTTCATATATTTTGGCAATATGAAGCCAAATATACCTTCGGCGGGCGGCCATTGTGCTCGCCAGAAGTCACCCAAGTGCACTTCTACTTTTGAACCATACTTACGGGTCCGCAACCAGGATATAAGCGCCAGCAAAGGATTCAGTTCGTAGCCCACTACTTTCCAGCCGCGCGCCGCAGCCGCTAAAAGAACGCGGCCATCGCCACAGCCTAGTTCAAGCATGGTCTCGCCGGGTTTTAGGTCTAGTAGATCAAGTGAAACACGCACCTGCTCGTCGAGCGTCGGCAAGTAAGGCGCGCCAAATATCAAGACAAAGCCAAAACAAAGCAGAACCAAAGTAATTATTAGTAATAACCAGGGCATCGATTACTAGTCCTGGTGCTCGCTTAGCTCGATTAGACTGTTTTCACGCTCTTGCAAATAAGCGGCCAGCTCTTTAGCAAGTGCCGTCCCCTTCTCATATAAGCTAAGTGCAACATCAACATCGATATCTTCAGCCTGTAAGGCTGCCATAACCTCTTCCAGCTCATGCGCCAACTGACTATATGTTTTAGGGCTATTCTTTTTTGCGGGCATTCTATTTATCCTCCGTAACAGTCGCCTGACGATGACCATCTCTAAATTCTATGTTAACTATATCACCGCCATGTAGCTGTTTGGCATCCGATACGATCACCGTCTTAGAACGAACGATTGCATAACCGCGGCGCAGTACCGCTTTGGGGTTAAGCGCCTCGAGTAACGTAGTCGTATTAGTCAAGCGCCAGCGTGCTTCTCGAAAGGCAGATTCGACATTCTGTGCCAACACCGCCTGCTGGCCCGACAGCTTCAATTGAGCGGTCATGATCGCATCGTGTACCATATCGCCCATATCGCGCTGCATTGACGCGAGACCAGCAATGACGGCTTGACGATCAGGCGTTAAAAATTCGGCTGCATTGCTTGGTGTGCTTGCCCGTTTATCGGCTGCCAGCTCTGCCAAGCTAATATCCGTTTCGTGTCCGATAGCCGCCAACACCGGTATTCGGCTGGCCGCCACAGCCCGAACGACACGCTCGTCGCTAAATGCCTGCAGATCTTCGGCACTACCGCCACCACGTGTAATAACTAATACTTCGGGCAAGACTGACATGGCATTGAACTGTGTAATAGCAGCCACAATCTGCTCTGGAGCGGCCTCACCCTGTACTTGAACGTCGCGCATAATAATTTCCAGTCCGCCCCAACGAGCCCCTAGAATCTTGGTAAAGTCTGCAAAGGCGGCCGATTCTCTTGAAGCAATCAGACCGATGCGCTCCGGTGGGTACGGCAAGCTCCGTTTACGACTTTCATCAAAAAGGCCTTCCAAGGCCAGTTTGTCATGCAATAATTCTGCCGCTCGTTTAATCACGCCGACACCAACCGGACGGATGTTTTGCATGACAATACTAAAGCCAAACTGAGGATGCAATCGCGGCACGCCCTGCACTCGCACGGTCATGCCATCCTCGAGTGGACCTGGTAGTTGGTGAACCATACCAAAAAACTTCAGACTGGCCGTTTCGTCTTTAAGATCGAAAAACACCCAGCGATTTTTGCTAATCCGAAAGTTGGCTAATTCTCCCTCAATAACTGCGCTTGGATAGGCGAACTCAAGTGTCTGGTTACAGACCGTTACAAAATCACTGACGCTAAAAATCAGATCGCCGCCGCTATTCATAGGCGTCAATCGGCTGAGCCTTCCCCTCGGCCAGTGAACGGTGATAGAAGAAGTAGCCAGGCGGCACCTGCAAAACTGTGTTCAAAACTCGGTACATGACCGTAGCCGGTAGACTAATACTGGGCGGTATACCTGCCGTTGCCAATACGGCCGTCATCAAAGCCTCGTAAATGCCGACACCACCGGGCAGAACCGAAACTAGTCCCGCAAAATTGGCCACGGCATAGGCCAGGATAATCGCGCCGATGTTAACGTGTTGGGCAAACGCCCAGTACACCACCAATACAACCGACACCTCTGTTATATTTGCAACCATCGCCCACCAAAAGGGCGCCTTGAGCTGAGTCGATTCCGAACGAATCACATTATAGCCCTCGTGAAATTCGCCGAAAGCGGCTCGGGCATTAGCAATATTTATAGTCTCGGGATCATGTGGTCTAACCACTTGAATCAACTTGTTTAACCACTTGGTTATGGTCGTAAAGAAGGCATCGATTCGGCTGCGGCTACTTATGATGTATACCATAATTCCCGTCCCCACTACCAAAAGCGTCGACAAAGAACTGCCGATGAGAATCGTCATATTACTAGCGCGGCCGTTAACCGCCAGAATGAACATGCCGAAAATAAGCAGAATCTCGAACGACAAGAATATGAGAACCAGCTTAATGGCGTGCGCCAGGGTCGATTTCGCCAAGCTTACCCCTTCGCCACGCAAGCGCAAACCGAAGTACGATATACCAGACACCCCGCCACTCGGGAAAATGTGGTTCACGAAATTTAACTCGAGCGATAATTTCAGCAGTGCTTTATACGTCAAATCTTTGCCAACAATACGAAATAGTCGCTGATACAGCTTGGCCTGGGCATGGTAATTCAAGAACTCAATCGGAATTATAAGCACCAAAATCCATAGGTTAACGCGCTCGAAATTTTTAACAGTATCGAGGAGCTGATGTCTTGATACGAACACCAAAAACCCGAGCGCAATTAGCGTCACGATGTTCAGTAGTAGTTTCCATCGTCGTTTCACGAAGCTGCCAAAGGTGGAATTTTCGCTCATTACAACCATTATACCGGTAAATTCGGTTATAATATGCCTAATGGACAGTATCGTCATATTAGGCCGTCAACCGGCCCTCGGCTTGGCCGAGCTAGAAAGTCTATACGGATCAGCCAAAGTCAGCCTACTCGGTGAACGAGCGGCGCGTGTTAATGTCGACCCTTGTTTGCTGGCCTTTGACCGGCTTGGTGGCAGTCTTAAGTTCTGTCGACCCCTCACAACTCTCGATACAACGAGTTGGAAACGAATCGAGGCTTTCCTTGCCGAAGTTTCACCGGAGCACAGCCAGCGCATGCCCGAAGGTAAAATGCACCTTGGCCTCAGCCTCATCGGTTTTCCAGAAATCAGCCTTAAACGGATTATGGCGACTGGTTTAACCGTCAAAAAGGCCATCAATCGCGCCACCGGTCGGACTGTTCGGCTGGTACCAAACAATGAGGCCGAGCTTTCGACCGCCCAAGTACTACACAATAAACTAGCTAGGGCGAATGGCTGGGAGCTAATCTGCATCCGTGATGGCGACAAAACAATTATCGCTCAAACCGTTAAGGTTCAGGACATAACTGGCTACACCAAACGTGACCGCGAACGCCCACGCCGTGACAGCCGCGTCGGTATGCTGCCGCCCAAGCTCGCCCAGATGATTATCAACCTAGCTGTCGGTCGACTGCCCGAAACAGCCCTTAAATCGATTTGTGAAATTCCAGCCGGTGAGCCCATCCCTGCGACCGTATTCGGCCAAACCGTGCTCGATCCGTTTTGCGGGACTGGCGTAGTGCTGCAAGAGGCTCTTTTGATGGGCTACGACGTTTACGGCACGGATTTGGAAAAGCGTATGATCGATTACTCGGCTGGCAATTTAGAGTGGCTACAAGAGCTTCAGTCCATACAAGGCTACAAGCGGCTGGCCGTCGGTGACGCGACGACTTACACCTGGCAAGCGCCCATCGATTTCGTAGCCTGTGAAACCTACCTAGGCCGCCCCTTTACGGAGGCCCCTAGCGCCGAGATGTTAGCCAAAACCGCTAGCGAATGCAACTTAATCATTAAAAAGTTCCTGCGCAACCTACATGGTCAACTTAAATCTGGCGCGCGTCTCTGTATTGCCGTCCCTGCCTGGCAAATTCAGCCAGGTAAATTCAAGCATCTTCCCCTTGTTGACTCTCTCGAGGAAATCGGCTATAATCGAGTAAGTTTTGAGCACGTTCGGGAACAAGATTTGATCTACTTTCGTGAAGACCAGATCGTTGCCCGCCAGCTCTTAGTAATAACAAGGAATTAATACCTATGTCACACGTCAAAGCAGGCGGTACCGCCAAAAATACCCGCGATTCAGTTGGACAGCGCCTCGGCGTTAAACTGTTTGGTGGCCAAAAAGTTAAAGTCGGCCAAGTTATTGTCCGCCAAGTCGGTCTTACCAAGCGTGCCGGCAAAGGTACGTCTTTGAGCCGTAATTACACCATTCACGCCGCCAAAGATGGCGTCGTTAAGTTTCAGACTCGTCGGGTTCGCCTTTTCACCGGCAAATCAGTTGCCCGTACTGAAGTCACTGTCGAATAATCTCTTTTAAGACTTAAAAATAGCCGGTAAAATAGCCGGCTATTTTATTTGTGGTCTAGTTTTTCCTTTATTCGTGGTCTGGTTCAACCATTGAACGCTTGTAGGCATCAAGCTCGCCATTATTGGGGTTTGATGGGTGGCCCGGCACGTTTTTAGGATTTGAAACTTGGTCGACGTTCTCAACCTGACTCATAACAGTCGGCTTTTCGGCCGTTACAACAGGTTCGAGCCGTAAAGCCATAGGCATTTCAGCAATGAAGGTCTTCTCTGACTGCTTATGGCCAGTAATAGCTTTATCTTTATTGAGCGCAGCCTTGCCAATAAATAAAGCTGCATCGACGCCTTTTTCAACCTGGCCAGAGGTTTTTTCGTGCCTAGAAAAAATCATAATGTTCAGCTCTTCTGTTTAATGTTTATTTTTGTACACTCAAAATACATTAACATAAGCACGATGCTAAGTCAAGAGTGCCTGCTCTGTTGGATTACATGCCAAGGTGATACTTGATGCGTTCAATGACATCAGCGATCACAACTTGAGACTTCACCAGGTAATCATCGACGCCCAAAGAGTTGGCACGTTCTTTGTCGCTCTCTTGGCTTAAAGCCGTCAGCATAACAATCTTGAGGTTAGCCGTTTCGGGCGTATTGCGTAATATGTCGAGTACGTCAAAACCGCTTACTTTTGGCATCATGACATCGAGCACTACTAGATCAGGCTTGTAGTTCAAGGCCGAAGCCAGAGCGTCTTCACCGTTAGCAACTCGCCGAACATCAAAATTCTCAGCCTGTAAACGCTGCAAATAAACATTTGCCAGGGCGTCGTCGTCTTCAACCAATAAAATTCGTTTTGGATGAGCTGATGCGTTCGGAGTTGTTGGGTTCATACTGCTTAAGCTACTTTATTTTGCCGTATTTTGCAACTTGATATTCGCTTTGACCGGTGTTGTCGTCATAAGAAGGCTCTTTATAAAACCATCGAACATTGGGTGTGGACGGGTCGGCCGTGACTTAAATTCCGGGTGGAATTGACTTGCCAAGAAGAATGGATGTTCGACGCCTTCGATAACTTCTACGAGCTTAGTTTTAGGGTTTACACCAACGGCTCGGATGCCCCACTTCTCGTATTCAGGTACATAACGCGCCATACACTCATAACGATGGCGATGACGCTCAACAATTTCAGTCGTGCCGTAAACGCGCGCCGCGAGGCTACCAGCCTGCAAATGACATTCGTAGTCACCTAGGCGCATCGTGCCGCCCGTGTTTTGCTTGCCCTCTTGGCCATCCATGGTGTCGATGACAGCATACGGAGTTGCCGGGTCACATTCGGTCGTATTGGCTTTGTCCAAGCCACCCATGCGAGCGGCGGCAATTACAGCCATGTGCAAGCCATAGCACAGCCCCAAATACGGTTTCTTGGACTCAAGCGCATAGGCCGCAGCCCGAATCTTGCCCTCGACACCGCGCGAACCAAAGCCGCCCGGCACCACAATGCCATCGACCTCACTAAGAACTGCAGCAACATCTTCGTCATTATCGAGCTTCTCGGCATCAATCCAGCGTATATCAATGTTAACGTCATTAGACCAAGCCGCCGACCGTAGAGCTTCAAAAACCGACATGTACGTATCCTGGTTGTCCAAATATTTGGCCACCACGCCAACCGCAACTGTTCGAGGGTGCTTGTGGGTAGCGTTTTTAACCATTTCACGCCAACTTGCCAGATCGGCCTTGCGATCGCCATCTAGATCAAGTCGTTTGCAAATTACCTCTGCCACACCCGAGTCTTCGAGCGTTAGAGGAACTTCGTAAATACTCTTAGCGTTTGGCAACAGTGCAATTGCCGACTCATCGACGCCACAGAACAAGCTTAACTTACGCTTAACGCTTGCTTCGGCTGGTTGTTCGCTACGAGCTACCAAGATATCTGGCAAAACGCCAAGACCACGCAAGTCTCGCACCGAGTTTTGAGCTGGCTTAGTCTTTGTCTCTCCACTTGCTCCAAGATATGGAAGATAAACGACATGAACATACAAGCAGTTTTCGCGGCCAACTTTTTGGCTAAATTCACGGATAGCCTCGATAAACGAAAGCGACTCGTAATCACCAACCGTACCGCCGATTTCGACGATATGAACATCAACGCCCTTGCCGGCTGCCAGAATGCCATCCTGAATTGCGCCGGTGATGTGAGGGATAATTTGGACCGATCGGCCTTCGTATTTGCCGTCCCGCTCATCCTGAATAACTTTCAATAAGACCTGGCCGCTCATGAGCGAGCTTTTTTTAGTCAGTTCCTCATCGATAAACCGCTCGTAATGACCTAGGTCGAGGTCGGTTTCGGCACCATCTTTAGTGACAAAACATTCACCGTGCTCACGCGGATTAAGTAAGCCGGCATCAACATTCAAATAAGGGTCGCATTTTTGGAGATTAACGGATAGGCCGCGAGCTTTTAGAAGGTTACCAATTGAGGCGGCGGTGATACCCTTTCCTAATCCGGAAAGCACACCACCAGTTACAAATACAAACTTAGTAGCCCGCGCCACATTCTCTCCCTTGTTGTTAATACTATTTTAATTGATTGATATCGCCATGGCAAGGTTTAAAATTATCCGCCAAGCTGCTGCAAAGCGGCCTGCAGCTGCGTGTCGTTGCCGGCTTTGGCATCAGCATCGGTTAACTCAACCGTCTTGTCTGGGGTAATACCCTTATGATTGATATTCTGGCCATCAGGGCGGTACCAGCTAGCCACTGTTACCTTTAATTCGCCCCCATCCTTCAGGAAGATCGTCTGTTGTACGACTCCCTTGCCGTATGACTTCGTGCCGACAAGCGTAGCTACATTATTGTCCTTAAGGGCGCCGGCCGTAATTTCAGCAGCCGAGGCACTACCGCTGTCGATTAGTACAACCGTCGGTATGCCACTAAGTACGTTATCGCCGGTCGCTGTGTAAGTTTCAACTACCGTACTGCCCTGCTTTTCCTGCAAAATTGTCTTACCCGGCGACAGCCATAAGCTAGAAACGGCCGTGGCAGCCTCGAGGCGACCACCCGGGTTAGAGCGCAAGTCTAAGACAATGCCTTTGACACCAGCCGCCTTGAACTGAGCGGCAGCTTTTTGAGCTAAATCGGCCGTCGTCTTAGAAAATTGCGTGATTTGCATGTAACCAATGTTTCCAGCCAAAATTTTGCTATTTACACTTGGCACAACTATGTCATCACGGACAATCGGTATGGTTAATGTCGACTGGGCGCGAATAATCTTAAGGGTCACAGTCGTTCCTTTTTTGCCACGAATTTTATTAACAGCCGTGTCAATGTTCATACCGGCCGTACTTTCACCGTTAATACTGGCAATGATGTCCTTAGCCTTCAGCCCGGCCTTTTCGGCAGGCGTGCCCACCAACGGCGCAATTATCTCTAGATTACCGTCGGCATCCTTGCCCAACTGGGCACCCACACCGCTAAAGGTGCCATCCACTTGTGACTCGAACTGTTTGGCCTCGGCAGCCGTAAAGTATTCGGTGTAAGGGTCATTGGTGGCCTCGGCCAAGCCCTTTTTAAGGCCATCGAGTAGCTTCGGCTCGGTCAGACTGCCATCATAATTTTCTTTGAGTGTCCGGTAGACTTCATTGACGCTTGAATAGTTCAATTGGGCCGGCAAGCTGTTGTTAGCACTGTTGTGTGGCGCTGCCAAACCAAAGCTAATACTGCCATTACCGACATTAACGCCTAGTGCAAATATGGTGACAGCCACGACTGCCCCGGCGAGTGGTCGCAAAAACCGGCGCCAACCATTACGCTCGGATGACATTTCTATAACTGCGTCTTCTGTCTTCTTCAAACCTCTCCCCTTTTTGATCACCGATTTTGCCGGTCTATTTACTCCATCCAGTATATCAATCAAAAGCGTTAGCGCGAACCATTTAAAAAGCCCCGGTATCTAACCGGGGCTTCCACTAGAACTAGTTTCTATTGCCAAGTGCGCCACTGTGTTGAGTACTGACCAGTTAGCTGCTGGTTATATTGTGAAACGTATATCTGATTGCCACTGACTCCTTCGACATACATGGCATGTCCCCAGGTACCAGCCGTACTAATAGCGACATCACCAGGTTGTGGGTTCGATGTGTAGACTGGAATACCGTGTGCATAAGCAGCCGCGACCCAGTCCTTAGCATTTCCATAGTAGTATGGAGCAGCTCGGCCAGAGGCAGCAACGGCCCAAGCCGTGTATGATACACACTGGCGAGTACAGTAACCCCATGGGTCAGGACCATCATTGTCAACACAGCCCGGTGCCGTGCTCATACCAAAGCCGGCGTTAGCGTAAGGGTAGTTGTGGCCATTAACTGACCCGATAGCTCCCGGAAAACGAATGAAGTAATAAGCGGCGCTAGCATCGTTAGCCCGACGCTGAGCAGCAATAAGAGCGTCTAGCTTCTGTTGGTTGGCCGCAGTTTGAGCATTATAACTTGCCTGCTGACTTTGGTTGTAAGCCAACATGTTAGCCTGCTCGGCTCGAGCGGATGCTAATTGATCTTGTTGCTGGCGCTGCTGCGTCAACAAAGCCTCAACTTGGGTCTTTTGCGATTGCAACTGTTGTTGCAAGGCGGCAATTTCTTTTAAGGCCGTCTGAATTTTAGACTGGACGGCGTTGCGGTACTCTTCTTTGTCGACATAATCGCTCAAGTTTTTACTAGTAGCCAGCATTTCAATGGTGCTCATTTGGTCATCGACATACATAGCCTTAAGATCCGAGGCCAAAACTTGACGTTGATGATCAATCTCGGCCTGCTTGGCCGCAATTTCATTGGTTAAGCGAGTTTGTTCGGAGGTGTTGTAATCGATTTGACCCTGCAATAAAGCAATCTGCCCGTTCAAACGAGCGACAGCATCTTGATAACTAACGGCTTGGCTCTGCAGGTTGGCGACGGCATTGTTGTTGGCCGCGATTTGAGCATTACAATCTGCAATCGAAGTACATGTGGCGTTAGCCGCATAGGCACTCTTTAGGCCGGCCGACAAACCAGCCCCCAGCATCACACCAATCATGGCAAAAATTGCAAAACGCGTGCGCAATGGAGTTTTGTCTGATTTTTTGTGTTGTTTTGGCATATTTTTTGTCTTGTTTATGCTGTTTTGTAGTATACCATACCGCATACGCTTTGTAAATTACCCTCGCTCTTAGATTTTGGAGGACACTAAAAGATGTCCCGCATTATAATTAGATTGTTTCGTATCTGTTATGAGCCCTTTAGGCGCTAACAGTGTGTTTATTCTTATTTAGAGGTTTTGAACTTTAAGTACCGCCGGGTCGCTATCACAGAAGAGGCAGCTCCAATAACTATACCAACCGCTAGCTGCAGTGTCAAAAGCCACAAAAAATTCGATGTAAAGTAGGTGCTGGCATACTGAATATCGAGTAAACCGAGTGAACTGGCTTGTAACGCCCCACTCGAGGCCGCAAAGGCCGCGTTAACCAATAGGATCGAAATAATTGCCGATAAAATGCCATAAATGATGCTTTCCACGACAAAGGGACCGCGAATGTACCAGGTACTGGCGCCAAGCAAGCGCATGATCTGGATCTCATCACGGCGGTTGAAGATGGCCATTTGAATCGTATTGAAAATGATCAGGGCCGAGATAATCGTAAAGATAATAACGGCGCCAATACCGCCCTGCCGCAAGATGTTAGTGGCATGTGTAATCTTGTCGATGGCCGCCTTACGATCGCCCGAGTAGGACGGCTCGTTCGACTGCAGCGCTGCAACGTCTTTCTTTGTTAAGAAATTTTTGATGTCCTGAATTTTGTTTAAATCACGCGGTTTGATTAAGATCGTCGCCGGCAACGGGTTGGATGTTTCGTTTACGGCCGACAACAAATCTTGGTTACCCTTGTTTTTATCAATGTAGCGCTTCAGCGCATCTTCCTTCGACAGGTAGGATACGCTTTTAACGTTGGGTAACTGGCGCAACTGGGTGAGCAAGCCGTCTTTTTGAGCAGGCGTAATGCTGTCATTCAAATAAACCGATATATCGATCTTGTCGGTAATTTGGTTAATGGTGTTACTGAAGGTTGCGCTTGTAATAATCGAAAATAGTACGATGGTTAAGGTAACAACCATAACAGCCATGGCCGCTATAGCCAGGCTGGCATTGCGGACAAAGTTGATCATGCCGGCTTCAACGATACGACTGAAGGTTATGGTTTTTCGTCTCATGATTGAATTTCGTAACTCGCGTTGGCTTTATCGCTGGCAATTTTACCGTGACTGATAGTAACGACACGGCGCTTTAGCTTATTAACGATTTCCTGGTTGTGCGTAGTTAGCAAAACAGTCGTGCCATAGCGGTTGATTTTTTCGAGTACCCTAATGACGTCCCAAGCATGCTTAGGGTCAAGGTTACCGGTTGGCTCATCGGCAATAAGTATTTTGGGCTGTCGAACAATGGCGCGAGCAATGGCAACACGCTGTCGCTCGCCACCTGATAATTCCATCGGCATGCGGTTTTCTTTACCCTTGAGGTTAACGATGTCGAGAACTTTTGGAACAGTGTGTTCAATTTCTTTACGGCCCATGCCGACAATTTCGAGCGCAAAAGCCACATTCTCGAAGACTGTTTTATTGGGCAACAATTTAAAATCCTGGAAAACTACACCAATTTTACGACGCAACAGGGGTATATCTTTATCCTTCAGTTTATCGTAATCGATACCGCCGATGATAATCTTACCGCTCGACGGTCGTTCTTCACGGGTCAACAGACGTAGTAAAGTCGTTTTACCGGCACCACTCTGCCCCACCACAATAACAAATTCTTTCGGTTCGACATGCAAACTGATTCGATCGAGCGACGGAGTCCCCGAGCGGCCGTATGTTTTAGTTACCCTATCCAACAAAATCATTACGTTAAGTAGTATACAAGGAAAACTCTTGTGTTTCTAGTTATCAGCGCCTAGGGTATGCTCCAAGAATGCGTCGATCAGCGGGTCGAGGTTGCCATTAAGGACGCCGTCGGGATCACTGGTTTCATAGCCACTACGTAAATCCTTCACCTGCTTGTACGGGTGCAGCACGTAATTACGAATTTGGCTGCCAAATTCATTGGCACTATCCGGCCCCTTGAGTTCGCTAACCTTCTCCGCGTGTTGCTCGAGCCGTAACTGAGCAAGCCGGGAGCGCAAAATTGTCATAGCCGTTTCTTTATTTTGCAATTGGCTGCGTTCATTTTGGATAGCGACCGTTATGCCTGTCGGCAAGTGTGTAACACGGACAGCGCTGTCGGTCGTGTTAACCGACTGGCCGCCGTGACCACCACTGCGATAAACATCAATTTTCAAATCTTTTTCGTCGAGGTCGATTTCGTCTGGGCGATCAATTTCAGGTAAAATATCGACTTTAGCAAAACTGGTCTCGCGCGAGGCGGCCGAGTTGAACGGGCTTTGCCGTACCAAGCGATGGACACCGTGCTCACCTTTTAAGCGACCAAATAAGTGTTGGCTGCCGCTAAAGCGCAAAGTTGCACTCTTTATGCCGGCCTCATCGCCAGCCGATTCATCCAACACTTCCGCTTTAACGCCATGTGATTCGGCATAGCGCAAATACATACGCAAAAGCATGCCAGCCCAGTCTTGCGCGTCAGTACCGCCAGCGCCAGCATAAACGTTCATAATGACATCGTAAGAATCGTACGGACCAGTGAATTTTAAATCGGCCTTGAGCTCGTTAAACCGTTCTGAGATGCCCACTAATTGGCCGGTCAGTTCGCCCAACATAGTTTCGTCTCCTAGCGCTAACATGTCGTTAACGTCAGTGACGTCCTTGTTAAGCTCAAGCCAGGGTTTAGTAGCGGCATCAAGCTTAGCAATCTGCTTCATAACATCTTGAGCATGCGACGTATCGCTCCAGAATGAGTCTGATTGCGACTCGGTCGTTAGGGCCGTTAGCTCGCCAACCTGCTCGGCAATGTGCAGACGCTGGCTAGCGGTCGATACTTCATCGCGAAGCTGAGCAGCTTGCTTCACTGCCTCTTCCACGATTTAACTCCTTGCCTGCCACAAAGGCGCGATACTCTGACGTAACTCGTCAGTAAAATCTTTGCCACAATCGCCCAATATACCCAAGCCCCAGACATCATCGGCAAATAATTGGCGAGATATTTCTATGATGCCATCTTTGTGAATAGCTTTGATACGCTCGGGTATATGATTGTACGGTTCGATAACTTCATCAAAAAAGTATCGGCCGCTGTAACCACTTGCCGTACCGCCAACCGTCTGGGCGCTACGCTGGAAACGACCCAGGGCGTATTGCTTGGTGGCTTCGATTTCGCTGGCCGAGATATCACCTTCAAGCACCTTTTTAATTTCATCGACAATAATCGTAAAAAGTTGTGCGGCGTTTTTGTCAGATACCTGCGCCCCGAACCACCAGTTACTGGCGTCCCTCGTCTGGCTTAGGCCCGAGTTCATGCCATAGACTAGGCCACGCTCTCTGGCAGCACCAAGAATTTTTGAGTACAGCGTTTCGGTCAGCATGGTATTAACCAAGTTAAGAGCGTCAGTCTCCGGATCGGACATGCGTCGCTGCATGAATGTATCAATGTAAAAATACAGATTTTCGACCGTATCATTCGGTACATAAACAGGCTTTTTAAGAGTTTGGGGCAATTCTTTTGGCAAAGCAAAACGGCGCCCCGAGGCTGGAAGTTCAACGTTTGCAAAGAGTTTTTCAATTGTTTCTTGGCGCTTGGGCGTCAGGTTGCCAGAGACCACAAACCGCATGTTCGGTGTCGTATGAGTACGTTTGTAGTGCTCGCAAACATCATCATTGCGAACGTTATTCATCAACTGCAAACGCTCGGCATCGGTTTTAACAATCAAACCAAAACTCTTGCGCATCTCAAGACTCAAGCGGCGGAAGTGATTATTCGACCGAGCGGCCATTTCTTCTTGAACATTGCCAAATTCGGCATCGAATTCTTCCTGCAAAAATAGCGGTTTACTAATGGCAAGGAGCATTAGCCCCAATACCCGGTCCCACTCAAAGTCAGCACACTCAGCCTCGTAGGTGATGTCATAAACACCGGTCGAAGCATTACTATATGCCCCGTTTTTTTCTAGTTCGGCCTGGAAATCACGCGCTTTGGGCAGCATTTCGTTAGCACCTAGCAAAACATGTTCCATCAGATGCGGTACTTCCCATTTTTCCTGGGGCACCAGGTATTCACCAGCCCGGAAGTTAATGTCGAATGTCATAACACTAGCGTCAGGAATGTGCACCAGCAGGCCACGCGCGCCATTTTTAAGAGTAATTTCAGAAACAGTGTGCTTCATACGTACTGTAAACGCGCCGCTCTAGCGCTTCCTTCTCTTCGCGGCCGTTTTACGTTGACGTTCGGTTTTACGGGCCTTTTTACGTTTTTGGTCGACTTTTCTAAGGTCATCACTTCGTTTTTTGGCCGAAAAGTCAGATTCGTCGTATTCTTCTCCGACTGTAATCTGGTCTGCATTACTGATGGATTGTCGAGCCGCTAGAGTCAACTCCGTTTCAGCCGGCTGCTCCAAGTCTTCCATTGGCACCGGTTCAGCATGAAACAAGAACGTCACGACATCATGGCGTAAAGCATTTTGCATTTCTTCGAAGAGCAACTGACCGCGTCGGCGATACTCAACCAGCGGATCCTGCTGGCCGACGCTCATCCAGTGAATGCCTTCACGCAAGTGCTCCATGTTTTCAAGGTGTTGCATCCACAAGTTGTCGAGCACCTGCAAGTAAACATCGCGTTCGATTTTGCGCATTACCTCGGGTGTAAAGTTGAGCTCCCGAGACGCGTATAGTTCTTTAACTTCCGCCTTTAGGACATCTTCAAATTTGTGTGCTTCGGTGTCAAATAAACGGTCAAGCGCCGCGTCATCGAACGGAAATACTTCTTTGACGACATTTTCAAAGTCCTCGCTCATGAGGTTAGGCGAGCTGGCAATGGCATGCACTTCTTGATCGATAATCGCGGTTATGCGCTTGGTAATATCCGGAAGATTCAAAATTTCACGGCGCATCGCATAAGTAGCTTTGCGGTGACGGTTCATAACGTCGTCGTACTGGACAACGTTTTTACGCTGGTCAAAGTGATAACCTTCAACCTTCTTTTGGGCACCTTCGAGGCTGCGTGAAATTAGACGGTTTTCGATTGGAGTGTCATCATCGACACTCATTCGTGACATGATGCTGGCAATTCGGTCACCACCAAAGATACGCATCAGGTCGTCTTCAGTACTAACAAAGAATTGGGTTATACCAGGGTCACCCTGGCGTCCGGAACGACCACGCAACTGGTTATCGATACGGCGGGATTCGTGACGTTCACTACCGAGCACGAACAAACCGCCAAGTTCTTTAACGCCCTCGCCCAAAACGATGTCAGTACCACGACCGGCGATGTTGGTCGCAAGAGTGACTGCGCCAGGCATACCGGCTTTGGCAACAATGCTTGCTTCGCGTTCGTTATTTTTGGCATTAAGTACTTGATGAGGTACGTCCGCCTTGGTTAATAGCTGACTGAGCACCTCGTTCTTCTCGATTGATACGGTACCAATTAGGACCGGTTGGCCTTTTTGGTGAAGCATCTTAACTTCACGAACAATAGCTTTGAACTTACCCTTCTCGGTACGATAAATGCGATCGGTTCGGTCAATACGTGCCAGTGGACGGTTGCTCGGAACTTCAACCACATCAAGTTTATAAATCTGGTGGAATTCTTCGCTTTCGGTCATAGCCGTACCGGTCATACCAGCCAATTTTTCGTACAAGCGGAAGTAGTTCTGGAATGAAATCGTTGCTAACGTCATTGATTCTTCTTGGACTTCAACACCTTCTTTGGCTTCAATTGCCTGGTGCAAGCCTTCGTTATAGCGACGGCCGGCCAGCAAGCGCCCGGTGAATTCATCGACGATCACGACTTCGCCGTCTTTGGTGACAACATAATCTTTGTCGCGCTTGAATAAAGCATGAGCTTTTAGGGCTTGCTGCAAATGATAGATGGTGCGGATGTTTTCACCCCCATACAAGTTATCAATCGAAAGTGCCTTTTCAACTGTCTCTACGCCTAAATCGGTTAAGATAACTGTCTTCTGTTTTTCGTCGGTCTCGTAGTGCTTATCTTTTTGAAGTTGACGAACAACTTTGGCAAACTGCGCGTAGGCGCTACCGCTAACCGCACTTGGTGCCGAGATAATTAATGGTGTCCTAGCCTCGTCGATAAGAATGGAGTCGGCTTCGTCGACGATCGCATAGTGCAATGGTCGCTGTCGTAGCTGATCGACCTCGCGAACCATGTTGTCGCGCAAGTAATCAAAACCTAATTCGTTGTTAGTGCTATAGGTAACGTCAGCCGCATAAGCTTCCTGACGAGTACACGGTTTTAGATGTTGAAAGCGAGGATCATCATGACTCTCGTCGGTAAATTTAGGGTCGTAAATAAATGACTGATCCGGAATAATAACACCGACGCTCAAGCCCAAAAAGTCATAGACCGGGCCCATCCAGCCGGCGCCAATACGAGCCAAATAGTCGTTGACAGTCACGAAGTGAGCGCCCTTTTCGGTTAGAGCATTCAGGTACAGTGGCAAGGTAGCGACCAGGGTCTTACCTTCACCGGTTTTCATTTCGGCGACATTGCCTTCGTGCAAAACCATACCACCCATCAACTGGACATCGAAATGCCGCTGTCCAAGCGTACGCGTGGCTGCTTCCCGGACAACCGCAAAGGCATCGGGTAGAATCTTGTCGAGACTCTCTTTCTTAAGTCGTTTCTTAAGAACTTCCGTCTGCTCTTTTAGCTTTTTGTCGGTCAGTTTGCTGTACTTCGGCGCTAGATCATTTATAACTTTAACTCGTTTGCGCAAACGCTTAATGGTTTTCGCTTGAGGGTCACCGAGGATCTTCTTCAGAACTATATGCATGCTTTCTAACGCTCCCTGCTTACCAAGTATTCAAGAATTATCCTTGTTATTGTAGCGTTTTGTGGCAAAGAAAGCGAGACGTTTTTCGATTCGTATAAGCCATGCCAAGAGGTATGGTTATAGGGCCAACTTACGGCGTGCAAATAACCGGCGCTGCCGCTTAGCATCGGTGTGTGATTGTTTGTAACGTTCGACCTGCTGCTTGAGTTTGGCATGAACAATATCGACGGCCGCGAACATGTTTAGGGTCGTTTCACTCATCTTGATGGTTTCATGAGGTAGGTACAAAGTAATATCGCAAGTATAAAGTTTTTTGCCGGCCTGTTTTTCTTCTTTTAGGCGTACTTCCATGTGGGCGCTCTGTCGGGACTGTCGGGGCAAGTATTTGTCAATTCGGCCGAGCTTCTTGTTTACGTACTTATGTAGTTGCTCGTTAATAATGGTGTGTACTCCGCTAACTTCGAATTTTTGTAGCATTGTCATGCCCCTTTCAAACGCTATTAGGCCATTTAGATCGACCTGCGTTCACTATTAAGTATAACCCTTATACCACCAAATGTGTGGAGTTTTATCGGTCTAAATTTCAGTGCGCCCACCCATGCGAGGCTGAAGCACCGCTGGGATTTTAACTCGCCCTTCGGCCGTCTGGTAGTTCTCCATAATCGCTACCATCGTCCGGCCCATCGCGAAGGCCGTAGCATCGTTGGTATGAGCCAATTCGATCGAACCGTCCGTCCGGCGCACTCGAGTCTTGAGCCGGCGAGTCTGGTAGTCAGTCATGTAGTCGGCCGTGTGTGTCTCGCGATATTTAGCCTGCCCCGGCAACCAGGCTTCAATGTCGACACCACGAGCATCTGGCTTGCCGATGTCGGCCGTACACTTCTGTAGTACATGATATGGAATACCTAGCTGTTGCATCATGTACTCTTGAACGGCAATTAGTAGGAGATGTTCATCAAAACTGGTCTCAGCCGTGCTGAACACTTCCATTTCCAGCTTATCGAACTGGTGCATGCGGATAATCCCTTCGGAATCTTTGCCATAGGTACCGGCCTCCTGGCGGAAACTGGTGCTATAGCCAATGTAACGCAAAGGTAAGCTAGCCTCGGGCAAAATTTCGTTGGCGTACATGCTACCGAGCGTGTGCTCAGCACTGCCAATCAACCAGAGATTGTCGTCGTCGCCATCTAAGTGATACCGATCTTCGCGCGGCTCTAGCCGATCCATCTGATCGTACATTTCCTCGCGAATCATTACAGGCGGTAAAATCGGTATAAATGCTTTGGCTTCAAGTTTAAGGCCATTATCGTCGATAAGTTTTTGGATGACTTCCTGGTTGGTCAGCGTATCAAAAACATACTGAATGAGTGCGAACTGCAATCGAACCAAATCGCCCTTAAGGTACGCAAACCGAGAACCCGTCACCTTGGCAGCGCGCTCTTTGTCGATCCAGTCGTTCTGTTCGCCCAATTCCCAGTGGTTCTTCGGCTCAAAATCGAATTGTGGCTTATCGCCCCAAACTTTTGATTCGACGTTGTCATCTTCGCTGGCACCAACCGGTACATCGTCGGCTGGCATGTTTGGTACGGCCTTGAGTAACGCATTAAATTTACTTTCGACCGATGTCAATTGCTGCTCCAAGTCGGCTAAGCGATCTTTCAGCTCGCGGCCGCGCGCCATCTGTTCTTCGGATGGTTTTTGGCCCTTCATGCTAGCCGCCAACTCATTGCGTTCCTGGCGCAGTGCATCGACTTGCTGCTGCAATTCGCGGCGCTTTGAATCCGACTCAAGTAACTGCTTTATGTCGGCGTTGTAGCCTTTTTCTTTGGTTTTGCGCTCAACTAGGTCGGCATTATCGCGAATAAACTGGATATCTATCATGACAGTAGTATAAACCAGACAAAAATTAACTTGTAGCCGATTTTGATTTAAGACTTTTTAGGGTTAATTCGGTACGTTGGCGGGCGTAGGTACAAAACTCACAAGGCCCGCCCATGATATGGTCACCAACCGGTGGCATGACATCGCTTTCCATGCAGACCTTCATTTTTTCAAGCGTCGGTTCTACCCAACTGTCATCACCTTTATAGGGTATGACTTTTGTACGGAATTCAACACGATCGTTAAATCCGTCGGTATCCATGCGGCCATTGGCATAAACAAAGTAGCCTGTATCGCTAACATTCAAACCATTTTGACGCAGCAGCCACTGGTAAACTTCCATCTGACGTTTGTAACTAATCTGCCAGTCGCTGTTAATGCTCACCTCTTTGTCCTTAGCGGTTGCCTTGTAATCAACCACGATGACTTCGCCAGCTTCATTCACCCACAAGTCATCGACTGCGCCGAAGACATGCAAGTTAGTCGGTTTGTGAATGGTCACGACACCAACAAAAGTTTCACGCCAGGTGTCGAGTTTTTCGTGCTGATACGGAATCGCCGGCACATTAAATTCAACCATCAGCGGGTGCGGCTTGCCGGCCTCACGATAAGTGTCGAACTCTTTTTTGAACAGCTCGTCGATTGCCTTGTTGATGTTGAACGGCGGGCTGCTTGGCCGAGTAATCTTTAGGCGAACATCCAACCAAAAGCAACGCGGACACTGCATGAACAGCTCGATTTTACTGCGGCTGACTTTAAAAGCCGCCTTCTGACCGGGTTGATATGGCAGTGAACGCTCCCGAAAATAATTATTCGCCATTAGTTCTATTGTACCAGTTTGCGCCGCGTTAGAACGGCCAGGGTTTCAATGTGGGGTGTCCGCGGAAAGAAGTTAAAGACCTCGAACTGATCGATTGAATAAGCCGCCTGCAAAAACGCCAGGTCACGAGCATGCGTCGCCGGGTTACAGCTTAAGTAAATGATTTTGGACGGTAAGGTCTCAAGTACCCTTTCAACCACTTTGACATGCAGGCCAGCTCGCGGCGGGTCAAAAATAACTGGATTATCACCTGTAATATACTCGAGTGATTTTTCGGTTGACGCTTCAATCACCTCACCTTTCAGACCAGTTTTCACGAAGTTTTCACGCGCCATCGCGACTGACGCTGGATCGAGTTCAACTAAGTAAACTTGCTTGGTAGCGACGCTCAAGCCAATGCCCCCCGCCCCAGCATACATATCCGTTACAACTTCTCCACTAACAGCCTGCTTGATGTCTTCGAGGGCCCGTTCAAAAACCGGTATATTCACCTGGAAAAAGGCGGCAACATCGTACTTGAACGGACGGCCCAGCAAGGTATCTTCTAGCGACACGTCGCCTAATTCATAAATGAGCTTGGTCGGTACCGAAGCCGGACTTTTGGGGTTGGAGTAATATACCCGAAGGCCTTTCAGCTCTTTTGGCAAGTCCAGTTTGGTGAACTTAGGTAATTTTGTGTACAAAGCCGCTACTACGTCACCGTTTTGACTTGCCCGAACAATTATTGTTTTCAAATCGCCAGCTCTGGTTTGTAATTTGGATAGCTCCCGACAGATGGCTGTAGCTGCCGCATCTATAGCGGGCATGGCCAACTCACTCCCCTGTACGATTTGCTTGCCGTGAGTTCCCCGCTGATACAACGCCAAATGAAGACCGTTATCATCACCCCAGAACGAGTACTCCATTTTGTTGCGATAACGCCATTCCGGACCGGCGGTGATGGCATCACCAAATGACGGTATATCAACGTGTTCGTGCGCGAACAATTCACGCACAATGTCAGCTTTATGTTTTGCTTCGGCCGCGAAATCCATAATTTGCCAGGGACTGGTTGCTAAATAATTGACCTCGCGCGGTTCGATTCGCTCTGGTGAAGCTTTGATTATTTCTTCGGCAATAGCCTCGGCATACGACCGTTTTTGTTTGATAATACGGGCATTGACGATTTCGCCCGGCAGAGCGTTCCAAACGAACACTTTGCGACCATCGGCCAATTCGGCCAAACCCTGGCCGCCATGCACTAACTTCTCGATTGTCACCTTCTCCAAATCCATATTTATTTCCCGACTATTTTTACAATTTCTTCCGGATCAAACACCAGCACTTGCGGCTTATGGTCAGCTAAAATTTTGATGTTGTTATAACCCCAAGAGACCGCAATGGCATGAACTTTAGCCTTATGAGCGGCTTCGATATCACGCGCCTCGTCGCCCACATAATAAGCTTGGTCAGGCGTTGCTTGAATCGACTTTAGTAATTTTTTAATGCGGCGTGACTTACTGAGTAGCCCTTCCGAGCCATGAATGGCCTCGAAATATTGCAATAAATCGTAGCGTTCCAAAAATCGGTTAATGTTTTCGTTGCTGTTTGAACTTATGACATACAACTTGCTTCCATTCTTATGGAGTTGCCTAATTGCCTGGTCCATGCCAGGTATAATGACTGCTTCATCGAGTTGTGCCGCCATAATTTTGCGGCCACGTACCAACAACATAGGTACGTCCCAGGCTGGAATTTGTAGCTCACGCGCAACCTGCAAAAAGGCCATGCCGCGCAATCGTTCGACTTCCCCTTTCGGCAGGATAGGCCAACGTGGTTTAAGCTTATAGAAAATATTGACCGCCATCAGAAAGGTGTCGGCGATGGTTCCATCAAAGTCGAAAATAACTACAGGCATTGCAGATAAGTATAGCAGTTCTTATCTGTTAAGCCGACAAAAGGCCAACGAAAAGCGTCCAAGTTAAAACAGTCCAGACCACCAATTGTCGGACCAGGAAAGTCTTCTCAGTAAAGAATACGTCAGACCAACGGCCAATTTTTTGGCGATGGAAATATACCGTCAACATTGTCGCGACCAGGTAGGCTAGCATAACGACTACTACACCATAAACATAGCCCGTTAGCCGCCCGTCACCGTATATTGCCCCATGCATCAGATAGCAAATTGGCACTAGGCCGGTCAGTGTAGCTGTTGCCATAGCCGCCACAAAGCTCAACCGGCCGCCACCACGCTCGGTCAACAGGCCAAAGACAGCACTCGCAGCCAAAAGCGTCAACATTAAGCCCAATGTGCTTATATCGTAGACACCACTAATGAGCGCCACCAATACAAGCAATAACCCACCGCTGACCGCAAAGTTAAGCCAACGCAGTGGAACAGCACCTTTTTTAACACTAGCTTCGTACTTATCCTTATAGCGCAATTGCTTTACTGACATGATAGCGTTAATAATAGTCGCCACAAACAAAGCAGCAGCCAACAAATAGGTTAAGTTAGCGTTAAATATAACGTGAACGGCTGACGCCCAAACAGTTTGGCCGGCAACTGAGCTGCTCAAGGAATCCCTAACTAGGTACGATGCCTTAACTGGGGCATCATGATGCGCACTTAACAGCAAGACCAGCAGACCTTGCGCCGCGTAAATAACCGCCAACACGCGGTGCCACTTTTGTAAGTTTGTGATTTGAGTTTTGGCATTAACCGTCTGGGAAATTTCCCTGAACGGATTTGAGAAATATTGTTTCATGCTTTAACTATACCAGTTTACTGTCCATTCGCCTCCACATGTAATGTGGCAGACGGACAATTCCAGAACTTAGTACTCGGTTACTTCAACATCGCGCCAAAAGGCAACGTAATCACTAAAATCTTTGTGGACAGTATCTATGGCACTCGGTTTTGGCTCCGGATAGCACCAGGCATTGTCTTTCGACCACTCCTCATCGCCGCCAACGTCATAATATTGGCAAACTCCCTTCCATGGGCAAGTATATGGTGTGTCGCTTTTTCGTAAGTAGTCTTGGTTGACGGCGCTGGGCGGAAAATACCAGTTACCCTCGATGTAAATTAACTCGTCCTTAGGTGCATCGGCTATCGTTTTTTTGTTCCAAATTGCTTTCATATTTTACCCCCACTAACTATTATCGTGCTTCTGTTTCCGTGATGCAACGCGGTGTGATATTTTTTTCTTAGGCCGATTATGTGGACTAGTTTTTGAGCTAATTAAATTCGCCAAATAGGCCGATGCCCTTTTCGAGATACCGTGCGTGTCCGTAATGGCACCAAAGTGAATATTATTGTTCCCAGCAAACATTTGTTTTATTTCTGCCTGATTTACGACCAGATCAAGCCGGCCATAAACAATGTCTGTTGGCACGGAAATTGTTTTTAGCTCAGCATATACGTTCTGACTAATGACGGTATTACGCAGGCTTTTTTCAAATGGCACCCACTGTTCGGCCGTCAACGCAATTTGAGCAATTTTAGCTATCGCTCGATTGAATAAACGGGCATAAGTTAATACGGCACTCGGACTATCAGCGATGCGCTCAAAAATCGACAGGTATATCTTTCGGCGTCGTTGGTGCGAGCCAAATTCAGGCGCATCAGCAAGCACCGGCGGCTCGTAAAGAATAACCCGTTCTACTAGCGACGGGTAACGAAATGCTATATGTGCTGCTATCAAGCATCCCATCGAATGGCCGACTAATATAACCGGCGAAGCTAGCTGGCCACGCTGGATAGCACTAGCTACCATACGGGCATGCATCTCAACATCATACCGGGGCCATTCCGGCTTGGGTGATTCACCGAAACCAAGTAAATCATAGGCGACGACTCGCCGGCCGCTGTCGGCCAGTATGGTCGCTAGTCGCTGCCAAGCCGAACCCCGGCTAGCAATGCCATGAAGCAAAATTACGGTCGGCCCCTTGCCTTCATCAATCGCTACTGCCAATTTGTAAGGACGCCGCAGCCAGCGATGAACCAAGGTATCTTTTATGCTCATAATATTTTTTAGTTTCTGGTGTCTAGCTCTTTACGACCACGTTTGAGTAGGCGTGCCAGCCACAACAGTTCATCGAATATTTTTTTCAAACTATCATCATACCGTTCGGTATATTCTGGCTTCATCAGACCGGCTTCATCAAAAATATCTTGCACCCGTGGAAAATAAACGTCCCACGATAAGACCACCAGACCGGTTTCGCGAATGGCCGGCACAAGTGATTCAATCGCCCGCACACCACCCCAGGAACCATTACTGGCACCCGCTAGAGCAACTGGCTTGTGATTGTAGTTGGACAGTTCGCTGTCTAACATCCGCTTTAGACTTCCCGGAAAGCTGTGGTTATATTCGGGAGTAATGATAAAAAACGCATCGGCTTTAGCCGTTATGTCGCTATATCGTGGATCCTTTCCCTCTGGGTCATTGCCATCACCAGGAAAGTTAAAGTCTTTAGGGTCGACAAAAATAACTTCGACATCGGGCAATTTTTCGGCAAAGTCCGCAACATAACGGGCGGCTTTGATCGATTCACGTTTTTCACGAGTTGTACCAGCTAGTACGGCTAGAGTGATTGGCTCTTCCATGATTAATAACTCCTTAATTTATAAAAAATTTTGATGCGCATTGTGCATTAAAGCGGAAGCTAAAAGATATACCAATACCAACACGCCAAGAGCGCGCCGAAAATAATTAGCACCTTGAAAAATTTCTAGCCATGCCCACGTAAAAAGTGAGCCATAAGATATTGCCTGGGCTAATAACGCCGGACGTCCAGACAACGGATATGCCACTAACGTTGCCGCGAGCCAAACGATTAAAGGCAAATTCGGCTTAGCCGCTAGACCCCAACTACCGTCACGGTTTTTAAACGTCTTATCAAATAAAGTCCGTCGCTGATCATCGTTTTGAGCAACCATGCCTACCTCACTTTCTCTTGATATAGCGCGTAATTTATTAGCCCTAGCAACAATAGGTTAAACAAAAACCCCGGCATCGCTCCAAAT
This sequence comes from Candidatus Saccharimonadota bacterium, assembly GCA_027346135.1. Taxonomy (GTDB): domain Bacteria; phylum Patescibacteriota; class Saccharimonadia; order Saccharimonadales; family UBA4665; genus DAIESS01. Next base: position 47,471 of record DAIESS010000001.1, read on the forward strand.
TGAATACGGGCAAAAATGAAAAACTCTGTTAGAAATAAGTTGATAAGTGTGGCTCGACGAAATTGTTCAAAAGCCAGACTACGGGATCTTGGCAGTAGAATCGCTCCAACCGTCACAAACCCAGCCGCTATAATCGACGAAGCGAGTTGACCCATCAATAACTGCGAACTATATAGGCGTACATCTCCCAACATCAGATCGCGCACTTGATCGAAATTGTTAAATATCGTCGCTACAACCGCAACCATAAATAAGCTGGCTTGGGCAATGAAAAAAACTTGAACTAGACGGCTCGAGCTACGAGCTTTCCAAAATTTCTTATAAGTTTTGTCGACCTTGCGCATTATCAATTTAATGCGCCGTGGCGGTTCGGCCGGCACGGCTTCGACCTGGCTTAAGACGTCTTCCAAAATACGCGTAAATGGGCTGTTGGGATTTGCCCGATGCAGCAATTGGGCGACTCGCTTTTTCTCGTACGGGTCCATATCGTGAATGATTGCTTCCTCGAGCTGCGACAGTGCATTCACCTGATATTCGCGCGAAGTTAAACGTTGCGTCGGGCGACTCAAAAAGTTAAACCCTAAATACAATGCGATAAATACAGCATAAATTAAGCCGATTGTCGGGTGATAAAAATAATTATTATCGCTGGTAATGAACTTACCGAGCTCATCAATAAAAACACCAAAACCAATGCCTCCCAAAATTGCTGCCATCCGCTGCGCCCGAGCACCAATAAATGCTAGCACAGTAACGATGGCGCCAAGCATCAAAAAACCACCGTACAACATGTGAGCAACATGAAAATCGCCGCCGCCAAGCTGCGGGTAGCCAGACACATGCAAATAAAAACGTACGAGTAATAAGCTCGTAATTGCCGATATTAAAAAGACTTCCAGTTGGTCACGAGCCCGAACATTCCGTAAAAATATTTTTCGGCTTTTTCTCATTAGTTTTAAGTATATGCCCTACTGCTCTAAGCGGCCAATTTGGCCGTGGTCAAGACCATAATAGTGAGCGACTTCGTGCCACAAAGTGTGATAAACCTGCTCGCGCAAATCGTCCAAATCAAACGAAGCTTGTGTGAGCGGCAATTTGAAAAGCGTTATCTTGTCGGGCAGCGTTGTCGACATACCCTGCCGCCTAGACAGCGGTATGCCCTCGTACAAACCAAATAAGGTCTGATCATTACGCAATGATAGCTTCTCGCGCTGTTCGGGCGTAGGCTCATCGGCATACAGGATGGCAACATTGCTTATATGGTCGCGGTGTTCTTCTGGTAATTTTTCGAACGCCTCGTCAATTAGCCGCTGAAATTCATCATCACTAACTGGCTGCATATTAAGCTCGTAACTCAAGCCGAGAGACTAACCAATCACGCGGCAAGATACTCAAAAACCAACCGGCGCGCGGCCCAGAATCTTTACCAATCAACAACCGATACAAGCTGCCAAACATATCTTTGGGCTGCAGACCAAGCTGATCTTTCAGTTCATAAATTGCATTATGGAACCAGCCGCCATCGGCATCCTGCGGTGCAGTTTTGACTTTTTCAGCTAAAGCGCTAAACAGCTGCTTTTCGGTGTCGGAATATTTATCGGCATCGACGGTCTCGAGTAGGTTAAATTGAATGTCTTGCGGCGCCCAACTAGCTAGCCACTTGTCGATAAAGGTAAGTTCGCGACGGATGATATCGGCCTGCTGCTCAACGGCAGCGGCGTGTTCGGTTCGGGCAATAATTGCCAAGGTTTTATCAACGTCTTTAAGGGCTGCCTGGTAGCTTGCGACTAAGTGCGAAAACGGTACATTACTGACTGTTGGCGACTCGACTCGATGTAAACATAGTTCTAGTAATTGTTTGTCGGCCTCGGTCTTGTCTGGCTTGGCCTGTAATTCGGCAAACTCATCGAACAAACGTAGCAAGGTCTCGCCTTCACCAAAAAAGAGTTGCTTATCGGGCGCAAAACGCAGCAAGAAGAACCNGACAATTTCTGGTGGCAAAATGTTCAAAAGTTCAGCGGCCGTCACGACATTACCGGCGCTTTTGCTCATCTTCTTGGTTTCACCAACACGATTGATAAAGTTGTAAGGCACCGGCAGTGGCGGCTCGGCTCCAAAAACCTCACGGACGATTCGGACGCCCGTGTCGTATGAACCACCTTTGGTAGCGTGGTCACGACCAAACGGTTCGGCTTGAACGTTCAAAAGCGCCCAGCGCGCCGGCCAGTCTACCCGCCAGCTCAGTTTGACTTCACCCTTGGCATAATCGGCCTCAGCATCTTGGCCGTTTTTGTCGACGTAAACAACTCGCTTGGCATTTGTATCAATCGTCTTAAATTGGCGGTTCTTGATGTAGCCATCCTCGACAATTTGGATTGGCGACCAGTTCTCTTCCAGCTGACGACCTGATACCTCTGCTAAAACTTGCTTGATAACATCGACATGCTGCAATGCGGTTTCAATAACAGGTACCATTTTGCCGCTACGGTATGACTGGTGAGCCCGGACAACTTCCATCTGTAAGTCCAACTTTTGGGCAGCCTCCAGTAGATCACCGAGAAAATAATCGGCGTAGCTGGCGCTGCCGGGCGCCGGTGACGGCACATCACACAATGGCTTACCAAGATATTTTTCAAACTCCGCCGGAATATTAACCGGCACCTTACGGAAGACATCAAGATCGTCAACAATGTGCAAGTGTCTTGCCTGGCGGCCACGGCGCTGCAGTTCAACTAAGATGATCTCGGCCGTCAAAACTTCGCGAAGCGTGCCTAGGTGATATGTGCCCGACGGAGACACACCAGAAGACACCACAATTTCACCCGCTGGAAAGCGGGCAATCAACTCATCAACAATCGTATTTAACCACTGCATATTTCAACTCAAATTATATCTGTAAACTACTGAAGCTACAACTTAGGAGGATGTCACGACACACTTCTGTGCCATTTTAGCTTTATTAGAAACTAATCTGACGACAATTAGGAGATGTCGACAATCTTGTATGTTGCCGTCTCGGCCGGAGTTTTAATTTCGACTTCGTCGTTCTCTTTTTTACCAAGAACGGCGACACCGAGCGGTGATTCATCGGAAATTTTACCTTCGAGCGGGTCGGCTTCAACCGTACCAACAACCTGGAATTCCTTGGTCTTACCCTCGGCATTTTGCAATTTAACCTTTGAGCCGAGCTGAACCTTACTATCGCCCTTAGGAGCAGTAATTAGCTCGACGTTTTGTAAGATGTGCTCGATCTCCGCGGTGCGGGCTTCGTTCTTCTCCTGCTCTTGCCTGGCCGACTGATATTCGGCATTCTCGGATAGATCACCGAATTCACGGGCAGTTTTAATACGTTCAGCTATATCGCCGCGTTCAGCTACCAAAGCTGCCAGCTCTGCCTTCAGCTCATCAATACCGTCTTGGGTTAGTCTAAATCGCTTGTTCATTACCTAGCCTCGCTTTCTTAATCAGTTCTAATCTGGGCGGTTTCGCTCACAGGCCATGTGTGTATGACCTTATTATAGCTAAACCGTTTATTCTATGCACCTAGCTTTTTGATAAGTGTTTGCTTATCAACCTGCTCGGGTTCCTGGGTAGTTCGATGTTTTACCTCGTACGTGTTGTTGGCCAATGTTTTGGCGCTTATCACGACTCGGTAAGGCGTACCGATCAAGTCTGCGTCAGCAAACTTTTCGCCGGGTCGAACATCTCGGTCATCATATAGTACCGAAATGCCAGTATTAGTCAACTCCTCATACAGTTCATCAGCTGCTCGAACGACCGCTTCGTCATCACCCAGACGGGCTAAGTACACCTTGGCTGGAGCGATGTTTGCAGGCCAAACCAAACCACGGTCGTCGGCAAAATGCTCGGCAATCAAGCCCATAAGGCGTGAAGGCCCGATGCCATAGCTACCCATAAAGACTTTTTGCAGACTGCCGTCTTCGGCTGTGTAGGTTAAATCTAGAGCATCGGAAAATTTCGTACCAAGCGTGAATATATTGCCGGCTTCAACAGCAGTTTTTTCAACCAATTCATCTTTGGTAACGCCTAGGTCGGCTAGAACTTCGTCGGTGTAAACTTCTTCGTTAATGGCAATCCTTTTGCCTTCGTGTACGTAAATTTTGTCCTCGCCGACAGGGCTGAGCGTTTGAAATTCGTGGCTATATTGCGAAAAACTACCGCCACTGGCAAATGTCTTGTAGGTAATGTCGCCAATACCTAGCCGGTCATAAATACGGTTGTAAGCTTCACTGATTTTTTCGTAAAAGGCATCGTGTTCAGCACGATCTTTCGAGAACGAATAAAGATCTTTCATCCAGAATTCACGTCCGCGCATCAAACCGCTCTTACTCCGTAATTCATTACGGAATTTGATCTGGAATTGGTATGGATACACTGGCAAATCTTTGTAGCTACTGATGTAGTTTTTCATCAGTTTAGTTAGCGGTTCTTCGTGTGTGGGAGCCAGGCCTAGCTCGGTGCCGTTGGCCAGCTTGGTCTTAAACCACACATCCATAACTTCATCATCCCACCGCCCAGAAGCTTCCCAGACGTCTTTATGCTGCAAAGCAGTCATACTAATCTCGTTGCCGCCAACCGAGTTCATTTCTTCGCGGATGATCTGAATGATGTTATCGAGCACGCGCTTGCCTAGTGGCAAGTAAGTGTAAACACCAGCCATTTCTTTATGGACAAAGCCCGCCTGAATTAACAATTGAGCATTCCTCGACGATTCGTCGGCTGGTACGTTCTTGGTAGTTTTAGTAAATAGCGCTGTTAGTCTCATTGTATAGTCCTCGTTACAGTTCGAAATAAATAGATGAAAAGGAAATTACGGCCGCCGGGCCGGGATAACGAAGTGTACGAGCGCGTTCATAGCCACCATTGTACCCTATTTAACCCCTAACAAAAACAAGCTGACAAATGCAATCCCATTCTTTAGAGCATGGAGTGTGATCCCAGCCCACAGATTGCCAGTTTTCTCACGTAAATAAACTAGGACTAGCGACAAGGCGAAAGTATCGAGTGCCCCTATCCACAGTGGACCGGCTGCCCCGCCCTCAGCCAAATGCGCCAAGCCGAATAAGCCGCTCACCAGCAAGGCGGCGACGATTTTTGGGAAAGCTCGTTTAAGCCCAGTGTACATAAAACCACGCATCATGATTTCTTCTACCAATGGCGGCAAAACCACCAAGCTTAAGAACACTGTCGCCAGCTCTAAACCACCCTTAGCGTGGTCAAAGCCGATCTCCTGCTTTTGTGTGATGTTAAGTGAAGGATATATTTGGCTAACAATGGTAACAATCAGCATGTAAACGGCGATATATGGCACGACGGCCAATATACCCAAACCAATGTGTTTAAGTTGCGGCTTCGTCAGACCAATCGTACGCCAACTCCAAGCGCAAACCTTCAATAGCATCCATACACCAGCCACGGTTAGAGCTTCGGCCAAAAGCACGTAAAAGAATTGAGCGTATGTTGAAGCACTTAGCCAATTATTACGTTCGCCAGCCGGCCAGTGTCGCAAAGCCGGATATAGGTAAAGCACTACTCCAGCCATGATTTGCGAAGCTAGATAAACAAACCCGGTACCTAGCAGCGTGATAAATGCATACCATACTCGACTATGCTGGGGAGTTTCGCTCGAGCTAGAAGAATCGTTTGACATCGACAAAGGTAATTAAGACGATCAGCGCCATCAAAAACACAAAACCAGCCGCATTTATTTTCTCCTCGCGCTCGGGAGATAACGGACGCTTAAAGGCCCGGGTAATAAGCGTGATCCATAGCCGCCCGCCATCAAGCGCCGGAATTGGCAGAATGTTCATTATGGCCAAGGTTAGCGAAATTATGGCGACAATCATCAAGATGAAGGTATAGCCAAGCTGCGCGCCGTATTTAAAGACGAAGAATATGCCGACCGGACCAGAAACCTGCGACGATGCTTCTGTTTGAGCGGTTTGTCGTGCCGTCGTATTCCCCGTTACAGCACCGGCAATCGTACCGGCTAGACCGACAACAGCTTTGCCAAGACCCTGAAAAGTTAGGGCTGTAAATTGGCCAATAACGCCGCCGGCAACCACTGGAGCCGACCATGTCGAACGAGCTACCGTCAGACCATTCTGAGTCTCATAAACGCTAAGACCTAAGTACCCCTCATTGTGGCCGGCCTTACGAGCGGCATCAATTTCGGCCGTACTACGCAAGGTTATCGATTTTTCCAATGACGTCTCGCCGTGCTTATAGGAAAGCTGCACGGTCTGGCCAGCGTATTGACGAGTTAATTCCGGTAGTCGATCAGCTCGAACAATGGCTTTCATTTGGCCAGCTTTGCCGATAGCAAGTAGAGTATCATCCGTCTTAATACCGGCTTGAGCGGCGGGCGACTGTTTTTCGACCTGGTCGGCCCGAACGTCATAAGTTGCCCGCTTAACATAATGGGTATCACTGGCAATCGTAAACTGGTTGTCAACAATATGCGGCATTCCTATGAGCGCCAGCACAACCAATAGAACATAGGCGGTCAGCAGGTTCATAACCACACCGGCGGCCATAATTTTTGATTTAGCCGATATGCTGGACGCGCCAAACGAACCCTTGGCCGTATCGGTGTCGTGCTCGCCTTTTAGTTTTACAAAGCCGCCAAGCGGCAGTAAGCCGACGCTAAATTGCCAGCCAGCTTTCGTCTTTCTTTTGTACAAACGCGGTGGGAAAAAGATGCCAAACTCTTCTACTTCGACGCCATTGCGGCGCGCCATAATAAAGTGCCCCCATTCATGTACGACAACCAGCCCCACAAAGAGCACCAAACCCACAACCATCAGAAAAATAGACATTAGTGTAATTATACCGGTTAGTTTCTGAGAAGAAAATGAGTAAAGCCGCTAGAGCGACATAATTTCCTGCTCTTTAGTTTTAGCGGCCGCCTCGGCATCTGCTCGCGCCCTGCTCATCTCCTCGTCAACTTGACCGCCTAGCCGCTTGGCATCATCCTCGCCAATTTGTTTGTCCTTTTTAGCTCTGTCAATTGCGTCCATAGCCTCGTGACGAACGTTGCGCAAAGACACCATGCAATCTTCTTGTTTACTGCCAACTTGTTTAGCAAGCTCACGGCGGCGCTCCTCGGTAAGAGGTGGGATTGGCACGCGCACTACCCGACCATCGTCGGACGGGTTAAGGCCAAGGGCTTGATTGTTACGAATCGCAGTCGCAATCGCCTGTAAATTACTTGGGTCAAACGGTGTAATCTGAAGTAATTGAGCTTCCGGCGCGTTGACGGTCGCGACTTGAATCAGTGGCATCTGCTGGCCATAGGCCTCCACCGTAACGCCATCAAGCAAGCTGGCGCTGGCGCGGCCCGTCCGTAATGACTTCAGGGTATCCTGAAAATGCGTAACTGCTTGTGCGAATTTGGTTTGTGCCTCTTTGACTGCCTGGTTTGGATCCACGTATTCACTCCTTAATTTTCTTATCTTATTGTACACCAAATACAGCGACCGATGATGGCCGCTGTATTTACATATATCGTGATTAGATTATTCGACTTCGCCAAGAGCGATGCGAGCAAAGCGTCGTACGACAATGTTTTCACCCAAACGGGCATTGTGTTCTTTAACAAATTGTCCAACGGTTTGATCCGGGTTCTTTACGAAAGGCTGGTCTAACAAGCAGCGTTCAGCGAAGTATTTTTGGACTTGGCCTTCAACAATTTTGTCTACCATATCGGCTGGTTTACCGTCGGCCTTAGCTTTTTCAGTAAACTCGGCCCTAACTTTTTCAGTTGCCTCGGCGGGAATTTCATCAGCGCTAACATATTGAGGGCTGGTTGCCGCCACGTGCATGGCAACGTCCTTTACCAAGTTGGCAAAGATTTCGTTACGAGCGACAAAGTCGGTTTCGCAGTTAATTTCGACGACTACACCAATGCGGTTGTCGTGGTTGTAAGTTCCAACCAAGCCGGCACGAGCCTCGCGCTCACCGCGCTTTTCAGCTTTGGTCATGCCCTTTTTACGCATAGCTTCCAGGGCTTTGTCGAAGTCGCCACCGGCTTCTTCGAGAGCAGCTTTAGCATCAGTTAAACCAACGCCGGTTAAGTCTTTCAATCGTTTTACTTGTGCAATGTCTACGCCCACGGTTTACTCCTTGTCTGCAGTTGTTTTAGCCTTAGCTTTACCAGCATCGATGGCATCTTTTACGTAATCAGCTACCAGTTGGATTGTCTTAATCGCATCGTCATTAGCCGGAACTGGGTAGGTTACCAAGCTCGGGTCGGCATTAGTGTCGACAAGCGCTACAACCGGCAAGTTCATCTTGCGAGCTTCGCGTAAGGCGTTAGCGTCGGTAATGATGTCGACGATAAAGACGGCACCTGGTCGAGCGTGCAATTCCTTAATGCCGCCGTACAAGACGTTCATCTGGTCGATTTCTTCTTGAAAACGCTGAACTTCAAGCTTGTTGTACTTGCTAGCCAACTCACCGCTTGCCATTTTTTCTTCAAGCTCTTTGAGGTGTTTAACGCGGCCGCCGATCGTGTTCCAGTTCGTCAGCATACCACCAAGCCAGCGCTCGGTTACGTAAGGCATGTGGGTGTCTTCGGCCAATTTGCGAACAATGTCTTGAGCTTGGCGCTTTGTACCAACCAACAGAACCTGCTTGCCTTCGCTAGCGGTTTTACTTAGAAAACTAAGTGCTTCCTCTAAGTTAGCGACTGTCTTAGTAAGGTCGATGATGTGTGTACCTTCACGCTTGGAGTGAATGTAAGGCGCCATCTTTGGGTGCCAGCGGCTGCTTTTGTGGCCAAAATGCGCGCCAGCTTCTAATAGTTTTTTAATGTCGACATCTGTCGCCATAAGTTTGATCCTTTCTCTTCGGATGGGTACTCGGCCTGCCCTGCATGGGTTAAGGCTAAGAGGATGTTATCCCAACCTGCTTAGTTATTTACTTGTCTATCTTAACAGATAAGTACCTCAAATACAAGTTGTCATACTTCACCGTCTTGACCGTACCATAACAGAGGTGTATACTGACCTAGTTACAACGCTGACTGCGGCGTCGCTCACCGCTAACCAGCTAACCACGCTAATTAACCGAGCAGAGGAATAATCATTATGAAAAAAGACATTCACCCTAGTGAATACCGCAGTGTCGTCTTCGAAGACCTAAACAACGGCACAACATACTTAATGCGTTCGACCATCGCAACCGACGAGACAACCAAGCTCGACGGCGTCGAATACCCACTCGTCAAAGTACACATTTCCGGCAGTTCTCACCCGTTCTTCACCGGTGAAGAACGTATCCTAGACATCGAAGGCCGCGTCGACAAGTTTAAAGCTCGGGCCGCTGCCGGCGCTGCCGCCAAAGACAAGCGCGCTGCTGCCGCTAAAAAATCTGCTGCCCGCAAAAATGCTAAGGCCGCCAAGGCTGACGACAAAAAAGAAACTACCAAAAAATAGCTACTATATTAATATCACCGCTCGAGAATACTTATTCCGGGCGGTTTTTATATATAAAGCCGTATACTAGGAATTAATATGGAACAAAAAGAGCAAGCTTTTCGCGACGAATTCGCCGACCTGGAAGAACGTTTGGCCGACCCGGCAGTATTTAGCGACAAGAATTATCCCAAGATGGCCCGCCGTCGCCAAGAACTCGAGAATCTCCTGGCGCTCTTCGATAAGAAACACTCATTAGCTCAAGCCAAAACCGAGGCTGAAGAACTCGCCAACGGCACCGATCAAGAATTAGCCGACCTCGCCCGTAGCGAACTCGATAGTCTGAGCAGCCAAATTGATGCCAACGAAAATGATCTGATTACCGCCCTTACTCCTGTCGATCCAAATAACGAACGCGACGTGATTATTGAAATCCGAGCTGCGGCTGGTGGTGACGAATCGGCTCTTTTTGCCGGCGAGCTTTATCGTATGTATATGCGCTGGACCGAAAACCACAAATACAAGACCGAGTTATTAAATGAAAGTCCCTCCGATGCCGGCGGCTTTAAAGAAATTGTGTTTGCCGTACATGGCTTAGACGCATATAAAAACTTGAAGTTTGAAGCCGGCGTTCACCGCGTTCAGCGCGTGCCAGCTACTGAAAGCCAAGGTCGCATTCACACCTCGACCGTTACCGTTGCCGTTCTGCCAGAAGCCGAAGAAACCGACATCGAAATTAATCCGAACGACCTACGTATTGACGTTTATCGTTCCGGTGGTCATGGCGGACAGTCCGTCAACACAACCGACTCAGCCGTTCGCATAACGCACTTGCCGACGGGTTTGGTCGTAAGTAACCAGGACGAAAAATCGCAAATCAAGAACAAGGCCAAAGCCATGAGTGTACTACGTTCTCGTTTACTGGCCGCCAAAATCGAAGAAGAACAAAAAGAACTTAGTGATGCTCGCCGCACCTTAATCGGTTCGGGCGATCGCAGCGAAAAAATTCGTACTTATAATTTCCCGCAAGACCGCATTACCGACCATCGCATCGGCTACAGCCGCAGTAACATTCCCGGCGCTTTGGCTGGTGACATTGACGACCTCATTGAAAAACTCTTAGCCTACGAACACGAACTTATTACCAAAGAATAGTTCGCAAATGCATAGTCGAATCGCTTTGTCATGGATATCCAAACTTTCCTAAGCTCAGCAACAACAAAACTTATCCAGGCCGGCATAGGCACGGCAAGACTGGATTGTTTAGTTATGCTGGAAGACGTATTGAACACAAATCGTACTCAACTGCTAGCTCACCCAGAGAGAACTATAACAGATGAGCAACTGAAAGTGCTCAACGAATTTATAGATCGCCGAACCCTCCATGTTCCACTCGCCTATATACGCGGTAAGACCGAGTTCTACGGCCGCGATTTTATCATCAACGAGGATGTCTTAGAGCCCCGGCCCGAGTCTGAAACTATGATTGAATTATTACTGCAGTTGTCGCTAAAACAACGCGTAAAACTCGCAGACATCGGTTCGGGGTCTGGTGCGCTCGGCATTACGGCTGCCCTCGAGCTTGGTCTTGACCGGGTTTGGCTGCATGATATTGATGCCAACACTCTCGAGGTAGCACGCCAAAATGCGGCTAAATATAATGTCGCAGCCAATTTCCTGGTTTCTGATTTGATTAAAAATAACAACGCAGATTACGATATTCTGCTTTGTAACCTACCCTATGTGCCCGACAATTTTCAGGTCAATACGGCCGCTTTGCACGAGCCTAGCATCGCCCTGTTTGGCGGCCCTGATGGGCTTGATTTATATCGTCGGCTGTTCGGTCAAATAAACAAATCAGGCCACAAGCCTCAATATATATTGACGGAAAGTTTACCGCCTCAGCACGAACAACTGGCTACTATCGCTGCTCAAGCCGGCTACCATCAGCAGGCCGACGAAGACTTTGTACAATTATTTAGTTTCTAGTTGGATGGCGCCGTACCAAGCGTTGCCTGGATTGTCATGGTTTTATCGCCGCGAACAACTGTAAGGTTCACTCTATCGCCCGGCTGGTGCCTACCCAATAACGATAGTAAGCTGTGCTGTTCATCAATTGCAACACCGTCAACCTTGGTGATGGTATCTTTTTCCTGCAAGCCAGCTTTGTCGGCTGGGCTGCCAGGCACAATCGACGGTGAACCATCTTGGGTTGGTGCAATGTATGCACCTCGTTTTACATTTAGATTAAACTGGTACGCATAGTCATCGGTTAGGAGTACATAACGTACGCCAAGGTACGGACGAGCCAGCTTGCCAGTTTCTAATACCTGCTTGATGAGGCCTGTTATATTGTTCATGGGAATTGCAAAGCCAATGTTCTGCGCGCCACCAGCCACGGCCGTGTTCAGGCCGATCACCTGGCCGTTGATGTCAACCAATGGACCGCCCGAGTTACCTTCGTTGATAGCCGCATCTGTCTGAAATAAATCATCGAGATTCTCGGCGCTATCGCCAGCCGAGCTGCTTGCTTGAACGCTACGACCATAGCCCGAAATAATGCCTGACGTCACCGTATTCTGGAACTGGCCAAGTGCATTTCCAATGGCTACAACCGTGTCGCCCACGGCAACCTTGCTTGAATCACCAATATTAGCGGGGACAAGTTTCTTGCCTTTTGTATCCTTGATTTTCAGAAAAGCTACATCTAGACTGTCGCTAGCATTAGTTCGGCCAATTACTTCGACATCTTTAAATTCGGTTCCGTCAGACAAGGTTACACTAACCGTTTGAGTACCTTCAGGTACAACGTGGCGGTTCGTCATCACGATGCCGCTTGAAGAAATTATTAAGCCTGTACCCGCCGCAACTACTTGCTGTGGCTGAGAATAACCAAACATATCTATCTGGCTTGGAGCTGTTCCGGTTACGTTCACCGACACAACACTAGGACCGACCTTGTTAACGATACTGCTAATAAGCTGGCTTTGGCTGGTGGCAATTTTCTTTTGATTACTTATAGTCCCGCTGCTGACTACATTGCCCGAACGATAGTTCGCTCCATACCAACTACCGAAAAATGAAGCAACTAAGGCTATCAGTACAACTATAAAGCCCCTGCCGGCACTACTGGTAGGACGACGAAAATTCGGCAATGCAACATTACTAAACTGCTTAGGCAAACGCAGCCCGTCGCGATTTGGCTTGCCGGTCGACGAAACACTATATTCTTTTACAGTCTGACTATCGTTGCCGGCTGCACTTTCGGAATTAATCTCCACCTGGTCTGATTGTTTCTTCGAGTTGTCGGTGTCCATTTCGCCCCCCTATAGTGTTTTATCGCCCCAATCGGAAAATGCCACAATAATAATTACTACTGCCATCATGATAAATATCAGCTGTTTTCTAGTTGTCGCGCTTAATTTGTCATTGTGGTCAAAGTAGTACAGTGTCGCCAAGACGTAACCTATGGTACTTAGTAGTACGGTCGGTTGAGCGATATTGCCAAAGTAAAAGAGTAGCCAGTGGCCAAGTAGCCACACCATGGCGGCACCAAAGTAGGCCCATAAGTATGACAGCATCTTGCCATAAGGTTCATCAAAACTGTCAAAATAGTGCCTGGCCGCAACATAGCAGATCACACCAGTAACTAGTATCAACCCATATAGTGGTCCAGCCGACCAAGCCAAAAACAGCGCCATCAACCCAAATAACTGAGCAATCATCGCCTGCGACGCCGTTGCAACCATTCCAGTGCGAGGCTTAACGAAAAGTAGCCAAACACCGTATAGCACTGCAAATGTAAATTGCATAGTCAGACTCATACTGTGCGCCATAAAAATGACGATGGATATACCAACCATAATATCGACAGCGTTCGCACGCAGGATGGCTGGCCAAAAACGAGGTCTGACTGCTAACATACGCCACTTACTTAATAGAACAAGGCTTAAAGCTAGCTGAACAAAATTAGCCTGTTGCACGCGCGCCAGCAAAAAAATGACTAGCGGCAACAACAAGACTAACCCAAAGTGGACAAGGTTCGAAAAACCGGAGGCGGGTTTAATTTTGGCTACGAGTGGCTTCATCATTTCCCAGGATAATTACAAAGTCTGCTGTTCCTGGTAGTATAGCGGAATCTGGCACTTTTGTCGTGGCCTTTACCTGAAAACGTTGCTCGAGATAGTTACGCGTGTACTTATCCTTACCACCGGTCATGTCAACTAGTACTGTCGTGTCGTAAACCTGGGTGGGCGCATTAGCGACAGTCATTATGTTATAGCCATACGTCTTCAATGTATCCGACACCTTTGTAGCCAGACCTTCATACCCCGTGCCGTTCAGCACTGTTACTTTCGCGTTTTCTTTCTTGATGTAGCCATCTTGGAGGGCGCTGCGGACATAGCCATGGATATCGGTATAGTTAAAGTAGCCTAGCGTCGGCCGGACTACCGACAAACCGTTCATATTATCGGTTGTTACCAGTTTTTTGTCGCCATCTACAAGGCTAAGCGACCTGACGTCCTTG
>DAIESS010000020.1 GCA_027346135.1 Candidatus Saccharimonadota bacterium
TGTTGTAAAGCCCCGGTTGTGACACCTCGACGGCTTTATTAAGACTGTCGAACCAACCATAATGCTGGCCGAGCAACAAAAACAAGGCGATAGCTATGCTAAGTAAAGAGATGTGTCGCTTGCGGAGTCGTCGCATTACTTTGCTGCTTACAGCCCTAGTGTTTTACGGACATATTCCGGTGAAATTTTGGTACCGTCGAGTTCGATGTACTCTTCGTTGGCGTCGGGCTCTTCCAAATGAGTGGCCAAATGGTTAAAGGTTTCTATCGGCATATTGCCGAGGATGCGCGTGTGCTGCAAGTGCGCCCCGTCTGTGGCGCGCTCAAGAGCCAATTCTTTCGGTACGACTACCCATATTAAAACTGTTTTGGCGTGGTAGCGATTGGCAATGGCTTGCAAGTGGCGGCGGTCTTTAACGTAGTTAAAATTGGTGTCATAGATGACGTTGTGACCGCTGGCCAGCAAATCTTCGGCCTCGCTGTTGAGTTGATCGTACAGTTGAACATTCTCCTCGTGAGAGTATGTCGGTGTACCGTAGAGTTCGCGGCGTTGGTGATCGGCCCAGAGGTGCACTGCCCCGGTTAAGTCATGAATAATCTTGGCAGTGGTAGTTTTGCCGGCGCCTGGGTAGCCCAACATCAGGTATAAAGTTTGCATAACTTTATTGTACTGCAACAGCTAAGGGTCGGGTTGTGCTAATTATGTAGTTCTTGCAACTCGTTGATAAGTTCTTTGCCGTTGAGTGTGACAACCAACGATCTATCGAGCTCGAGAATTGACCATTGCATCGACCCGTCTTGGTTGACGCCGCGCAGGCTAGCGAGGTTATAACGGGTTTCCTCGCTGTTGTCGAACGATAGCATGCAGGCCATGCCGCCAGTAAATTGCAACAAATAGTTGATGTTTTCAATGTTTTGGTCGGAATATTCCTTCCAGACCTCAAGCCGATGCTTGAGTGCTTCGCCGTTTTCATGTTGCGGCCAGCCGATAGTTGGCGTGTAAGTGGCCATGTCGTGGGCCAACTTGATATAAGAGATGCAGAGCCCGCGGGCTTCGGTCAGCGCTTCGGAGGACGGCTGTTTGACCATAGTACTTACGTATTATAGCGCAAACAAAAATAAATACATCACCCGGCCTTGCTGATGTCCTCGAGCAAGTCGGTAGTCGAACTGTGGTGCTTCATGATATCGCCGGGCAAACGAGAACTGTATGGGTCATCTAGCTCAATCGCTTCGCTAGGAGCTGAGCCAACTAGCTTGACTAAGTTCCAGTCCGCTAGGGTGCAAGCCGCCGAAGACAACAACCGCGAGCGGGCGGCAGCTCGTGTCTGCGGAGGATGGGTTCTGAAGTACTCGATTGGTTCATCTAGCTGTTTGGCGTCTGGATCGAGCCGCTTGTAAACTAATTGTCCGATTGATTTCTCGTCGGTTTGGTGCCATTGGCGGTCGAAAGCAACAGCTTCGACAAGAGTCTTTTTGTTACAAAAATCTTCACCATATTTAGTGCGTAAATAATGTAATTTTGTAGCCCATTCAACCTCGGGCGACAAGACTTCATAATCGGGGTCTTTGCGGTCTAATTCCGATAATTTGGGGCTTAGTTTCTGGAGGCGTTCGGCAACACCTATCTCACTGTCGGGTAGTCGTCTGTCTTCGCTGGAGGCCATCATGGACATAGCCTCGATAAAGCGTTGTTGCAACTCGGCGGCCGTACTTTTCGCGCCGGACTCCAAATCAAAAACACCCTTACCAAAATGATAGTTGGTGTTTTTTAGGACGCCGATTGGTTCTCGGAGCGTAAAATCATCGGCATTATACTGGTTGATGATGCCTTGTTCTAGCAAGCGCAAAACAAGCGATACGGCTCCAACGCTAAGCAGCGTGCCCGTTCGGCTCATGTGAGCATCGACGCTGCGATCTTCAAAGATTGTCCAGCCGGGGGTGAATTTGCCGTCTTGGGGACCGAGCAGTTCGCCCATAGGTTTACCCCCTTCGACAGTACGGTGGCCGTGGCCGTTTAAAACTGTAACGCCTATGCCTGGGGTCTTTTGTGATAACCCGTATCGACCCATGACGATGCCGCAGCCGTCCCAGATGGCGCGCGTGGCTATGTAGGCGCTCAGTACTTCCCGGAACATTAGGTTGGTTTCGTCGTTTCCTGGCCTTGGCAATAAGTAGTTGCCATGGCGGCCAACAGTTACGTATTCGGGTGGCTCGGTTGAGGTGGCGGGCATGTATGAACCGCTGATACGGTAGGCGGGTGTGGTTGTGCCCAGAGGTTCCGGCCCCCCTGTTGCCTGATATACGCCCAAGCGATTGATAATGGACATGCCGGCAAAGTCGACGATGGTGGCTTCTAACGGTCCGCGTGCTTCGGGGGTAGCCACCTCAAGTAATTTGCCCATATCAAAATATACCCGGGCACCGGAGTCTACGAAGTGGCCTGTGCCCGCCGTATCGCGCGTTGTGTTATAGCCGAGATGATTTAGGGCAGGCCCCAATGGCTCGCCCCTTAGACGCACTAAATCGTTCGAGGCGTATTCGGTTTCCGTGCCAATTATTCGTTCCGGTGGGGTAGGCCCTATAAAAGCACTAGGGTAAATTGTGCGATCCATCACATGATTATAAAACTTTAGTTGCAAAAAGCAAATTAATAAATATTATTTCGATCTAATGTTTAGCTGGTTAAAAATCGATGCCTTTTTTGGCTAAAAATTTATCGTCGAAGTGATGTTTGATTTTTTTCATGTCGGTGGCGATGTCGACGTATTTTAAGAGATCGGTTGGGAAGTTGCGGCCCGTTAAGCAAAGGCTTGTATTAGGGCTGTGCCCTTCTAGCAAGGCTTGTAGCTGTTTCTTGGTGAGCAAACCGTCATGGACAGCGTTGTTAATCTCATCACAGATGACGAGGTCGTAGTCACCGCTGGAGGCCAACTGTAGGGCTTCTTGGTAGGTTTCGAGGGCAGCTTGACGGTGTTGCTCTTCGCTGACAAATTCGGCGCTTAAGCCGCCGGCATTGAAAAAGCCCTTGCCGCCTTTGTAAAAATACAGCTGGTCTTTGTAGATAGGCATAATGTCACGAATGAAAACGTGCTCGCCAACGCCCCAATGTTTGATGAACTGAATATAAGCAACCTTCCAGCGGTTGCCGAGGGCACGCACCATCAACCCTAAGCTGGCGCTGGTTTTACCCTTGCTATCTCCGGTGTAAACCAAAACAATAGCGTCCTTGTTTTTATAATCCTCAAAAGCCATAACTTACTTGGTAGTATGGCGTTTTAGCTAGCCGACGGCAACTTTTTGTTTCGGCGCTTGGCACTAGCTTGGCTTTGCTGCCACTCTGCCAGCCGGTTAATGAAAAATCCTAATCGCATAATACGCATTTGGTCGCGGGTCGGTACAGCGTTTTCATTCTCGACCCGAATGCTTGTTTGAACGCCGATTTTTTTGGAAACGTTGCGCGTGGCGCGCTGTTTTTCAAGGAGCTCACGCCAAGAGGCGTTTTCATCTAGGGCACTTTCGGTGGCATCATCATAAGTTAGGGTTTTGTCATAACGGTATTTAAAGAATTCAAGAATGCGACCCTCGGGATCACTCGGCAATTCATCGGCTTCAGGCTGTTCGCCGTAATGAGCATAGTCGACTGTCCCGGCAGTTGCCAATGCGCCTAGGGATTGTAACTTCTCCTGATAAAGTAACGGATCCTTATTAAGTTCGTCCTCCAGGGCATGCAAGCGCAGCTCAGCATTCGTGTCATCTGGGTCAATGATGAAAACTGGTTTATTGAAATTGTCTTTTGCCACGAAATATTCCCCTGCTACACACTTACTATAACAAGCGAATAACAGAGGAAAAGTGAGAATTATTACAGACGACTATTTTGCCAAAGCAGCATCAATTTCGGAACGATTGAAGCCGACAATGATCTTGCCGTCGATATCGATGACTGGAATACCCCGTTGACCGGACTTCTCGACCGCTTCTTGCATGGCGGTAGCATCGTGCTCGACGTCCTTATCGGTGTATTTAACGCCTAATTTATCGAAGTAATCCTTTGCCATGTGGCAAAAGCCACACCAAGTCGCTGTATAGATGATGACTGATTTATTCATAGCTCTAGTTTAACACTATACAAAGTAAAGTAAAGGGCATTTTACATATTTATGGGTTTACGCCGATATGGCTCTTGCGCCACTTGGTTCATCTCTGTTATAGTATAAAAAAGATGAAAAAGAACACCGCCGTTCAGACGACGACGCCTGCTCCCGATGAGCCGAAAAGCCAATTTGAGCAGTCGATGTTCTTGCGCAGTATGTTCCTGGGGCTGGCACTCAATATGTCATGGCAACTAGCCATTGTCGTAATTGTGCCGATTGTCGGTGGCTATAGTTTGGATAATCATTTGCACACCTCTCCGTGGTGGACCTTGGTCGGTTGTGCCGTTGCTGTTTTGGGTGTTGTCGGCGTGTTGGTACGAATCGTCAAACAGGCCAATCAAGAGGTATCAAAAGCGCTGGAGGCTAAAAAGCAATGAATCTTTTCCTTAATTTATTCGCCGCCGAATCCGGTCCGACGCTGCATGTAGCGCCCGGAGCTGTTTTCGAAATTGGCGGTTGGACTATCACGAACTCAATCTTGTACGGTTGGTTCAGTTCGCTGTTAATCGCTGTCCTATTAATTTGGGTAGCGCGCCGCGTTAGTGTCCGACCCAAAGGCGGACTTGTCCAATATATTGAAGCCGTGGTTGAGTTTATCGAAAACTTAGTTTTGAACGCCTTTGATAAAAAATCGCTTGGCCACAAATACTCGCCTTATTTCGTTACGCTTTTCTTCTTTATTTTGCTCAACAACTGGCTGGGTTTATTGCCGATCGTCGGCGAAGGTTTCCGCGTGCACGACACGCCGCTGTTGCGACCATTTACCGGTGACTGGAACGGCACCTTGGCCATGGCGGCCATCACGATGATTTTTGTTTACGTTTCTTCGGTTAAAGAATCGGGTGGCTTACGCAAATACTTGCGCCACTTTTTTGTCGGCAACCCGCTGCACCCTTTCTATTTCTTTATAGGTTTACTGGAAATGATTAGTGACCTAACGCGCGTAGTTAGTTTGTCCATTCGATTGTTCTTGAACGTCGCCATCGGCGAGATGGTCATTGCTGTGTTTGCTTACCTCGGTCAATTTGCCGCGCCTCTGACTGCTCTGCCGTTTACTCTGATTGAGCTTGGTGTTGGCGCCCTACAAGCTTACATTTTTGTCCTGCTAGGTGTTATGTACCTGGCGATTGCCGTCAATCACTCGCAACAGCACGAGCTGGACGAGCACGAAGACGTTTCCACTTCCGACCCTCAGACCAAACCAGTTGCACTAAATGCAGAGAAAGCCTAGGTCATGAGCGGGTGTATCAATAGTTATCAATTAATACATTAGTCCTAAACAAGGAGGAACTACATGTTTCATTTATTTGCGGCAGAAGCCATTAACACAGCAATTATCGGCAAGGGTTTGATGATTGGCGGTGGTTTTATCGGGCCGGCTATCGGCATTGGCCTTATCGGTAGCAACTACCTAAACGCGGTTGGCCGTAACCCAGAAGCTGCCAAGTTCTTTGGTCAGGCTTTGGTCTTCGTGGCTTTGGCTGAACTTTTTGGCCTGCTAGCCTTCGCATCGATCTTCATCGCTAAATAAACCGTGAATTTAGTAACGGCATCATTGCCGCTATAAATTCATTTAACCGTGCAATATAAGGGATATAGATAAGTAACGTGAATATTTTACTAACGCATTTCGCAGCAACAGAGACCTCCGGCATCGGAGCGCTGGGTATCGACGGCAAGGCTTTCGTTATTCAGCTGCTTACCTTTTTGCTGGCCCTGTTGGTACTTAAAAAGTGGGCGGTTAAGCCTATCTTGAAGGTTATGGACGAACGACGCCGGACCATCGAAAGCGGTGTAAATTTGGGTGACGAGATGAAGCAACGGCAAGCACTTCTGGCTAAGGAAATAGCTGAAAAATTGCAAGATGCTCGCGCTCAGGCTGATGGTATTATCGCAAGCTCTGAAGAGGCCGCCCGTGACGCCGCCGCCGCTATCGAGTCGAAAGCACACGCCAAGGCCGACGGCATCTTGAAAGAGGCCGAAGGTCGGATTGCTCAGGACACTGCCCGGGCCCGCAAGAAGCTCGAGAGCGAAATTGTCGGTCTTATTTCCGACGCAACCGAAGTAATCGTTGATGAAAAAGTCGATGCTAAGAAGGATGCCGCTCTAATCGATAAGGCATTGAAGGGTCGAGCATGAGTAAAGTTAGCCGTGGTAAATTAGCTGTTTTGCTGGCCGAGCGTTTTGCAAAAACGACCGACCCAAAGCAGCTGGAACGCGAAGTTGCCGCTTATTTGCTGAGTGAAAAGCGAGTTGGCGAGTTATATTCGCTGTTACGCGACATCAGCCAGTATCGGGCCGATCATGGACGAGTGGAGGCCGAGGCGGTAAGCGCTCGCCCCTTGTCTGCACTTGTTCAGGACGACCTAAAAGCCGCTTTGCGCACCGTTTACCCGGCTGCCGACAAGATTACAATCAACGAACGGATCGACAAGACCGTTGTTGGCGGCGTACGGCTCCAGCTGGCCAATCAACAGTTAGATGCCAGCATTCGTGCCAAATTAAATAAGTTTAAACAGCTTGTAAATTCAGGAAAGGATTAACCTCTGATGGCTGAACTCTCCATTAAAGAATTGTCTGATGATATTCGGGCAGCGATTCAGGATTTAAAAACCCGTCCTGAAATCGAAGAAGTCGGCGTGGTAACACGTGTCGGCGACGGCGTCGCGTGGATTTATGGTCTGCGCCGCTGTGGATTTAACGAAATGATTGACATCGAAGGTAATGACGGCCGACCGGTCACCGCCTTTGCTCTTAACCTGGGTGAAGACGAAATCGGTGCCGTTTTGCTGGGTGATGATGTTAACGTCAAGGCCGGTGCTAAGGCTCGTCTGTCGGGTAAAGTGCTGGAAGTTCCAGTTGGCCCGGAACTGGTTGGCCGCGTGGTTGACCCGCTGGGCAATCCGCTGGATGGTGGCGAGCCGATCAAAACGAAGCAAACCAGCCGGGTTGAGCGGACTGCGCCTGGTGTTCTGGACCGCAAAAGCGTTCACGAACCACTGATGACCGGGCTGATGGCGATTGATGCTATGGTACCGATCGGTCGCGGCCAGCGTGAGCTTATCATTGGCGACCGCCAGACCGGTAAGACGGCAATTGCTGTCGATACGATGGTCAACCAGGCTCGCCAGAAAACGGGCGTTATTAACGTTTACGTCGCTGTTGGTCAGAAGTTGTCGAAAGTTGCTGCCTTGCAGGAGCGCTTGAAGCGTGAGGGCGTGATGGACCAGACAATTATTGTCGCTACCAGCCCGGCTGACCCGGCCGCCCTGCTCTACCTGGCGCCGTACGCCGGTGTTGCTATGGGTGAATATTTCCGCGACAACAAACAACACGCCTTGATCATTTACGATGACTTGACCAAGCACGCTGTCGCTTACCGGCAGATGTCGTTGCTGCTGCGTCGCCCACCAGGTCGCGAAGCTTTCCCTGGCGATGTTTTCTACTTGCACTCTCGCCTACTGGAGCGTTCAGCTAAGTTGTCCGATGAATTGGGTGGCGGTTCTTTGACCGCTTTGCCGATCATCGAAACCCAGGCCGGTGACATTTCTGCTTACATCCCAACCAACGTGATTTCGATTACCGACGGTCAGATCTTCTTGGAAACTAACCTGTTCTACCAAGGTATCCGACCAGCTATTTCAGTTGGTTTGTCGGTGTCACGCGTGGGTGGTGCTGCTCAAACCAAGGCTATCAAGGCTGCCGGTGGTGGTTTGAAGCTTAGCCTGGCCCAGTTCCGCGAATTGGCTGCCTTTAGCCAGTTCTCGACCGACCTTGATGCCGAAACCCGTCACACGATCGAGCGTGGTCAGCGCTTAACCGAATTACTCAAGCAACCGCAGTACAGCCCATATGCTATTTGGGAGATGTACTCTTTGTTGTACGCCGCCACCAACGGCGCCTTTGACAAGGTACCGCTGCAAAAGATTAAACCGGCTTGTGATGCCTTACTGCGTGAATTGTCATCGAAGGATGCCAAATTGACCGAGCGGCTTAACACCGGCGACAAGCCAGCCGATGCTGACAACGACAGTTTACTTAAAGTTGCCAAAAAAATCGCTGCTATGTACGAAGAAAATCAGGCTGAGGCTAAAAAGTAGACCGATATGGCAAATACGATAGTACTTAAGCGGCGAATCGCCTCCATCCGCAATATGCGCCAAATTACCAAGGCGATGCAGCTGGTTAGTGCCAGTAAATTGCGCCGGGCCCAAGATTATGCCGCTCGTTCGCGTGCCTACCGCGAGCTGGCCTATGAGTTGCTGATGCGTTTGAGCGCCATCCGCGAGGTCGAGCAGCATGCGCTGTTTGTCAAACGGCCGGTTAAGCGCCGCCTGTACATCATCGTAACGAGCAACAGCGGTTTGGCCGGTGCCTACAATGCCAACGTGCTTAAACAACTCACCAAGCTCATTACGGCTGACCGCGAGGCGCATATTTCGAGTAGTGTCATTGCGGTTGGTACTAAAGGTGCGCAATTCGTTCGTCGTTTGCAAGATGTCGAGCTAAAAGCAGTTTACCCGGCTTTTGGTGATCGACCGGAAACCCGTGATGTTCAGCCGATTTTGGCGTCAATTGTCGACAGCTACACTAAAGCCGAAGTTGATGACGTACGCATACTTTACACTTTCTCGAAGTCGAGCATTAGCCAAGAAGTTCGTGATTTGTCGATTTTACCAGCTGAAAAACTGGAGGCAGCCGATGACGAGGCTGAGGCCAAGCCCCTGCCCGATATGGCTACTTTTGAGCCGGATGTCGAAACTGTCATCGCTCAGATTGCCACTCGACTTATCGAGGCGCAGGTTTGGCAAGCTATTTTGGAAGGTTTGGCCAGTGAACATTCGATGCGCATGGTTGCCATGAAAAACGCTACCGACAACGCCAATGAGCTAATCGAAGATTACACACTTGAGTACAACACCGCTCGTCAGGCGGCGATTACCCAAGAGCTGGCAGAAATAACCGGTGGAGCGGAGGCATTAAATGGCTAGGCTTCAAAGATTGGACTTGGCAGAAGGAGCTGTTCTGTCAACCGAAACATGTGTGGCTCACGCCGCTCTCTCGCTTTATGAGGAAGGCCTGGTAGCGGACATTGTCGAAGCGTTACGAATAAGAAATTTGGGCGAAGAGTTGGTTATGCGTACAGAGCGAGAAATGGTAGCAGTCAATGGACAATTGAAAGAATTTTATGATACTGACGAAGGAGACAACTAATGGCAACAGCAACTAAAGAAGCGCCGAAAGCCACCAAGACAGTCGGCAAAGTAAACCAAATTGTCGGTGTGGTCGTCGATGTCGAATTTACGACCGACCACTTGCCTGGCATTTATAACGCCCTCGAAATCGAGCTCGACGGCCGCAAGCTGGTGCTTGAAGTCGCTCAGCACTTGAGCGAATCAAGCGTTCGCGCTATCGCCCTTGGTAGCACCGACGGCTTGGAGCGAGGCACTGAAGTGCTCGATACCGGTGCACCGATTAGCGTACCGGTTGGCGAAAAAACACTCGGCCGCATGTTTAACGTTACCGGCGAACCGATTGACGGTCAGTCCGCTGACTTCAAAGAGAAAGCGCCAATCCACCGCGCGCCGCCACCACTTATTGACCAGTCTGGTAAGGTCGAAATCCTGGAAACCGGTATTAAAGTTATCGACTTGATCTGCCCGATGACCAAGGGTGGTAAGGCCGGCCTGTTCGGTGGCGCCGGTGTGGGCAAGACCGTTCTTATCCAGGAACTGATTAACAACATCGCTAAATTCCACAGTGGTTACTCGGTTTTCGCGGGTGTTGGTGAGCGTACCCGTGAAGGTAACGACCTTTACGGTGAAATGACCGAATCGGGCGTTATCAAGAACACCAGTCTGGTGTTCGGTCAGATGAACGAACCACCGGGCGCCCGTTTGCGCGTTGGTCTTTCGGGACTAACAATTGCCGAAGGTTTCCGTGACAGTGGTAAAGACGTTCTGTTGTTCATCGACAACATTTTCCGTTACACCCAGGCCGGTTCCGAGGTATCTGCCCTGCTTGGTCGTTTACCATCAGCCGTGGGTTACCAGCCGAACTTGCAGCAAGAAATGGGCGCCTTACAAGAGCGTATTACGTCGACTCGTGAAGGTTCAATTACGTCTGTTCAGGCTGTTTACGTGCCGGCCGACGACATGACCGACCCGGCTCCGGCAACTACCTTTGCCCACCTTGACAGCACCATCTCGCTTAACCGTGCTTTAACCGAAATTGGTATCTACCCAGCCGTCGACCCGCTTGACAGTAGCTCTAACATTCTTGACCCCGAAATTGTCGGTGAGGAACACTACCAAGTTGCTCGCGCTGTTCAGTCAACTTTGCAGCGCTACAAGGACTTGCAGGACATCATCGCCATCCTTGGCATGGAAGAACTTAGCGAAGAAGACAAAAAGACGGTTGACCGCGCTCGTCGTATCCAGCGTTTCTTGAGCCAACCATTCTTCGTGGCCGAACAATTCACCAACAACCCGGGCCAGTATGTTAAGCTCGAAGACACCATCAAGGGCTTCCGCGAAATTCTCGATGGCAAACACGACGACAAGCCGGAAAGTGCCTTTTATCTTAAGGGCAGCATTGACCAGGTTAAATAGACGGGCTTAGCAATATGAATTTTCGTTTTCAACTCGTATCCTTAAGCGGCACCATGTTCGATGACGAGGTATACGAAGTGCTTTTGCCCACCATGGAAGGTGAGATTGGCGTTTTGCACGACCACATGCCGCTAGTTAGCGTCGTTTCGTACGGTGCGATAGCTGTACGCCGGCAAGAAAAAGATAGTGACCGCCAACGCGAATACTTTGCGACGACTGGTGGCGTTATCGATGTTGCCAACAATGTTTTGCGTGTTTTGGTCGATGAAGCTGACCATGCCGACAACATTAACGTCGCCGAGGCCGAAGCGGCTTACGATCGCGCTAAGCAAATGAAGGCCGAAGCAAAAGACCAGGTTAGTCTTGAGCATGCCCAGGGTCTCATCGACCGTCAGGCCGTACGTTTGCAGGTTGCCAACCTGAAGCACCGGCACCAAAAACGTTAGATATTTTGGCGTTCAAGCCAAGAAAAAAACCGGAGCTTGTTACTCCGGTTTTTTCGTGTGACGTAAGAGCTACAATTTACTTAATTGTGCTGGTGCAGAAAGCGCAGCGCGTAGCCTTTATGTTAACTTCACTGAGGCAAGCCGGGCATTTTTTGGTCGTCGGGTCGTCGGTTGTTTTCTTGCGTTTACTGCGCTCGATTAATGTATTAATCGGCTTAACGACGAAGAAGAATATAACCGAGGCAACAATCAAAAATGAGACAATTGTGTTGATTAAATCGCCATAGAGAAAACGGCTGTTATTGATGGTGAATTTTAGGCCGGAAAAGTCTGGCTGGCCGCCAATAGCGGCGATTAGTGGCGTAACTAAATCTTTTACGAACGCCGTAACAATGGCGCTAAACGATGCTCCGACGACGACGGCGACAGCTAAGTCGACGACATTGCCGCGCATCACAAATTCTTTGAATTCTTTCAGCATGGTCCTGGCTCCTTTAATAGACTCATCATAGCTCATTTTGCCTGAATGAGCGGCAGTATAGCTTAAAGATTTTAGCGTCGGACAGTGATTTCTTCGACGCCGAGAGCCCACATAGTGCCAATGGCATCGATAAGGTCGGCGATTTCGCGCTCGCGGCGGCTAGATGATTGCTCGGCGTTTGGCATCATGTCTAACATGTCTAGAGCAGCCCATGAATCATGGACAAAGATGGCTTCGTTATCTTCATTGGCGGCATTAGAATCGATGGTAGTTTCTGGAATCTTACTGATGATACCTGCTTTAGCCCCGTGATCACCGAGCACTAACATGGCTGGTGCG
>DAIESS010000021.1 GCA_027346135.1 Candidatus Saccharimonadota bacterium
AGCTCGGCCACACTCTTGAAAAAGAAACACCCAAAACCGTACCTGCTGTAAAAATCGAGGCGGTTAAGCAATCAGCACCAACGGTTGATAAAATTATAAATCATGAATTTGCCGCCAAAATTGTCAGCGAAGAGCATCATCCTGCCAATTCAAACATTGCAGAAGAGATAATTCTTACCGACAATCCGGTTGAGCACATCAAAGAACGTCGAGTTGCAGTCGAATCAGCCCCCGAGAATGAGGCTCAGACTGTCATTAACTTTGACCCGCGTATGGTCATAGAAATGGAGTCCATCACGACCAACGAGAGCATAACCAATAATGCCGTTGTCGAGGCCGATGTCACCGGACAAGCCCAAGCTGCAGCAACTGAGTCCAAAACTGCACCCGCCACCGTTTTAGTCGAAACCAAAACTCAAGCCGACCACGAGCCCGTCGTAATGCGCCAAACTATAGCCGAAGCGGATGCCCAGGGGCTGCCCGTAGAATCCACCATCGACAACATGGGCGAGAATGATGTTGAAACCGAGGCCGAGACAGAAGCTAAACCACCGCTCGAGGACGCCGAAATGTTCGACACCGCCGATAACATGACCGATTCAGACGCAATCAGCTTTATTGAACGAACCATTTTTGAATCGCAGTTGGAATCACCGCCTGAAACGGACGACGAAACGCCGGTCATAGCAGAAATAACTCCCGATGTTCCAGAACCACCGTCCACCGAAACAATCACAACAACTGACATGTCACAAGAGAGCAATGCCAATGATATTTCCCTTGTCGAAACGCCAACAAACATAGAACTACCTGGCGAGCTTAACACCTATGTCGAAACGCTTGAACCCACCAGGGCAACGGCCGTAAAAGCCACCCTAGGGGAGTTGGTGGCCATTATGCAAGCTCGCCCAGCCGAGTCGGAAGCCATAACTGGCATGAAAGAAGATGATACGCCCGTAAAGATTGAGCAACTATTTACCCAGTTACTCGAATCGCTAAACTTAGATCACGACGAAGCTACCACGGCCAAGTTTTTGCAAATTTTGCGCTCTCCAACAGCTCTTGAGGAGTTTGTCGAGAAGCAACAACTATCGATTGACCAGCTCAACCGTCTGGGAACGCGGGAATATAGGACAGATTCAATCGTTACAATCTTCACCGACCTCATACAGATGATCAAAAATAAAATCGAATCACACTTACATATTGGCAGATGCGCCCTCTCGGCCAGCCTGGCTTAAAGTTCTAGAAGCCTAAGTTCTGCAGTCAGAAATAGGACTGTGACAGGGGTCATGGACAGATTCAAGCAATCGCTCACATACTTAAAGAGTTAAGTACGGGAGGAATTATTATGTTTGCAGACAGCACCAAGCAATTGGCATTATCAAATACAAATTTTCGACGCGTGCTTTACACCGGTAAACATAGCCAGCTAGTGGCTATGCGACTGCTAGGCGGTGAGGACATCGGCGCGGAAACTCATGCCAACAGTGATCAGATATTTTTATTTGTGGCTGGTAACGGCGAGGTTATGGTCGCCGGCGAAAGCCGCACGGTTGCCGAGAATGATTTGGTTTTCGTTCCTGCCGAGACCGAGCATAACGTTACGAACACCGGCGATGAAGATTTAAAGTTGCTGACAATCTATGCGCTGCCAGCTCATCCCGACGGCACAGTCCAAGCAACCAAACAAGGCTAAAACAAGCTTTAATTAAAGTTGTATCTGTAGCTAAAAGTCGGTAGCGCTCTGTTTATGTTGATTTAAATCACAGTAAATATGTGGGCCACGTGTAAGTATAAGCGTATTATATAAATATCTTATTAATGGAGCTTCGTTACGATCATATGGCAAAAAATCACCCACTTTTAGAAGCCAGTAATCAGTTAATGATTAAAGAAGTGCCGAGTTACGGCAATAAGTTCTTTTATTCGTTAGGCTTTCTGTCGATGATATCATTCCTGGTACTCATTATTACTGGTGTGATAATGACCTTTTACGGTCCAACCTGGTGGTTAACAGACGGGGTCGGCAAATATATGCGCAGCGTTCACCTATGGGCAACACAGGCTTTTGTTCTCTTCGTACTCCTGCACCTATTGGTCGTATTCTTCACCTCCGGTTTCAAAAAACCACGACGCCTAACCTGGATGCTAGGCGTGCTGATGCTTTTCGCCGTTTTGGCCGAAACCGAATTCGGTTATGCGCTTCGAGGAGATTTCTCGTCGCAATGGCGCGGCCTGCAAGGCGCAGACTTCTACAATGGCAGTGGCTTAGGTAAGTTGATCAACCCCTTAAATTACGGCCAGATATACGGTATCCACATTATTGTCGTACCCTTGACTATCATCGGCCTTCTCTTCTTGCATTATTTGCTCGTACGTGTCCTTGGCATAGCCAAACCTTACCGCCAAGACGTTACTGTTCGTACCGTTCCAGCCAACCACAAAGTTCTCTTTGCTAGGGGCGGCATACTGATTGGTTTGATTTTGGCACTCGCTCTTGCTTTGCCGTCACCATACATTCGCCCAACCACAATTCAGAACGTAGCGCAGCAAGATCCTAACCTTATGGGTAAAACCCTGGTAGCTGAGTTTACAAATTCTTCCGACACGGCCACTTACCTAGACAATATTGACCCCTACACCTACAACACTCGATCGGTGTACATCGATGCACCTTACGCTCGATTGCTTCAAACTCAAAACTCTACGAAAGACGAATTGAAAGTATTCAATAGTGAACCGGCTAGCGTACAAGCCACCCAACTTAAAGAAGCAACCGACTACTTCGACCAAGATAAGCCAGATGCAAAGCAACAGCCTAAGAGCCCAGTCATGACAGTGGTAGGCTCGCTCACCAAGATGGCTCAGGCCGGACTATACGAACCAGCCTTGGCCAGTGCCCAGAACAAAGACGGCGTAAGTAATAATCTGACCTACGTCAACCGATTCCTTTCAGACACAGGTGCGCTCGAAGATCAGGCAACCGACCGCGGCATCACCACCGAGCAATATGGCATGACTCGTGAAGAAACCGGTCGTACACCCGGCGCATGGTGGCTAACACCAATCGGACTATTAAACCACACCGTACTAGCCAACGATGACAATGGCGACCGTGATGCGGCTATAATCTTCGGCTCACTATTACTAACCATGCTCGCCTTCCCGTTCATCCCCTATGTCAACCAGATACCCGACAAATTGAAAGTTTACAAGCTAATCTGGCGCGAAAAGAAAACATTTTAGCATAACATCCGCCATTACTATGTGGCATAACATATAAGCTAGAAACATATGTTTGCTATGCTTAAGTAATGAGATCAAACCGTCGTGGCATCATTGCAGCTTTAGTGATTGTGACCATAACAGTAGCTATAGCGATTATTGCCAGCCACATGACGTCACAAACGCCCCCTGATTTGCCGTCACCTCCTATGAAAACTTTAGCCGCCCGCCACAACATCGAGCTAGGCAATTTTGCCATATCAACTTACTTGGACGTTCCGGCTTACAGCCAAATATTGTCATCCCAGTATAACCTAGCCCTGATTGATAACACGCCAAATTGGTACTTTACCGATGGCGGCCTTCGCCCTGGCCCCACCACTTACAACTTTGCAACAATGGATAAGGTAGTCAGCTACGCCGCCGATCACCACATGCGCACCCAAGCTCACCATTTGGTATGGGGTGAAGATAAGTGGCTGCCGGGATGGCTAAAGAACGGCCACTTGACGTCCAGCCAAATACTCGCCGCCATGCATGATCACATATCGACTGTCGTCGGCCACTATAAAGGAAAGGTCGACGAGTTGACGGTCGTCAACGAAGCTTTCACGCGCGGCCAGCACCTTTACGGACTGCACGACTGGTGGGCTGATAATACCGGCGGCATGGGCTACATCGACCAGGCCTTTATCTGGGCGCATCAAGCCGACCCTAACGCCAAACTTATCTTAAATGACTTCGACAACGAGCACTTCAACTCCATATCCGATGCCATGTACCAATACATTAAAAGCGCCAAAGCCAGGGGTGTGCCGATCGATGGTATTGGCATGCAAATGCACATAGACGGCACCCATCCGCCAGATAAAAACGAGGTTATTCAAAATATGCGAAGATTCGGCGCTTTGGGTGTCGGCGTTTATGTTACCGAGTTTGACGTCAACATGAGTGCCGTACCCGCCTCCGATAAGGCACGCGACAATATGGCGGCGAATATTTATTACGAAATGATGCGCGCCTGCATTGAGTCGGGCAGCTGCCATAGCTTTTCGAACCTTGGCATCACCGACAAAGAAAGCTGGTATAACTATATGGGTCCATCAATGGCCGATGCCCGTCCGCTTATGTTCGATGCCAACTACCGGCCCAAACCAGCGTTTTTCGCCTTTCGTAATGCCCTTTCTCAAAATTAGTCGCACTCTGTGACAACAAAAGCTAGACGCCTTTGGCTTGGTAGCGCTTTTTAAACTCGTAGCCAACAATTGCAAAAACATAGAACAACGAATCGGCCAGCAACTTGCCCACAATAAACCCAAAAGCATACGGCTTGATGTGCTGCGGAACGTAAAACATCAGGAAAGGACGAATAAACAGATTATCGATTATTTCAGCCGGTGCAAACTCTATTATTAAATTCGTACTACTCTTCGAAATAATTGAGGCTATACGTTTCACGAATGGCATAGACTTGTAGGCTCGTCCATTGGTAAGAAGCTGGCTGATTATAAAATAGCCGTAAAAACCAATTCCTTCGCCTACAAAACCACTGGTTGCAGCAATGATGTATGAATGCGAGTGCGAAAATGCCAAATATGCAAAAACCGAGGCGATGAGCGTACCCAAAAGTTCGGCTACAAAATATCGTCTAAACCACTCTTTGAACTTCCGCCTGGCTTTTTCGCTGTTCATACTATGGTTATATTGTAGCCCCATAACTATTCGGCCGCTAAGTTATATATGGACTCTCGGGGCGTAGTGGAGATTGCAGGCCTTTTTGTGACCCCGCCACAACATCCCTAAGCGCTAACTAAACAATCCCTGTGATAGTGGCATAGTGTTTCTATGTCCGCCTCCTACTGGTTGTCTATACCTTAGTAGTCGTATCGCTGCCGCTAGCCATAGCCTTGGCGACAAGCTTGTCGATTTGGTCATCGCTAAGGTTCGCCTTAACAACGTAGTCCTCAATACCAAAATTACGCAAACCAGCTGGTGCTTCAGACTCGTTTAGGTTAGTTATAACCAAAACTTTTATGTCCTTGCCCCAGTCATTCGAACGCATAATTTGCAATACCTGTGAACCGGCCAGCTTAGGCATCATCAAATCAAGCAATACCAAACTCGGTCGCTCTTTTTCGATAATAGCTAGCGCTTCAATGCCTTCACGCGCTACAAAACAGATGTAGCCCAACAATTCCAAGCGTGTTTTATAAATTTCGGCAAGAGCAGCTTCGTCTTCAACGATAACTATCTTTGCCCATGAACTATAATCTGACGATCCGGTGTTTGTGGCGGTTGGTGTTTGTGGTTCCATGCCGAAAATTATAGGCCTAGCCTTCCAACTTGCCAACTAAACCGCTGCTCAACAGAGACGAGGCAAAGCTTACCTTGCCAACACAAATCGAAAAGTCATGGCATGAGCCGTTAAACGGCTGCGTAATAACGGCAATAAAGGTGCGCGAGTCAGGTCGGCCGGAGCAAGGCCCAAAGCTTGCGCCCGCCGGTTGATATTAGCCGAAACCGCCAAGTTAACGAATCGCCACAAGGCAAAAGCCATAATAAGAACTTGCAGCAACAAGCGCTGGTCGCCCGGATTTAAGCGAGTTATGAAATAAAATGCACCGTAAGCTATCGTTGTCCCAACCAGTAAAAGTGTATTGTTCAGAACATTAATATCCAGCGCTCGATCTTTAACGTCCGCGCCCATAATTAATTGGTCATTATGGATGTCCAGTCCTTGCTGGAGAGGATCGTGCATAGGTGTGACCAGTTTATTAACTAGCTGCCATACCAAAAGAATTGGCGCCGTCCATACTGACACGAAAAGCAAACTAGCAAGCGCTCGAACCGTGTAAGACGTAAAGCCAAGCTTGAGTTTGTGCGTAGCCTTAACGCGTCGCATAACTATCGAAACAATACCCGCCATTAGTGCGATTGCACTTGTTAACAGGCCAAGTTTAAGTTCATCATGTAACAACAAAAATGGGATTATCATAATAACGAAGCCGTTAAGCTGGTTAAAGCCAGCGCCTAGAGTACGGTTTGCAGCATGCCGACGATACAACGGACGCTTAAAAATTGCTAACATACCGGACACACTAAAATGCAGCTCCGGCCGCGCCAAGCGCAGTGGTACAAAGAGAGCGGCGGCATATATGATAGCCGACAACAAAAAAGCCAAGCGATAGCCATCGTTAAAACGCACCAAAGCCCCAATGAGTGTCGGCAAAATAACGGCTGCTAAAAATTCCAGTGCCAATTTGATCTGCAAATAACTATTGCGAGCCTTGTTAGTTACTTCGCGCAGCATTAATGTGTCGGCCGTCGCCGCAAACATGCCGCCAGGCAAGGCCTTAATGACGGCGATCAGCATAAACCACTCGGCAATATTGCTTGCCATCAAGGCCGTCATTAATGAAACCAATGCCCAGCTACCAAAAGCCAGCTTAATACACCGTCCATAACCGTAACGCCGCACAATTGCCACTCCTGCCAAGTACCCCAACCAGGCTCCAAAGCCACCCAGCAGCCCATCCATGGCTAGAACGGACAAAGAAAAAGTATTCTTATACAGAAACACGCCGTAATATAGGCCGTAAACAATACCACCAACCAAACTGAAAGTATTAAAAATATACAGCGTCCGCTCGGGCGAGGCCGACACAAAATTAAACCGGCTTAGGCCGGTGCGACGAATATTAATACCCACTCCTTTTCACGCTTATTCACAGTTACCAATAATTGTAATAAGCGGTTCTATGAAATGGAAGATTTTTCTGTAAGAATTTTTACAATTATTTTGTAAGCTGGGGCGAGGGATGCTCGTGTTCTAGTATCGAAGTAACTTTTAACTTCTGTTTGGCCCATTTGTAGTTATCATCGATACTTTTTTTGCCATCGACTAATAAATATGGAAACTTTTGTATTTCAGCCTGGTTGCGCACAACCTCGTTATATTCTCTGTCACGTTTTAGCCACGTCTTCATCAATAAACCTGGGTCGTCACTGCCGGCAAGTAACTCTTGGGCCCAGTCACGTTTACGATAAATTTTCTCTTGGAATTTCGGCTCGGGCAGAAGCCATACCGCCGTATATGGATACTCAAAACGTTGCGCGACAAGATTGGGAAGCAAACAGTTTCCTTCCAGTACAAGATAATCGAAAGTTCTAACTCGTAGCTCTTTAATGAGAATAAAAAATAGCTCCTCCTGGCGCGCTAGTTCTTGTTTCGATGTTAGCTTCAATAATTCGAGCTGCTGTTCGTCCTCGCTTAAGTTATTGATGTAGTTATTAATCGGAAATTTTCGGTCAGCCGCCTCCTGCTGGTGTTCACCGACAAAATTGTCGACTTTCCAGTATTCGATGCCGTATTCTTTGCTTAATTTTTTAGCAATGCTCGACTTACCGCTGCCCGGTCCACCGCCAATTAAAAATACATGACTCATTCGGCCATTCTGCCTGGCAACGTCAAAAATGTAAGTGCATTATTTTACAGCCAAAATAATGTGAGGGCGATAATGTGCCAACAGTATGAAGGTATATTTTGTCCGTCATGGTCTGGCCGAATCGAATTTAATAGAAGTCGGCTCGACTGTTGGCCAGTATGCACGCCTAACACCAGAGGGACGCACGCAGATGGCTGAGTTGGCGCGTTTTATCGGTAAATTTGTTACGACTAACACCGTCTACACCTCCCCGTTGCCCCGTACACGTGAAAGCGCTCGTATAATCGCCGACATATTAAACATGGAGGTTATGATTGACGAAAGATTGGCCGAGATTGACAAAGGTGAGTGGCAAGGTAAGCCGGTAAGTGAAGTCATCGAGCTGGAAGCCGCCGTTGACATTGATGATCGGCCTTTTTATCGCCCCCCGGAAGGTGAAAATTGGCTGGATGTTGGCAAGCGCGTGTCGGATTGCGTTGAAGAACTGCGCAAAATCGGCGTCGAGGAAGCCTTACTGGTTAGTCACGATCACCCGATTCGTATGGGCATTGGTGCCCTGACAAACCAACCGGTCAGCCAGTGGGAGTCAATGCGTTTAGACAACGCTTCCGTGACGGAACTAACCTACATTGACGGCGCCTGGCAACTTAATGATACCTTGCACAATTTTAGACCAGCCGCCATTGCTAAATATAGGCTTCCCAGTCGAACATGACGTTATCTTCGCGGTAACCGCCACGCCCTTCGCCGATACTCTTGTACTCCTCTACAAATTCGATGGATTTTATGTATTTAACCATCTTGTAGCCCAGCTTGCGCTCACAGCGCAAACGCA
Organism: Candidatus Saccharimonadota bacterium; assembly: GCA_027346135.1. GTDB lineage: Bacteria > Patescibacteriota > Saccharimonadia > Saccharimonadales > UBA4665 > DAIESS01. The sequence continues at coordinate 8,509 of DAIESS010000021.1, forward strand.
ATGGTGCGCCGTGCTCCAAATTCAACGGTTGCCAGTTCATCTCGTAAGCCAAAATTGTTTGCGTATCGAACATATCTTTTAGGCGCAGCGCTTCGTAAAAGGACTTGCCGTTGCCATCGACATCGTAAGCATGGAAGACGACATATTTAGCCCTGGCCTTCGGCTTGGCTCGTTCAACGATTTCCTTCATTGACATACCACCCCATTCGCCAATAGCGCTCCATCCCTGAATGCAGATATGCTTTGTAATCTGCTCCTGCCGGGGGTACGCTTTGATGTCCTCTAGCGATAGTTCAAACTCGTGTTCGACTTCACCGTATACCTTCAATCGCCAGTCCTTGTAATTACCTGCCGCCAATTGCTTGAATTCATCCGTTTCCGGCGGATAACCGTTGACGCGGAAAAATGGTGAGATGTCTTCTTTTTTGTAATTTTTCCTCGGCCGCATCCAGCCAAAAGCCGTATGAATTACCGGGTTCATAATCGCAACCAAGATCCGGCGCATAATTACCCGATGGTTGAGCGTGAAATAGGTCGCAACAACATTAAAAATAAGCAAAAACAGCAAAGCCGCAAAGAATACGGTTAGAGCCGCCGACAAATCAACATTTGTCGTTCCAAATGTGATCAGCTTTACGTTGCGCGCAAAATACACCAGCGCCACCATCGTGACATGCATAACAATAAAGGCCGAGAAAGCAATCATACCCAAGAAGTGTAGGCTGCGTGCAACTTGGCGGCGACCGCCAAACAACAGCGTGTAGCGCGGAAAGTGATTCGTAAATGCCGGTGACATAGCCAAGGCCGTCAAAAGCATTACAACCGGCAATATAAACGCAACCCCAGCATAAGTTAATTGTTGCAAGGCATCATACGGATGAAAGGCGCTTTCTGGTGGAATATGCAGCGTTAGGTAGCCAACCAAATCGTGCCAAGCCGCCGGAAAGACGCTCCAGCTGGTCGGAATCAATCGACGCCAAGCATCGGTCGTAAACATATACCCCCAATAAACCGCGCCAGTCGCTAACCAAATAATTGCCGCCGTAAAATGCCAGTTTCGAGCCAAGCCAAACTCGTGATGAGCACCGCCCGGCATAGCATAGTGGCCAATATGCTCGGCCTCATCGTGTGCAGTCCATAATTTATCGGCCGGCATCTTTTTTTTGCCAAATTTAAGCCAATAGTTATCGCGACGCGTGTGATCGGTCCAGTACAACATCGGATGATCCGCCAAAATATGTAGTCCGCTCCTGATTAGTAAAATCACACAGAAAAGGTTAATAAAATGAGTAATCACAATTGTGAGCGGCATAGTGTTACTGTCCATGGCTTATTTCTACACTAGCATAATCGCACGCCAAACGCATGGTACAATCATCATATGAAGTAGTGTTACGAGTCTCCTCGTCTCACCCCTTAACTAAAATGCGATAGCATAAAATTTGGAGGGCACTCAATATGACCGTACGTATTAAACGCGTTTATGAAGAACCGTCGTTTAGTGATGGCAAACGCATCTTAGTTGATCGTTTGTGGCCGCGCGGTCTCACCAAAGAAAAGGCTAAAATCGACCTCTGGCTTAAGGACATCGCGCCGAGCCAAGAACTACGCGAATGGTTCGGTCACGATCCAGAAAAATGGCAAGAATTTCAACAACGATACACGCATGAGTTAGACGCCAACGAGGATGTCGTCGCGCAACTACGCCAAGAGCTTTCGGCCGGAGCAGTTACACTAGTCTACGGCGCCAAGGACGAGCAACATAACGATGCTGTGGTACTTCAAGAATATTTGAGCGCTTAAGCCCACTCACACTGGAAAGAATCCTCAGTGACTTCATCACCCTCGAACCTGCTCACAAAATCCGGCAAACCGCTTCATCCAATCGGCATCGGTACCTGGGCTATAGGCACGCACCCGATTTTTTCGGCTGAAACCGCCGCCGAAGTTGCGGCTCTTCGCCAAGCAATCGGTCTTGGTCAGAACCATATTGATGGCGCCGAGATGTATGCCGATGGTGGTGCCGAGCAAGTGATCGGCCAAGCCATCCATGGAGAAACACGCGAGGATTTGTTTATTGCCTCGAAGATCTGGAAAAATCACGTCGCCAACGGTATGGTTCGGCCGGCCGTCGAAGCCATGCAAAAAAGGCTTGGCACCGACTACCTCGATCTTCTGTACATCCATGCCCCGTGGTTTGATGCACCGTGGCAGCAAGCCATTCCGCAAATCGATCAGCTCATCGACGAAGGCATTGTCCGACATTTCGGTGTCAGTAATTTTAACGCCGAGCGTTTAAGCGAAGCCCTCGCCATCACTAGACATCCAATTGTCGCCAACCAAATGCACTACAGCTGGATGCATCAAACCGAAGTTACGTCTGAGCTACGCAATATGTGTAACGCTAACGACATCGCTATTGTTGCCTACCGGCCGCTCGAAAGAGGTGATATGCTCCAGCAACCAATTCTGCTCGATATCGCCCAACGCTATGGCAAAACGCCAGCCCAAATTGCCCTTGCCTGGGCCTTAACGCAAGACTGTCTTTTGCTCGCCAAAGCCATTCGCCCCGAACATGTCGAGCAGAATATTGCCGCCACGTCGATTCAACTCAAGCCCGAAGATGTCGCTCGCTTGAGCAACTTCGTCCCAACGATCAACTAACAAACTTATATATACGATCGCTTGGCGACGATTGGAAAAGTAATAGCGCCCGCCACAAAGCCGAGCCAATAAGTCGCCAAACGATATAATATAGCGACCGCAATTGCGCTGCCTACAGGTATTGCGAAAGCTACCAGAGCGGCGACTAGACCTGCCTCAGCTCCACCGAGTCCACCTGGCGAAGGTATGACGGCACCGAGCAACACGCCCACTCCCAACACGACGATGGCTTGAGCTAGTAGCAAATGAACACCCAGTGCCTTACTGGTGGCCCACAAGCAGATCGAATGAGCCAAGGTAATAAATAAAGAGACCACCAAAGCTAGTAGCACCCGCCTTTTTTTGGTGCGATAAGCCCGTAGTTTGGACCAGATGGATTCCCAGGCGCCAATTACTCGTTGCCTAATGCGCCCAACCAATAGCAAGATCGTCGCCAGCGAGGCGACGGCTAAAACTATCAGCCACCAGTCGGAGCTCAGCTGCGGGTTAACACGAAAGCTAAAGAAAGTGTCGGGCACCAACAAAATTATTCCTATCAATAAGACTACATGGCCCACCGCCCCTAAAATATTATTAAGTAAGATTGTTGCCAACGCCGCTGGCCGTGTACATTTTTGTTTACGCAAATAAAAATAATCAACCCCGAGCGCCCCTAAACCTGCCG
>DAIESS010000022.1 GCA_027346135.1 Candidatus Saccharimonadota bacterium
ATGGCGTCACTACTTTGACGACCGTCCGGCTCATGATCGTTTCCGGTATTTTGGCGTGAAAGGTTGCCACATTAACACACTGACTACGACTTAAGATCTGCCGGCTAAGCATTGGTACCCATGGTTCGTGGAAATGAAGAACGTCGAACTGCTCGGTTTCGAGCATTTGCTCGAGAGCTTCGGTGTCAGCGCTAGCTGAAACCTGCGTCGTGGTATGAAGTGGCGAATGGAAATCGGCAGCCTGGCCGATAAAGATTATTCCTTCGGTATCCAGACCAGTAATATCTTTAGGTTGAGGAGTTATTATCTTAACCTCGTGACCACGCGCCAATAGCTCCACCCGCATCGCCTTGACGATTTCTTGTACGCCGCCACCTTTGGCAATGTTGTACGGACACACTAAACCGATTTTCATATTACTCCTATTATACCATTACTGCTGTTTGAGCATGCGGCGAAGCGACATTGGTATGAACTCAGCAGCTGCTTTTTCGTCGGCGATAACACTCGGTGCATGATTGCTAAGTTTCAAAGTCTTCAACAAAATAAAGTCGTTAAATATAACCCGAAAATGCTGTTCGACCCGATTATTGTCAAAATAGCGATCGGCCGCCACGGCGATATGATAAACCGGTGCATCGATCTGTTTTTTGCAGTTATCAAGGTTTAGAAACTCGGTTGTAGTCTTCATATAACTACGGACATCGTTCTCATGCCACAGACGAATCTCAAAACGCGTGATTTCTTCGAGCTCCTCACCAACAATTCCTTCAAACTTTTCTTTGGCGTTATGCGTCCGACGATAAGCAAAACGCAGAATTGCTGGGTGTAAACAAATGTAGCGGAAGAATAGAGCAGGCAAACGACGGCTGAAAAACTTCGAAAGGTAATAATAACTTCGCCAGCGCGCTTTAGAGAAGGTGAAGTCGTCTTTGTGCGCAAAGCCCGCAAAGCTGACGATCATAGCAATTTTTTTAGTTAGTTCCGGACATCGCTGCAGCATACGAGTAACCACGATAAACCCAAAACTCATACCAACAACGACTGGTTTTTTTCGCTTATAACGCATTTTAATAAAGGCAGCCAGATAATCAGCATAGTTGTCTAACGAGGCGTCTTTGCCGATCTTATAAAAACTATCCATAGCCCCAAAACCAGGCAGGTCGGGCATGGTTACCGTGGCATAACGACTAATAAATTTAGCAATGCCCCACCAGCGTTCTAGGCTGGAATGGTGGCCATATACGAACAAGACTTCTCGACTGGTGCGTTTTGGACCGGGTATGTGTAGCATCCTGCCTTCCATACCATTCATATTGAGCGGCACAATATAGTCGGCCGGATTGTTTGATTTTTTCACAATTATTTACCCTAACTTGGCTCAACTGTACCCCATATATAGGTAGTTTGGCAAGGTCACCAGGCATAAGTTGTAATGCGATATACTAGACTAATGAAACGACGAACACCGCTCTTAATTTTTGTCATTTTAATTGGCCTGGCAGGCATATTTTCATATAGTCGCAGCCACTCGCCAGCGGCCAGTACAGACAAGGTTTCCCACTCGGCAACAGCGCCGCAGTCAAAACCAGCCCCTGGCTTTGATAAAAAACAGTTTTCAACCAGCCTTCCGACTAGCCCATGGGTAATTGTCAACAAACAGCATCCATTGCAGCCCAAAACTTATATCCCACCCGACTTAACGCCTGTAGGCAACGGCCAATATATGCGCGCCGAGGCTGCTGCAGCACTGTCGCATATGTTCGACGATGCCAAAGCCGCGGGCCTAACCTTAACCGCCGGCAGCGGTTATCGCTCTTATGATACACAGGTAAGCGTCTATGCCAGTGAGGTTCGCAACTTTGGCCAGACTGTCGCCGACAGCGAAAGCGCTCGGCCAGGCTTTAGCGAGCACCAAACCGGTTGGGCAATTGATATATCGGGCGGCGGTTGTAACATCGGAGACTGCTTTGGCACGACACCGCAAGGTAAATGGGTGGCTGCCAATGCTTACAAGTATGGCTTTATTCAGCGTTACACCACAGCCAACAGCGCTTCAACCGGCTACCGGGCAGAGTCCTGGCACTTCCGTTATGTCGGACCAGCATTGGCACAAGAATTTCACGATACGCAGGCTAGTTCGCTCGAAACCTTTTTTGGCGTCAGTGGGGGTCCCAATTATTAATTAGCCGGAACAGCGTTAGTCAAATTAAGCCGCAAAAAAAGGCCAAGCCAAAGCTTGTCCTTCTTAGTTTGGCTAGGGCGGAGGGATTCGAACCCCCGAATGCCAGGACCAAAACCTGGTGCCTTACCACTTGGCGACGCCCTAAAACAGATTAGATTTTAGCGTAAATACCAATCATTTACAACTTTCTAACCCTGCTATGAGCGTAAAAGGTTATAAATTGTACATAAATTATCAATAACGCGCAAATAAATATCTTATACAAGTTAGCATAAGCACGGGTGTATACTACGACTAATTAATGGGAGCGACAGCTTGGAACGTGTCTTTGCTATATCAAATGTTTTACGTAAGATGTCCGCTTTTACGTGGCTTGGCCTGCTAATTATTATTTACCTCTTCGCCAACACCGTTTTGCCCGTCAGCAATCAAACCTTAGGCCAACTGCACCTTTCCGAAAGCCAATACAGAATGGTGCTACTAAGCATTATCATGCCTTACTGTATTATCTGGGTTACGGGTTTTTATGCCTACATAACCTTTAATGGCTACACCAGACTAATCGACGATGAGCGTGAAATGCCCGCATTTCGTCAAATCGGCTTTGGGCTGCAAACAATTGCGTGGGGTTTGGCCGTACCGGCAGTTATTAACACTTTTCTGAAAGCTTTGGGCGCAGCCCACCCGAACCTCCAAGCAATTACGGGCGTTATATCTGCCTATTTAACTTTGGCGGTTTCGCTTATAGCTTTTACATTTATTGGTCTAGGAGCGCGATATTTAAGCGACCTCGTACGCCGTCGGCCGAGTTACCTTGGCACGCGTTTGATGGTATTCGGCTTCATTGCCATTGGCATAACTTACAGTTACCTCACGGTCCACGCACAACGTCATAACGGCAACCCCTATCATTTATCGCTATTCGCCACTTTAGCTACAATCGTCGTACCGTATCTATACGCCTGGTTCTTAGGCTTCTTAGCTTGCTACGAACTGAGCGTCTACGCCCGTCACGTTAAGGGCGTACTCTATAAGAATGCCTTGAACCAGCTTGGTTTTGGAATCAGCCTAACAGTCATTAGCTCTATTTTTATTCAATACATCACAACCATATATGCGAATAATCTACCTAATTTGGCGTTTATTATCTTTCTTTTATACATATTTTTGGCACTCGAGGGAATCGGTTTTATGCTGATTGCGACAGGGGCTAAACGCCTTAAGAAAATCGAAGAGATATAACCGTGCCGGACGAAACTCTATATAACCGCGTCGTACGTGTGACTCATGTTTATCTGGGGCCAGCTGCTGATAGGTTTATTGCCCGCCAGGTTCAGAATCATTTACACAAACAACCTGAGGAGCTATCAGAAAAGGATCTAAGTAGGCTCATCGACTGGATTCGCGTCACCGTCTCGCTGCTCACTGAGGATAGTGAAGTTATCGAGGAATACATTGATCAACTTATATTACTCACCAAACCGAGTAAGGAAAGAAATCGTTCAATGTAATGGCCGAAGCACGTAAAACCCAGAAACGTCTTCGCTTCAGCAATGCTGATACCGCACAGCCTGCGCAGGGCAGTGTCGAAGTACAAGCACTTTTTGACAGTATCGGCGACGGCGTTATTATGACCGATGAGTTTGGCCGCATCGTTCGCATTAACCCGCCAGCCCTAGCAATCTTGGGCTTCAAAGAGGAAGAATTGATCGGGCAGTGGTTTCCAAAAGTCATCGTATCCCTGGACGAACAGGGTAAGCCCGTTGGACTGATCGATCGGCCGATTAGCCGATCGTTTTTAACTGGTAAATCGATTTCGGAAAAATTGCTCTATCGCCGCAAAGACGGGCAGCCGGTATCGGTAGCTATAACAGTATCACCAATGATGGTGAGAAACCGTCCAGTCGGCGCCATTCAGGTATTTCGTGATATTACCCTTGAGCAAGAAGTCGACCGCATGAAAAGCGAATTTATTTCGTTAGCTTCACACCAGTTACGAACACCCTTGTCGGCCATCAAGACCTATTCTCACATGTTGGTTGATGGCTTTATGGGGCCGCTTGAGCCGCCCCAAAAAAAAGCCCTGCGCACAATTATTGGCGCGAGCAACCGTATGAACGAGCTTATTAGCACTTTGCTAAATATTACGCGTATGGAAAGCGGCAGCATTGCCGTTACGCCCAAATATGTAAATCTTGGCCGCTTACTTGATGAAATCCACGACGAACTAACGCATGTCGCCACTAATAAGGACATTAATTTTAAATTAATCCAACCAACCGATAATGTTGCCACCCGTACAGACCCGTTGATATTGAAGGAAATTATCAGTAATCTCGTAATGAATGCCCTTAAATATACGCCCAACGAAGGCAATGTCGATCTTATGCTAAGCATTAAAGGCGGCTCAGCGCTAATCAAAGTCAAAGATACCGGCCTAGGCATTCCAAAACTGTCACACGACCAAGTCTTTACCAAATTCTTTCGTGCGCCAAATGTTATCAAACGCGAAACCACTGGCACGGGCCTCGGCCTTTACCTGGTTCGTGGTTTAACCGAAGTGCTTGGTGGTAAAATTTGGTTTGAGAGTGAAGAAAACAAAGGCACGACCTTTTATTTTTCGCTAGCCGCCCAACGCATCCCGCGAAAGGTTAAAATGTAATGTCGTGTAAGATTTTTTATATACACCCTTAAGACAGCATGCTGTAATGAAACGTAATTGAGGAAAAATATGGCAAAAATACTGATTGTTGAAGACGACGAAGACCTAAATGGTGCTTACAAATTAATTCTCGAAAAAGACGGACACGAAGTCGAAACCGCCTTTAATGGCGAGGATGCTCTGGCGCATTTAAAGTCATTCGAACCTCAACTTATCTTGTTAGACTTGCTTATGCCAATTATGGGTGGCTTAGAGTTTTTAAAACATTACGACCTGAAGTCTAACCCCACGGTAAAGGTGCTGATTTTTACAAACATGGAAAACTCGCCAGAAGTAACTGAAGCTTACAGTCTTGGTGCTCACCGCTGCATTATTAAATCCTGGACGGCACCACAAAACCTCTCGCGGGTTGTAAATGACGCTTTGCGCGAAAAGACTGATAGCAAGACAGTTGCCGGCAAAACAAAGTCTTAAGCCATAATTTGGGCTTAAGACTCAGATTTGGCTAAATTACTTTGACGCCCCATGACGTTCTATGTTTTCTAAAGTCCAATTTCCATATCGGCAATAAACTGATCGTTAAGCATGCCGTTTAAGCGATTTAGATCGACTGTATACGGTACGCGCTTGCCGTATGAGATAACTTTGCGGCTCTTGAGCTTGTTTAGTTCAGTAGCGGTCGTTTCGCGAGTTAAGCCCGTTAAATTCGCAAAGTCTTGGTGAGTTAGATCAAGCGTAATTTGAATGACCTTGGGATCATCCGTTGTGACTCCATGGCTAACCGCCAAATAGTGCAGGGTATACATGAGTTTATCACTGGCCCTAGAATGCTGCAGGGCATTTAAGCGCATACTATCACCCGTACGAGCCGATACGTAGCGCTCCAATGTATGTGCTAATAATTCCGGGCTAGACTTCAGAAAGGCCACATAGTCATCACGCGGCACGATGTACAAATCGGCATCACTAAAAGCTTCGTAATAATACATCGCGCTTGGTGCCTTATGAAAAGCCCAGGCATCCGGAAAGACGTCGTTTTTAGTCTCAAAACCAACCGGTTTTTCGTCGCCGTTGACGCTTAGATTATAAACTTTTATAACTCCTGATTTAACGGCATAAGCGCTGCGCGGTTCCTCGCCCTGGAAAATAACTATCTCCCCCTTACCGATGTGACGAACCGGATATTTTTGCAAAAATTGCTCTAAGAGCGACGTTCGGAGAGGGGTCATAGTACTAGTGTACACTGATTGGCGTTCCTATATTACGGTTTTGGTAAGACGAGCAATGATCTACTCGAGAAAATTATTTTTTATTTATCTTCTGCATGAATGCATTGATACGCTGTCGGTGTTCTTCATCGTATTGTTCTAGCAGAGCAGTAAGGTTACTGTGTACCATCAATCTCCCCCTCATGGATTATTGTTGCTGCCTAAAACTTTACTGCTTGAGCCTCGAAAACAGCTGTAAGCAATCTTACAGCATGATTATTGAGCCGAGCTGACTTGGTCGGTGCCAAGAATGACGATAAAGTCGGCCGTGTACGTTCCGCTATATGGATTTACTGTCGTCATATGATTGCCATACAGGCTCTGGAGGAGCTGTAAAGTCACCGGTTTAGTTGTGCCGACGTTATTAATAATTTGGGTCGTCGCCCGGACACCGTTCGCATCGGCCGTTTTTGTCACATTCAAGCCTTTTGCTTCAAGCGTCTTGGCATTTTTGCCGGCCAGCCCATAAGTATCAGTACCATTCAAAATAACGATACTAGCACTTTCTTTAACGAGTGGCGCATTGCTGGTCATGCGATGTATAAACTTCTGGATGTCGCTGAAATCATCAAGTCCGGCTGCCGGGATCAAAGCTGACTCGCCGTTCGATGACGTGTAAGATGCCAAGAGATTTTTACCATCAGCATTGTTTAGACTTAGCGATTTAATCTGGGAATTATTAATCTTTTGGCCAAGATCGCTTAAACGACGCAATTCGCTTAACTGCATGTCGGTCTTAACGTTGGCGCCAAGCGCATCCATAAGTTTGCTTAAGGCGATTGGGTTGGCAATAACACTACTACTCGATATCTTGGCCTTAAGCGCCAACAACATCTGGCGCTGGTGAGCTGTACGGTCGAAATCGCTCGCCGGAAAACCATACGAATAATATGAATCGCCACGAGCGCGTGCCAGGTTCAAAGCAGCCTTGCCATCTAAATGATGCATGCCATTGGTCAAACGCAGGGGACCGCCATCGGCCCGGGCAATATTCGGGTCGTATAGACCACGTGGATCGGCACTTTGAATGTTAACATCAATTCCACCGACAGCATCGACAGCTTGTCTAAAGGCGTTGTAGTTAATTAGCGAATAGTAATGAGTTGTTATGCCAAGGTTGTCGTGAATGACTTTTTCGAGCATGCCCATACCGCCCGGTGCATAGCCGTTTTCGTTGAATTTTGCGTCAACCCCATCGTTATAAGCTTCGTTGATTTTATGATGGCCATAGCCTGGAATCTCGACCCACAAATCGCGCGGCACGCTCAACATAAAGGCAGTGTTATCCTTGGTATCAATACTCAAGATCATAATCGAGTCGGTCAGGGAAGCACCTTCATGTCCCGGGTCATCAGCCGAATTACCGGCCAGCAGAATGTTAACTCGGCCTTGATCTTCGCCCTTTAGCTTAGTCGTCGTCAGTGCGCTAAAAACATTACCACTAAAAATCCGTGATGCGTTATAGACAAATTTAGATCCTAACCAGATAACAGGCAGGAGAGCAAGTATGACAATGCCAATAATGACGCGCTTTTTGGTAAAAAAACGCCGCCACCCGGGCTGCCTGACCTTTTCCGGCTGGATAACGGCCTGCATTCCGGCTCGAGCATCACCAGTGTAAGAATTGTAGCGAGGTAGCGTCATACCGACCGAAGGAAAGCTAGCAGCTTGTCGGCGAAGTTCAGGGCTAGGCTGGATACCGTCCATAGAGGTACCGCGTCGGGGATATTTATTTGTCATTCAACCTCTATTGTATTATAGCTCGGGTAATCTGAACATATGCTGTGGAATTGATTTTTTATGTTTAGCGATACGAAGTAGCTCAGGTACAATTGAGTTATCACACTATGTTTATGTTTCTTGCCAAAACCGATCCCGCCCTACAGCAAACCCTCGACCAATCACAAAGTATTTTTCGGCGCGTCGGCGAAACTTTTTTCAACGCCCAGTCTTTGTTAGTACTAACGATATCAATCACCTTAGCTTTTATAGTTGGTCGGCTGGTCGCCTATGTCCTACGACGATTAACTTTTGCCCTTGGCCGGCAAGCCGACAAGACCGAAAATGTCGCCCGTGTTAACCAATTACGCCGAACCGAGACTTTGCTCGTTTTATCGATTGCAGTCATTCGGATGCTCTGCATCGTTATAGCCATATATTTCTGGTGGCTTTACGCCCACCCACACCAGCAGCCAACCGCTTTGATTGGCGCCAGCGCCGTTTTGGCCATCATTCTTGGTGGCGTGCTAGCGCCACTGCTGCGCGACTTTGCCAGTGGAAGCATGATGATGGCCGAACACTGGTTTGGCGTTGGTGATCATGTTCGTCTCGAGCCGTTTGCCGACATGCAGGGCATCGTCGAGCGAGTCACCCTGCGGTCAACGCGTATTCGCGGCATCAACGGCGAGATAATATGGGTAAACAACCAAAATATCCAGGGTGTCCGCATTACCCCCAAAGGCCTACGCACTATTGCTATCGAGTTATTTGTCAAGGATAAGCAAAAGGGCATGGAGCTAATCGAGGAGTCAAACCGGCGCTTACCGAGCGGGGCCTTGATGGTTTCGAGCCCGTTAACGGTCATGACCGTCAATGAAGCCGGTCGCAACCTCTGGCACATAACTGCCATTGGCGAGACGGCTCCGGGCCGGGAATGGTTACTCGAAAAATATGCCATTACTGTTATTCAAGAAATCAGCGACGAAGCTAAGCTGCCAATTCTAGCCCATGAGCCGATTGCTCGTTATGCCGACAGCGAAGCCGAACTACGCTTTGCTCGCGCTATACATAATTCGAGCAAAAAACGCGTTAAACGAAATCTGCTTAAAAAAACATCGAAAAATTAAAAGCTAGTCTGGACGGTAAAGATCAAGGGGCGCCAGCTATTTTATACATAATGCTTTCCTGGGCCGGATTGCCAGTAACCGCGTTCCAGGTGACCTGCACGTTAAATGCCATTGTAGCCGGAGGCACAACCGCCGCATTAGTGCGGTCAATCATGAACGAATAGATAGGCTCGACGGTCGAAGAGGGGCAATCTGGAGTGGAGGTTATTTTTAGAGTACCATCAGGTTGAAAACAAAACTTGTTAGGTACGGCCGAAAACTTCGTTTGTTGAACATAAGAACGTAGCTGCTCGACCTGTCCCTGCAACAGCTGAAGAGCCTGGGCGTGTTCTTCGGAGTCGCGCACAGCCACGGTGCTTCGATTGGTTGCAACAAAAGCACCAGTCAAGACCGAACCAATAACCGCCAATGCAATTAATACTTCGACGATACTGTCGCCGCGTTGATCATGTCGAATTGAGGGGAAAGGCTTAAACATATGTTGTTGTTAAACTGCTTACGATTATACTACATGTTGTTTAAGCCACGCTAAACTGTCGCTTTTCGCTTTATGAATATGGTCTTCTTCTTTAAGCAAAAACCCAGCTTATCTTCTATAATTATAGGTAGATTATGCGAATACTGGTAATTGAAGATGAGGTAAAGATTGCAGGCGCCATTAAACGTGGTCTGGAGATGAAGGGCTATGCCGTCGATATGGTACACGACGCTGACACGGGCCTGAGCTATGCCTGTGATGCCGACTACGATCTTGTCATTCTAGACCGTATGCTGCCCGGCAGCATGGACGGCGTTGAATTGTGCCGCCGCGTCCGTGACAACGGCATTAGCGTGCCAATTTTAATGTTGACCGCGCGCGGTACCATTGGCGACAAGATTGAAGGCCTCAATAGTGGAGCCGACGACTATGTTGTTAAGCCGTTTTCTTTTGACGAGTTAATCGCCCGGGTTAAGGCCCTGTTACGGCGACCCCCTAAGCACACCGGTACAATCATCAAGCTAGATGACTTAACGGTCGATACGACCAATTACTCCGTCAAACGAGGTGATAAATCGATTAAATTATCTCAAAAAGAGTATGCACTGCTCGAATATTTGCTGCACCGCGTCGGCCAAGTCGTCACCAAAGACATGATAATCGCTCATGTCTGGGACGAAGATGCCGAGGTATTGCCGAATACGGTTGAAGTTTACATCGGATATTTGCGCAATAAGATTGACCGGGTCTTTCCCGACAGGCCGGCGCTGATTCATACCTTGCGTGGTTTTGGCTACAGCTTGCGTCTCGAGGCACAACCCGACAAAGAGGCTAATAAAAGCTAATGTTCCGCTCGGCAACCTTTAAATTAACCGCCTGGTACATGCTAATTATCGTGGCTATTACCTTATTATTCAGCTTTGTTATTTATCGTTTGGCCAGTGACGAATTGGCCAGCAGCCTGGCTCATCAGTCGGCTCGGTTTATCGACGAATTCCCAGCTTTTTCATCTAACGGACTGTTACGTGAAACAAGTGAACTAAATCAAGGCCGCCGCGAAATTTTAGGTAATCTGGTTCTTATTAACATCGGTGTTTTTATTACGGCCGGCATTGCCAGCTATGCTTTGGCGCGGCGCACGCTGCGACCTATTGAAGCCGCTCATACACAGCAAAAACGTTTTACCGCCGACGTTTCTCACGAGTTGCGTACACCTCTAACAGCCTTGCACATGGAAACCGAGGTAGCCTTAATGGATAAACGGGCAAGCAAGACTCATCTCCGGCAAGCCCTCGAGAGTAACCTGGAAGAAACTCTCAAACTGGAACGGCTAATTAACAGTTTGATGCGCTTAACCAAACTAGAGGCTGCCGAACTACAACAATCATTCGTTCCGATTGCCGTTGAAGACATCGTGACCGACGCACTTGAAACTGCTGCCGCCGTCGCTACTCAGCGGCAGATCAAATTAGTAACCAAAAAATTGCCGTCCGTAAGTGTTATGGGTGATCGCGCCAGCTTAAGCCAGTTGTGTTTGGTGCTATTAGAAAACGCCATAAAATATAGTCCAGCCGGCAGCGATGTCGAAATTTCTGGCTCGCGCAGCGGCGATAGTGTATCAATTATCATCAGTGACCATGGTGTTGGCATCGAACGGGATGCCCTGCAGCATATATTCGATCGATTTTATCGAGCTGACAAGGCGCGGACTAGCGGCAATACAACAGGCTTTGGCCTTGGGCTATCAATCGCTAAGCAAATCGCCGAAACACACAAGGGCAGCGTGACCATCAAAAGCCGCCTAAACCACGGTACCACCGCAATCATTCAGCTGCCAGTCGCCGACAAATCTGCCCAAGCTTCTGCCCAAAACTAAGCATAAGTGCTATAATCATGCCCAATGGGTATGGTCCGTCGACTGCTGCTATTGCTTATCAACCGT
>DAIESS010000023.1 GCA_027346135.1 Candidatus Saccharimonadota bacterium
TATATGGGTGCGCAGATGGTTCTCGACAATCAACTTATTGAGTGAGGCAAGCGACTTCTGGATGGCCAGCGACTGCGTAATGATGTCAACGCAATAGTCTTCGTTCTCGATCATTTTTTCGACACCCTTAAGTTGCCCCTGAAGAATTTTGGTGCGGTGTAAGGCTCGCTGTTTAATATCGGCTATCATACTTGCATGCTATACCCTAGGGGGGTACTATGTCAATGTAAAGGTTAACAAAGGAGCGGACATGCTGAGGCATTTGCAATTTGTAAAAACTAAGTGGTTTATTGGCGTTGGATGCCTTGTGCTAGGAGCGGCTCTTGTAATGGGCATTCGGTTCGCTACCTATAAGTCCGACGGCGTTCACTACCACGCAAACTTCGCAGTATATGTTAATGGTCAGAGGGAAGAGTTCAAAGACGCCAGCTATTACACCGAAGTCGAGGCCTGTGTCGACAACAGCACCATGGTACCGGCCGAGCGAACGCATATGCACGACAAGGTCAATAACGTTGTCCATGTCGAAGATCATGCGGTTACCTGGGGGCAATTCTTCCAGAACCTGGGCTGGAGCTTGGGGCCAAACTACATCGTTAACAAAGCCGGCGTCATGTACGAAGAAAACGGCAGCAATAAACTAAACCTTGTCTTGAACGGCCAAGATTACACCGATTTCGGTGGTCTGCAAAACACTGTCATCCGCGACCAAGACAAGTTACTAGTTGGCTTTGGCGACGAAAACCAAGCCACGCTCAAGCAAGAATATAGCTCAATTCCAAGCAGCGCTAAGCACTATGATGTTACACCCGACCCGGCATCGTGCGGCGGCAGCCATGATGACGTCACGGTACACGATCGTCTAGTCCACATGCTGTAGCTCGAGCCAGGTCCCGTTCACTACCTAAAGACACTATTCTTCGGCAATATGATTGCCTTTTTGTCACCTGTATGTAATATTTGTGCTATGACGAATCCACCACCTCCGCGGGGCGAACTGCCACCCGGCGCTTTTACTGGCGACCAAACGCCTGATACTTGGGACTGGTCAGACGATCAACCGATAACCGATGTACTTTACCAGAAGCAACGTATTGAGGAGCTGAATCACGCTCGCGCTTTTCTACCTGAAGCTCTTGCGCAGGTGGGCTATAGAGGCTGTGATGCCGCATGTGTGGCATATATTAACCGGCTGTTAGGCGATGAACTGACAACACCGGCTGATGTAGATGCTATTTTCAATAGAAAGCCGGACGACGCACTTAACGACATAGCGGCAAACCTGTGGCTTTTGGATAAAGGCCTGGGCATAGATACGTTCTCTACACCTAGTGCCGACAATACGGCTATGCATAATTTTCTTGAGGGTAACTATACGGTAGACGACATGATTACTTACAACGAAGGTAGAACCGGCCAATCTATAACAGGTCAATTACGTGCTGATTACGCCAAGTATTATGGTTCGATTATGCTGTCACACCGGCTAAACAAAAGCCGATTTGATATTCATCGAACTGCCGGAAAACTCCATGAGCATGATGACATGCCTGTGACTCTTGACCTCGTTCAAAGATTGGTCGACGAAGATAAAGTTGTTAAATGTTACCTCAAATCAGATGATTATGTCGGTGCGTCACATACGGTGTTGCTATTCAAACCCCATGGATTAGGTGAGATGCTACAATATGACCCCGCACCGAACTACGCCACCGGTCAAGCCAACCCACACATCCAACTACCCCCATCTAATTTAGTTGACCGGTTAAAAACAGATTTTATTGCCGCCTACTATAAATGACTAACGGCGTTCATAACGGTTGCGTCGACCATTGACAAGTCGGTAATTTATGGTATTTTTAGTTGATGTACGAAAATCTAAACCACGAAGATGACCCCAGTCAAGTCCTAGAACTTGCAACGAGTATAGCCCAGCGATCAATTCAGGAACAAACCTGGACTCGTTCGGTATTGGGCGAAACGATACCCATGCCGCCATCGCTTCCAATAGAATTAATGCAGAGTATACAAACTGGAACGACAGTAGCCATGCTGGAAATTCTGGAAAATCCTAACATCACCCTAGACGTGCCCTCTAGGATAAGGAATTTGCTTGACGACCAAGCTATGGCCTACATATTACATATCTGCGACGAAGAAGTTAGCCAGGAAAATATTAATTCAGTCCGTGAACAGCTCACGGTATTAGCAGAGGCATCCATGAGTGCCGTTGCTAACGACGACAGATCAAAGCAGAAATTTAAGGAATATTTAGAGACCGCTAAATTTGTTGCCAGCAAATATTCCGTATCTGTCGCCGAAGTCTATGCAGAAGAGGCATTGTACGAAGAGTGTACAAGGATAGTGCATACTCCCCAATCTTATGCCGAGGAAGTATTGGAAATGACCAATAAGCTAAACCACAACTTTTTACAAGCTATGGTTAAAGATCTGGTCGAAGCGATGCTAGAAGCAGAAATTGCTAGGGGTGAAATAACTGCCGAGGAAGCCACCGCACAACGCGATGAAATAATACGTGAATTCATGCAGGAGGAAGAGTCGTTGGCGGACATCAACAAAAGTCTTTCAGTGCTTCAGCAAGCCGGACATAAGCTTATCGTAAGAGGCATTGAGCGCTTTTGGGGCAAGCAAACCCTTGAAGAGTCGGGCACATGGCTCAACGAACTAACTGACGGTGTTGACGACGAAGTGCCGCTATCCGATGGTCTGCGCAAACAACAACGATTCAATGACATCGTGGCAACTTTATGCATGGAAAAAGGCTGGGATCCCAACAACCTTACCGTCGACCAAATGAGGTATATAAATTTGAGCCCTCAAATGCAGGCTTTTCGGGATTAAGCTTGACCCTTAAATTGCGGCCGTGTTTTGATTCGGGTCAAAACGTCTGACAGCAAAAGTACCCTCAGCCGGCATCCATTTTTCCGTAAAATCACCGATATCTCTACTAACGATTGGGCCCTGTAGGCCAGCCCTACGAGCCAGATTAGGATCAAAAACATCAACCCCGTCATATAAACCAGGCGGGTCGATGTCGGTCACAACCACAGCATGACTTATGCCAGCGCCTCGGTTACTTTTTAAGATGCATTTAGCGGCGTAGCCTTCGGCAATATACTGTCGAATATCCGCTATTTCAGCGCTGCGATGAATAGTCTGGTATGAGCTCTTGAAGTCATTGCGTACACGATCATCGAAATTTGCGTATGCCTCAGTAAAAAGCTCAAGATTTCCAGAGCCCCAATAGTTATAAAAACTGGCCGGATCCTCTTTCAGCCAGCTGTCGCTACAAAATTCTTCTACGTAGGCTAAACCTTCGCGCTTTAGCCGCTCGGACTCAAAAGGACACAGTTCTACAATTTCGGCTCCTTTCTCGAGTAATGCAAGTAAATTTCGAAAAACAGCATGCGAGTCAGTTGGCTGACCGGGTTTTCGGCCTGATATGGTGTCAATGGCACTTGGGTACCAAAAATCTCGTGGAGCTCCTACTTTGTACATTAGAAAGGATGTGGCTACAGAATCACAGGCACTATTTTCTGGATCGTAATATTCAACACCTTCAGGATATAAAGCCATCTGGCCTTTTTCGACCTTCTCCGACATAAATCAATCCCATTACAAGACTCTGCTTCGCCGCAGTTTTTTTAGCAATAAAAACACCTTACTATATATTTGCAGTTCTAGCAATCTTTATTCCTGACAGTATAATAGAGCTATTTAAAAATTTGATATTGGTGAGTTCTTTGATGGTTCTCAGGTAAATTTGCTAGGGCAGGAGGCTCATTGTCACATCACCCCAAGAATAAATCACTTGCTGCTTATGCTTATTTGTTATAAGATTCGCATATATAAAATAAGTAAGCCTATAAAGGAAAGTATACATGAGAAATAAGCTAATCGTTGCTGCAGTTGTCCTGGTGGGATTGGCATCTGTCGCTTACGCTGCGTATTCACAGGTTCTCAATGTCAACGGTACCGGTACAGCTTCAGGTAGCTGGGCCGTCAAAATTACTGGCATTACATTGGTCTCTTCGACTGGCGTTACGGAAAACGCCGTACCGTCTTTCACTGACACATCGGCAACCTTTGACGACAACTTGGCCTACCCGGGCGCAACAGCCCAATATGACGTTACCGTCACTAACTCTGGTACGATTCCGGCCATCCTTTCGAGCTTGACGGACCTTACAACTATAAACTCAGCTGCACCAGCCTACATTACGTACGCTACCAGCGGTCTAACGGCTGGCACGACCACAATTGCTGCCAATGGCGGCACCAACGTCTTGCACGTTACCGTTACTTGGGACAGCACATCATCGCCAACTACCACTGGCACCTCTAAAGCTGCCACAATCGCCCTGAACTACGACCAAAATCCCTAGAGTTCAGACAGAGCTAGCGGTAGTCTGAGCCGTAACTGGAGCTAACTTAGTATGTACCTCAAGAAAAGCACTATCGTCAGGCACACAGTCATGCTCCTCGTCATACCCCTTACTCTTATGAGTACGGGGTATGCGCTTTTTTCGCAGAATTTATCGATCAATACTAACGCTAATAACCCAAGCTATTCGGCCCCCGAGAATATGCGCCTGACATACACCAAGACCATTACGGCATCGGGGTCGAATTGGCTATATACCATAGATGCCACCGTTCAAAACATCAGCAGCACACACAGCGTTTCGGCCTGGCAAGCGCAATTTAGCTTACCGACCGACTTTGCCAGCGTGACCTGCACCAGTGCAACCTGTTCACAGTCTAATTATGTTAATACGGCCAACAACACCGGTAGCAATGGCAATATCAGTCCCAATAGCAGTGTTACATTTTCCTTTACGTTTATTTCGGCCCAACCAAATTACGTTTTCACTAGTTTGTCAGTCTCGGGAACGATTGCGCCGATTTACCAAACCATTAGCGGCCTGACCGTTAACGCTGTTGCTGGCGCTCAAACCAAGTCCAAGAACACTTACACCTGGCCCTACACGATTACCGTCACCAATAATTCTTCACAAGATTTAGCGGGTTGGGAAATGCTAATTCCTTGGTCATCGACTGAGAGTGTTAGTAGTATGCCGACAACCGTAAACTATGTCGTGACATCGACGCAGCTACAGATAACCAGCACGCAACCGATCAATATGGGTGCAACCTTCCAGTTTGTCGCCAATTTGTCTTCAACCAACTCCGGTTGGGTCATGAGCGGTTATAGCATCTTGGGAGACACCTACTAATGCTGAACAAGTTTTATTCGATACAGCCATCGGCCAGGATTTTACTGGCAGCTATGGTTTTGTTGTCGGCCGTATCGGCAATTGCCCAAAGCACCAACGTGATTCCTTCTAGAACATTTATGTATGCCGTCCAACCGGCAATGGCCATAGGCACAGCGGTCTTCGCCATGCGCATAGCCGGCGGCATGCAGGACAGGGTACGCCACCGCGGCGACAAGGCCTTTTTGGTTGGTAGCGTGCTGGCCATCTGGTTTGTGCTGTACTTTTTGTCTGGGTTAATGACAACTTACGTGCACAACAGTTTGGTCGGCAGCTTGCGCGGCATATTAATAAATGTATGGTCCTTTGGTGTCGTGGCTTATGCCATCGAGTACTCAAGGCACATCATCATGCTCGTCGTTAGCCGCCGTAACGTAATTTGGTTCGGCGCAGTCGTTGCCAGTGTACTGGCGGTCCAACAGATGAACTTCAGCACACTCGCCCAAGCGCATGATGCGGTCGCATTCATTAAATTATGCATTTCCGGCTTCATTCCGGCTATTCTCAGCAGTTTTTTGTTGACATATCTTGCCATCACCGGTGGTTTTGCCGCTATGTTGGTTTACCGGCTCGGGCTGGTCGCCATCACTATTTTGCCGCCAATTATTCCTAAATACGATTGGTACTTGCAAGGAGTCACACTTATTCTTTGGGGGCTGCCGTGTTTGTGGCGCTCGACCGAACTCGTCAGGACAGGCAAGAGCGCAGTCATCGTCATCGGCATCATGCACCACGCGCCTACGACATCATGTCACTTGTCATGTTAGTTGTTTTGGCCATGTTTATGACCGGCTTCTTTACCTATAAGCCCGACGTTATTATGTCCAACAGTATGAAGCCGGTCTTTAGCCGCGGTTCGATCGTCATTGTTCAAAAATTGCACGACCCGATGGACGTAAGCATAGGCGACATCGTACAATATAAGCGAGAAGACATATTGATTACGCACAGAGTAGTTGCAATTGATGCAGCGGCCGATGGGAGTGGTCAGAGGGTATTTACGACCAAAGGCGACAACAATCCAAGCAAGGATAGGTTAGTCGCTCAATCACAACTAGTAGGTATTGTCAGGTCGCAAGTTCCACTCATTGGCTATCCATCGGTTTGGCTGCAAGAACTATCAAAGGGAACTAGGCCCCAACCATGAACGACAGTACTTCCTCATCTCAAAAGCCAACCAGCCGCCGTCCGCTAGTTTTTATAATACCCGGCATATTATTTCTCTGTGCCGCCGCACTTTTATTTTATGACCGCACCCATGTTCACACGACAATAGCACCAATGCCACAGCCTTACACCTACAATGTGCAACAATCAGTTAACAATAAGGTCCACTACCGCCAAAGCAGTTTCTTTGGCGACGCGCCCGACCCGACCAATACGGCTTACATCGCTAATCTAACCGATTACATTACCGCGCAATTTCATTACGCCTTTAAGGGCAGTGAAACGACCAAAATCTCCTACCAGTACTCCGCCGTTGCCACTGTCCGAGCCACTTACGGAAACCAAGCTTCGGAAGGAGGCATCGCCAACGTCTGGACTAAGCAGTTTGAACTTATCAAGCCGACTAGTGGCAGTACGACAGGCAATAGCTTAGCGCTCGACCCAAGCATACAGATACCTTTCTCCGACTATAAGCAGGCCATGGACCAATTCAAGGATGCCATTACGGCGCCCTTGACTGGCGAGATGGCCGTCACGTACACGGTTCATGTTTCGGGCAAGGTGAATGGCGCGCCATTTACGGACACAAAAGTATCGAGTATAACTACATCGCTAGACCAACAAGTCTACCAATTGGCCGTTAAGTACGACAAAACCGATCACAAGCAAATTTTCCCCGTAAAATCACAGCACCTTGCCGACACGATTACGCAGTACGAAACTCGGATGGCAATATTGCTAGTCGTGCTGGGTGGTGGCTGTCTAATTTATGCTTTCCGCCGCCAAATCTTCAAGTCACCGTACGCCCGCGAATTAGAACGGATTTACCGCTACCACGACGGCATCATTATCCGCGCCAAGAAAACTCCGAATGTTATCGGCAAAAACGTCGTGCCGGTTCAGAGTTTTGATGATTTGTTGAACCTCGAAGAAGAGATCAAAGCGCCCATTCTCGCTAGCCAAGTCGGCGATACCGCCACGCAGTTCATCATTACCAAAGACGACATCGTTTACGTCTATACCCTTGGCGAAATAACAGCGGATGAGTCGGCGCCAATTCCCATTAGTCCTCAATCACCACCCAAAATACGACCCGAAAAACGGCTGAAGGTTTCGGGCTAAAATACTCGCTGAATCATTTTTGTTAGGCGCACACCAAGTTTTAACAGATAGCTTCATCTTGTAATTTTTTATAATAGTGCTATTATATGTCTAACTTTGTTGAGGCCTTGTTTCATGTTGCCTTCAAAGTACCTTAATAAGTAGACTCCACAAAGTGAGTTTCCAGGGCACTAACCCTAGCGCACTGGCAACTCACTTTGTGTCAATCCTAACCGGGGTTACCATCGACACACCGGCTCGCCGGAGACAACGTCGTCAAGTGAGAAACCGAAAGGATTCTGCCATGCCCGGCTCAAAGCCCTACGCCGTGCCTCGCCGCGGTCTGCTGTTCCGAGTAGTCGTCGGCCTCACGGCCATCGTCGCGACGTTCGCCGTCGCCGGCTGCGGCCCCAAGGCCAGCGCCAACTCGTCCAAGGCCTCGGCCGCCGTCCAGTCGCTCCAGGCCGACCCGGCCGTCCAGGCAGCGCAGGCCACCCTTCAGAAGAAGTTCCAGGCGTGTTCCGCCAAGAACTCGCTCTGGACCAAGGCCGGTCGCAACGGGTTCGTCGCCTGCATGGCACCGGCCAGCGACAAGGCGACCGTCGAGGCGTGCCTCCAGAAGACGGCCACCAAGGACGGCATCGTCACGAAGGCGCAGCGCAAGGCCTTCATGGACGACGTCCTCAAGAACTGCGTGCCGGCATCATGAGCACCGTCGAGGCCCAGGCCAGCCTGCCGGTACCGTTGGTGAAGATCACCGCCCACCCGTTGGTTTGGGTGAAGCAGAAGATCATCATCACGCCGCTGACCCTCGTTGTGTCGGCGCTGGGCATGCTCGCCGCCGTCGCGATCTATTACCTCCTGCTGGAGGTAAATCCCACCATGACGGCCCTCTGGCACCACTTCGTGCCGGACGACACCCTGCGCCACAGCATTCGCAACATCGGCGAGGGTCTGGTCGGCGGTCTCTTCGGCCAGTTCGTCGGCTGGAATCACTACAAGAAGAGGTCGACGAAGCTGAGCTGGCTCGACCGCGTGGAGATCAAGCTCCGCATCGCCAACATCAAGGACGACCGTCCTTTCAGTGTCGGCCAGCTGGTGGTCTCGCCGTTCATGGAGCTGCTGTACGCCGTGCCGGGCTTCCTGATCGCGTACTACGCGGTCTTGCCGGCGCTGCATGCAGTACTGCATGTCGCGAGCCTGTTCCAGCCGGCTCTCACAGCGGCGGCCTCGCCCAAGGCGTCATCCATGATCGACCGGTTCAGCTCGCTGTTGACGCAGGACCTCGACAAGAAGGTCCTCGGTTTCGGTACCTCGCTCTTTTGGGGGCGGCGCGTGGCGCGAGCCAATTTCGACGACATGCAGCTGTACATCGTCGAGAAGCGCGTCCGATCGGGCAAGCCCGTACCCCGTTGGTACCCGCCAGCCTTCCAGGCCCGGTACAACCGGGTCAGGGCTTCCGTCGACCTTCTCGGACTGGGTGCCATCGAGCACAACCACACCACGCTAATGCGCTGGGCCCGGACGGGTGCAGCCTTCGTGGCAGTCGGCCTGGTCGGCTTCGGGGCCTACGTCCTGGCGGTCATCGCCCGGTAAGGCTTCAACCGGTCATTGGTGGGCGTAGACGCGCAACATTGGCGTCTACGCCCACCAACGGGTCGCCACCCACCTGAGTCTACTTATTAATATCGCTTCCATGAATGTGCATTCATGCTGACGAGTCCGAAAGGACGAAAAGCGTATGACGCAATCCAGTGCGTAGGTTGACATATCTACGTGCTTATGGTATCATTTGTTACATTATGAGGCTTCTGTCTGAGAATCTTGTTATTCCTGTTAGGGCTATCGATTCGGAAAATCGAGAGGTTTTAGTGGGAAAAAAGCAACGCGGCCCATTCGCCGGCAAGATGGTTTTCCCAGGCGGCAAGGCTGAAGGAAGTGGTTTGCAACGGGAAGAAGCCGCCCGAGAACTTCATGAAGAAACCGGTATCCAGGTCGACCCGGAAGCACTTCAATATGTCGGCAAGCTGCTAATCCAAGACCGCCGCCTTGTCAGCAAACGTTTTGGCAATGTATTCATTTATATGGTCAATCTCGATAAGTCAGTCGAGGTCCAATCGACTCCCGAACTGGGAGAGCTTCACTGGGTCAACGTAAACGATCCACTACTACCATATGAGATGCCGACGGATGTCGCCTCGTGGTGGCCATCGGTCAGAGATTTTGACGGTGAACCGACCATTACGCACATAAACTATGCCGATGATGGCGAATTAGAAATCATCACCAAAAAACCAGACTTTCAGAACGAGCCAGGTGAGATAATCGCGCATCAAATATATTCTGTCCAAAGTGACTTTTAGCACACTACAAGTACTATTCTAGATAGCAGCTAGCTATTAACTTAAAACAAGCTTAGTTATCTCGTTAAAACCTAAGCAGGCCCGCAATAACAGGGTGCTATACTAGCCATAAGCATGCCAACATACACAGTCCAGGAAAGCGCCAAAATCACACCTTCGACCCTACTGCTCACGTTGCAGCGCGATGAGTCTGAACGACCCTTAGCTTTTCAGCCGGGTCAGTATGCCGCCATTAGCTATGAGAAACGGGGCAAGCCATCAACGGCTCGCTGTTTTTCGATTGTCAGTTCGCCGACCGACCAACACATGTTGCAGTTCAGCATGCGGGTACGCGGACGTTTCACGACAGCCTTAAGCAATCTCGAAAAAGGCGACTACGTAGAAGTGTCGGGGCCGTTTGGCGGTTTCGTCTTTGACACAACCCGCGACAAAAAAGCCGTTTTTATGGCGGGCGGCATTGGCATAACGCCGTTTGTCAGCATGATGCGCTACTTAAGTGCCTTGCAGGCCGACAACGACATAACGCTGCTCTATAGCTGTGCCACCCAAGACGACGTGCCATTCGGCAAAGAATTATTGTCAATCCAAGCCGAGCATCCCAATCTAAAAGTTATCTTCGTTGTAGGCAAGGGGCCAACCGACCGTTTACCGGGCGAGCAGGTGGTCACCGGCTATATCTCGGACGATTTACTAAACCATATAACTAACAAACATTACGATGATCGCCGCTTCTTCATCTGTGGACCGCCACCGTTCATGAAAGCCATGACGGGCGTCCTTACCAAACAAGGAGTACCCAAGACCAATATCCTGACTGAGGCGTTTACCCAGTCATCACCAAAACAGACAAGCATTTTAAGAAGCTGGCCGTCCAACGTTTATGCGCTTGGGGCGATTGGTGTTGCATTGGGCAGTTTTGTCATTATGGTCAGCGACCAGTTGAGGATTCTGCCGCCAACCACAACGCTCAAGCCCACCGAAACGACACCCTACCTAATCACTAACGCTCGCCAGCAACAACTCGATCAGATAGTTAACAGCATTCCACCATCACCCGATGTGATCACAGCGCCCACCGATAGCCCTACCCAAGGCACGACCGTAAACCCGCAGCCGCAAACTGCCGCGCCAATTTACACGGCGCAAATCTCGGCACCTGCGCCGGCCTGCCAAACGACTCCGTCTGGTCGATGT
>DAIESS010000024.1 GCA_027346135.1 Candidatus Saccharimonadota bacterium
CGCGGCATTGTTAGTAACGGTATGTTGGCCAGCCCGAAAGAGTTAGCCCTGGGTGATAGCCATGAGGGTATTCTTGAGCTTGATGACGACCTGCCGGCTGGAAAATCTTTTGCCGAAGCCTATGGCCTAGATGATTCAATTATTGATATCGAAAACAAAATGTTCACCCATCGTCCCGATTGTTTCGGTGAGTTAGGTGTTGCCCGCGAAGTTGCTGGTATTTTTGGCGAGAAGTTTACCTCACCCGACTGGTACAGGCAGAGTCACTTGGATGACGCCAAGGCGACGAACCAAACGCTTGAACTTCATGTCGAGAACGAACTGCCGACACTTGTGCCACGCTTCAGGGCTGCACCTATGCAGAACATAACGATCAAACCTTCGCCGGTCTGGCTACAGGCCAAATTAGCACGTTGTGGCTTAAGGCCGATCAATAACGTCGTTGATATTACTAATTATATTATGCTGTTAACCGGTCAGCCGCTTCATGCCTATGACTACGACAAAGTCGCCCGGCTTAGCGACGGTGATGGTGCTACCATTGTAGTTCGTAATCCGCGCGATAAGGAACGCCTGACGCTCTTAAATGGTAAAGACATAGATCCGCGCCAAGATGCCATCATGATAGCTACGAACCGTCAGCTAATCGGTGTCGGTGGCGTCATGGGTGGAGCTGATACCGAGGTAGACGATAGCACTAAGAATATCATTTTAGAAGTTGCAAGCTTCGACATGTACTCGATCCGCAAAACCAGCATGGCTCACGGGCTGTTCACTGACGCCGTAACGCGTTTCAATAAGGGGCAATCGCCGCTTCAGAACGATAAAATCATGGCCGAAGCTTTGCG
The DNA here is from genome assembly GCA_027346135.1 of Candidatus Saccharimonadota bacterium. GTDB lineage: Bacteria > Patescibacteriota > Saccharimonadia > Saccharimonadales > UBA4665 > DAIESS01. Next base: position 849 of record DAIESS010000024.1, read on the forward strand.
GTTACTTGGTGAGCTGGCGGGCGCGGAATTAGCTGGCGACATTATCGACAACAACCAGGTGGCCGAGCGCCAATGGGTCCATCCGCCAGTACCGGTTACGCCCGACTTTATTAATGCCCGTCTTGGCCTAAGCCTGACGGCTGAAGAGGTCAAGGCCATACTTGAAAATGTCGAATTTTCGGTCGCAACGGATGGGCAGTCATTGACTGTCACGGCGCCGTTTTGGCGAACCGATATTGAAAGTCGTGAGGACGTTGTTGAGGAAGTTGGCCGGCTATATGGATTCGACAAACTACCCAAGATTCTCCCCGTTAAAAGCATTAAGCCAGTAGCGAAAGATGACCGCCTGGAGCTTAAGCAAGCCGTCCGTGAAAAGCTCGTGAAAAGTGGTGCCAACGAGGTTCTGACTTATAGTTTTGTGCATGGAAACCTGCTCGACAAAGTCGATCAAGACAAAGCTCACGCCTTTAAGCTTAGCAATGCACTTAGCCCCGATTTGCAGTATTATCGCTTGAGTTTGGTGCCAAGTCTGCTTGAGCGGGTTCATCCAAACATTAAGGCCGGCTATGATGCCTTCGCTCTGTTCGAACTTGGCAAAACCCACTTTGTTGATGAATGGGACAAAAATGATAGTTCCGTCCCTCATGAGGATGACCATATTGCTTTAGTGGTCGCTTTTAGCGACCGGAAAAAAGCCAAGGGCTCATCATACTTTCTAGCCCATCGTTACTTAACCGAGGTCGCGCCTGAAGTGGTTAGCCGCCTTGTGCCAATGGTTGATTTTAATTTTGGTGACGATGAACGGAACAAACAAATGACGGCTCCGTATGATGCTAAACGGACGGCGCTTATCGTTCGTGACGGCCAAGTTTGGGGCGTTGTTGGCGAGTTCAAGGCTAGTGTTTTGAGGGCCATGAAATTGCCGCGTTACACGGCTGGCTTTGAGTTACACCTCGATATGCTTAAGACCAACACCACCGTTTACCGGCCATTGCCGAAATTTCCGAAGATCTCTCAAGATATTACGCTAAAAGTTTCTTCCGCCACGACTTACCAGTCTGTTTTTGACTGCCTTACAGCGGCCCTTATGGAACAGAAGCCCGACCAGACTTTGCTGACAATTGAGGCACTCGGTGTCTATCAGCCAGCCGCGGACAAGCCTAAAAACATAACCTTCCGCATTATCTGCGCGAACTACGAAAAGACTATGCGCGAGGCCGAACTGTCCAGTCTGCTCGATGCCGGCGCGGCTGCCTGTGCGCAAACTCTCTCGGCCGAAAGAGTTTAGAATCGTGAGAGCCATGTCATTGACAGCCGCTTATAAAACACATAAGCTTATCCTACTTTAGAGGGTAAGTTGCCGCGTAAACGGTCCAGCGTTTGAACCTTCTTTAGTTTTAAAAGACAGGCAGATAATCTCCTCTTTTCGTGCTTTTGGCGAATATGGCTTTCCAAGCCATCTAAAGCCGGAGAGGAGCAGACGGTCGAACTCCCACTGCCAAGTGATTACGCTCCTTGGTGTCTGGTGAAGACCGACGTCATGCTGGCATGTCGTTGTGGCTACGGTCACATCTGCTCCTCTCCTTAAGCCATTACTCCTGCACATTCGCAAACTAGACCTCCAAAAAGTTTTAGCAGTTTAGCTAAGGTCAATTGGGTGCGCCGGCGGTAAAGGGAAGGATTAGCTTCAAAAAGTGAAAGAAACGCGGTTGATGCGTATAGCGATATGGCCTTTGGCCATTGCCATTACTATCCCCGTTTATAATTATTTTGCCTGTCTTTTTCCCCATAACTTGCCCGTATTAGGTCACGGATAATAAATGGCAATGTGACCGTGTTATAAAAAATGTAAATTTCAAAAGTTTAAGTGTATGCCCCGACGCGAAAGAATTAGCCTTTTGGGGGCCAATAATATCGCGTCGGGGCTCGCACACCTTGATCTTGTTCGAACTTACTCGGCGTGGGTCTCGGGGACGGCGAACGCGTTCAACGCGTAGTCCAGAGCGCCCTTCCGGCGAGCGTAGTTCCATTCTTGGATGGCCGGGTGCTGCTCGGTGGTCTCAATGTGGTGGTGGCTGAAGCCCAAGATCCGTGCCCACGTGCCCTGGGTGCTGTTTGGCTCAGTCAGAGTCTGGGTGTAGACATAGGAAGTCTTACTGGGTATCCAGGGCCAGGTCAGCCGAATCTCGGCCATGATGCGTCGAGTGACAATCAAGCGCGTGTGGCGTAGACAGTACCATAGCCCGTACACCGTGTAGAGGGCTACCGAGCCGATGCCCACAAGAGCGGCGACAATGATGCCCTCGGCCGTGTGGATGTGTAGCGGCCAGGCTGCCACAACGATTGCCAGAACCATTGCCACCAAGGCGGAGAGGCTGCAATTACGCACTGCGCGCATCAGCCGGCGTTTGCCCTGGTAGCTACGCAGATACATCTCCTCGAACAGCTCTGGTAGGTAGATGGCGTGATGGCGGTCGTCGTAGTAGACGTTGCGTAGGTCACCGGGCAACAGCCATTTGGCTTGGCGATTGCCAGGGTCTTTGGCATCGTTCTCCTCGGCCAATCTGACTGTGATGGGTGAAGCCTTCACCACAGGATTGACGTCAGGGCTGCGTGGACGCGCATGCGCCGGAGCGAGGGTATGCTTGGTCGCCATCGCGGCGCCGACTCCGATCAGAACCGCCAACGTCAGCGAGGTCATGAAGTCCTCGACGCCGAGGGCGTTCAGAACCACAAGACCGCCAAAGAGTCCAAGGGCGCAGCTGGCCGCCATCAGCGACAGAACGTACGACCGTCGTTCGGGCGTTAAGCTCGGCATGGGCGTAAGACGGGGCTTCGACCGTGCTGGCTTTGCTCCCTGGATGGACCTTGGCCGCTTCGTCTTTCGACGAAGAAAACCAGGATTTTCCTGGATAGGACCTCGGTTGTCGTCCATACAAAATCAACTCCCATCGGGTGGTGTGCGTGTTTCGACGGGAAGTCCCCGGAAACATGTATAAAGTTTTATACCATTATCTGGAAAAAAGCAAAAAATCGGTAAGCCGTCGATATGCGCTATACTAATAATTATGAGAAAAGCAGTCCGTGCCATCGTGGTGCAAGATGGCAAATTATTAGTTATTCGTCGTAATAAATTCGGCAGCGTGTACTACACCTTGCCGGGGGGTGGCATTGATCCTGGCGAAACTGCCGAGCAGGCTTTAGTGCGGGAAATGGCCGAGGAAACGAGTGTTCAAGTCGAAATTGATCGCCAGGTTTATGTTGAAGATGCGGGCGACCCGTTTGGCATACAATACGTTTTCTTGTGCCATTATGTAAATGGTGAACCGGCTCTTCATCCCGAGTCGGAAGAGGCTATTATTACGGCTATGGGCCAAAACCTATATATTCCTGAGTGGGTGCCGTTGGACAGCATCCGGGACGTCAATTTCCGAACGGATAAACTGCGAACAGCTCTGCTGCGTGACTGGCCGATGGGTTTTAAGGAAAAAGTTGAGACATTGTAAGTAAAAAACTATACTGGAGGAGTTATATGGCGGTAAAAAAGAGGGATCGATTATTTGCTTTGATGGGGGCGTTACTTTTCTTGGTAACGTCAGCCGCGCTCACAATTGCTGTCATCTGGCAGTCCATATCAGATCATAAAAGTAAGTCGAACGATAAGAACAATACGTCACAGACGACTAAGAAGGAGGGTATTTTGCAAGGAACACAACTACAAGGTTTTACGCCAGTTAGTAACGTTACGGAGCTACAAAAGATCGACACAGTTGTCGGTACGGGCGATGAAGTCAAGCCAGGCGACACTGTCACGGTTGACTACACTGGCGCCGTGGCTGCCACCGGCATTATCTTCCAAAGTTCGCTCGACACTGGTCAAACGGTTAGCTTTGGGTTGAACCAGGTCATCAAAGGCTGGACTGATGGTGTGCCCGGCATGAAGGTCGGCGGCACGCGTCGCTTGATTATCCCAGCCGACCAAGCCTATGGTCCTAATCCGCCGGCCGGCTCTGGCATACCAGCTAACGCACCGCTGGTGTTCGATATTACACTGCACAAAATCGGTGCTTAAATTACGCTTGAACGTGTAAAAAACACAATATATAGTGTATTGACACTACTTGATAACGCTAGAGTATACTTTGAATAGCTAAACGTAAGCATAAACATACACTAAGCATTCAAAAGGATTCGGGGGATTCGATGCCTAAAAATATCACTATTTTTACCACTAACACATGCGCCTACTGCGCTATGGTGAAGAAGTATCTTAGTGCTAAAGGTCACACCTGGGAAGAGGTTAATCTCGATCAAAACCCTGAGCGTCAAGCCGAAGCCTTGCAGCTAAGCGGGGCCTTGACCGTTCCGGTAACGGTTGTTACCAAGCAAGATGATAGTCGCGAAGTTATTGTTGGCTACAACTTGGCCAAATTAGCTCCGGCCGTTGCCTAATAGCGGTCGGGCGATTGGGATTCAAGGGTGGGCCACGCCAAAAGGTCGTGAGCCGATAAACTGCTGGTCATAGATTATTGATGATTATATTTACGCTAGAATGGAGAGATAGATGAGTGAGGCCGAAGTCCAAAAACATGACGTCATAATGATCGGTGCCGGTCCGGCAGCTTTGGCGGCGGCCGTTTATACGACGCGTGAGGACATCGATACTTTGCTTTTTGAGCGTGGCGTTGTTGGCGGTTTAGCGGCCATAACCGATATGGTCGACAACTATCCCGGCTTTGCTGAAGGTATCGAGGGCCTTACTCTGGCGCAAAATTTGCAGAATCAGGCCGAGCGCTTTGGTGCCGTTATTGAACTGGGCGAAGTCACTAAAATTTCCGATGAGGGCGACTACAAACGCCTGGAAACGACCAGTGGCGATATGCTGGCCCGAGCTGTTTTGATCGCAACCGGCAGTGATTATAAAAAAATCGGCGTGCCGGGTGAGAAAGAATATTACGCCCGCGGTGTACACTATTGCGCAACTTGTGACGGAGCTTTTTATCGCGATAAAAAACTGGTTGTCATTGGTGGCGGCAATTCGGCAATTCAGGAAAGTATATTCTTAACTCGCTTTGCTAGCCACATCGATCTTTTGGTCCGGTCGTCTATCAAGGCCAGCGATGTCCTGCAAAAAGAACTGCAAAAATATGTCGACGATGGCAAAATTACCGTTCATCTCAACACGGCCACCGATGAGATTGTTGGCAGTGATAATGTGGTTACCAAAGTGGTCGGCACTAAGGAGGGCGCTAAGGTTGAGTTTGAAACCGATGGTGTCTTTATTTTTGTGGGCTTAGTACCGAACACGCAATTCCTAGCCGGTAGTGATATTGAACTGGACGAGATTGGTTTTATCAAAACAGACAAACACTTAATGACATCGATGCGCGGTGTCTTTGCGGCTGGTGATGTCCGCAGCGGTGCCACCATGCAAATTGCCAGTGCAGTCGGCGAAGGTGCCACGGCCGCGCTCATCATCCGTGAATACCTCGAAGGCAAACTAGTCCCGACATCTGAACACGCCGAAGAGATCATCACGCCTCAACCGTGCTAAACGGTTAAAACTTGAAGTTACCAATTGATACGGGTTATAGCGATGTATAGCCAGGGAAGTCGTCAGTAACGACTTGCTGTTTTTTGACGCCCGCTTTTATGAGGTCATTTTTTAGGGTCTCAATCATGCCTTCGGGGCCAGAGATGTAGACCAATGCATCGTCGCTAATATTGCCATAATTTTGGATTGTATCAGCCGTCAAGCGTCCGCTTAAGCCACCCCAATCGGGTGAGGGCTCACCAATCACAATTGTGGCGTGAATATCTGCCCGTTCAAAGGTGTCTTGAAAAACGATGTCGTCTTCGCTGCGCACGGCATACAAAAAATTGATGTCCCGCCTTTCGCCGGTGTCGGCCAACCATTCGAACATACTGTGAAACGGAGTTAATCCGATGCCGCCGGCTACAAAAACAAGCGGTGTCTGGGCTAGTTTTGGTAAGACAAAATCACCCATCGCCTCAGCCGCATCGGCTTGGTCACCGGGCTGCATGGCAAACAGGGCCTGCTTGAAAGTGCTGGGTTTTTCGGCGGCATACTTGGTAGTAATGCTGAAAAGCTCTTTGGTTGGCGATGATGAAATCGTAAACCAACGCCGCTCGCCACGGTCGTCCGGGTTGTCGTGCGGCAAGTATAGCTCCGTATATTGTCCGGCGGTAAAGCGCAGCGGTTGTTCGGGCTCAAACCAGAAGGTTTTGATAGAGTCAGTTAATGTGTCAACGTGATGGAGTGTTGCTTTCATTGGTTTTAACTATAGCAGATGCATAGCGGTCGGGGTAATCGGTGATGATGCCGTACAGACCGTATTTTCCCCAGTTATTCGGCTGACGATTACGCAAGATTGGTAGCGTATATCTCGGTGGATAGCAGAATAGCTTGTAGTGCCGCGCGATGCTACGAATAAAGCCCGGCCATAGGTATGCCTGGTTCATGCTTAGGTAGGGCGTGCCCAGTTTGCGTGCTCGATAGGTTGCTCGTACGCCGGACCAATCATCTAGCACAACTAGATCAACTCCGGGCAAGTCGTTTTTGCAGGTGGCCAGCGGCTGATATTGGAATGACGCTATCATAAAATCGGCCGGTTTCCAGCCTTTACGCAGAAACTTGTCGACCATGTCGATAGTGGCAGCTGTCGCTGAGTGATCTTTTATCTCTAGCATCAATCGCGCTCGTCGCTTAACAAAAGTGATGGCTGCGTCAAGCGTCAGCAGGTCTGGCTCGCGGGCTTTCAGTTCCTTGTATGACATCAGAGATATGCTTTGTATTTTGCCGCGCTCATCTAAAATGGTGTCGTCATGGCGTAGGACTACAACACCATCAGCGGTTAGGCGTAGGTCGACTTCTATCTGGTCGACGCCATATTTGATGGCTAAACGCATTCCTTCAAGGCCATTTTCTGGAGCGAGCCCGAGCGCTCCACCGTGACCAACTATAATTGGCGTATGCTGTTTTTTCTTCATGTTTCTTCTACGAGTAAAATTGCCTCACTTGCTAGTGTACAATATTATATAAGTAAAAGTGCTAAGACTTAACTAGAGGAGTGTTTAGATATGCCAGATTTTAACCAAGTTTTGACACCGGGCGATTACCAGAACGGCACCATTAATACCGTTGTCGAAATTCCGCACGGTTCACGCCTGAAAGTTGAGTGGGATCGTGAACACGCCGCCTTTATGCTTGACCGGGTCGAGCCGCAAATTTTTGCCAAGCCATGTGACTACGGCTTTATTCCGCAGACACTCGACGAGGACGGCGACGAACTTGATACTCTTATTATTTGCCCGGAGCCACTAGCGACTGGCGTTTGGTTGGAAGCTACCATTATTGGCGTTATGAAATTCGAGGATGATGGCGAGGTCGACGACAAGATTGTTTGCGTACCGGCCGATAACCGTGACGATGGCAATGCTATTAAATCGCTCGAAGACATTCCTCAACTAGTTAAGCAAATCGAGCACCACTTTACGCACTACAAAGACCTCAAGAAACCTGGCAGCACGATTGTTAAGGGCTGGGGCGATGTCGCCGAAGCTCAAAAAATCATTGCCGACTCTATTGCACGTTACCAAAACAAATAGCTCTCATAGGGCGCTAGCCTAAAGTTTCATTTTGTGAGTCTTGTAACCTGTTCTACAATGGGTGTATAAGCATAAACAGGATGACTCTATAAGATGGCAAAAACACGGGTGGCTATAAATGGCTTTGGGCGAATTGGCCGTAACGCATTTAAAATCGCATTTGCTCGCGATGATCTCGAAATCGTTGCAATTAACGATTTGACCGATACCAAAACACTGGCGTACTTGCTGAAGCACGACACTAACTATGGTACCTATGACCGCGAGGTGAGCTATGACGACAAGAACATTATTGTTGATGGTTCGCATATTGTCGTTTTGGCCGAAAAAGACCCGGCCGCTCTGCCGTGGAAAGACATGAATGTTGAGCTGGTGATTGAGTCGACCGGCTTCTTTACTGATGCTGACGGCGCCGGAAAGCATCTTACGGCTGGCGCCAAACGAGTTGTTATATCTGGCCCGACTAAGAGTGAAGGCGTCGACACTATCGTACTTGGTGCTAACGAAGATCAGCTTGAAGGTGCCACCGAAATTGTTAGCAACGCCAGCTGTACCACCAACAGTCTTGGGGCGGTTATGGCCATTTTAGATTCCGAATTTGGCGTTGAAAAGTCCATGTTAACGACCGTTCATAGCTACACCTCCAGCCAGGCCGTCCAGGATGCGCCCAAAAAGGACTTGCGCGAAGGTCGTAACGCTGCCGAAAATATTGTGCCAACCACGACTGGCGCTGCCATTGCCGTCACTTTGACATTGCCACAGCTAAAAGACAAGTTTGACGGACTTAGTATTCGTGTTCCCACGCCCGTCGTTTCATTAAGTGATATAACGGCCGTTCTAAAGCGCAGTGTTAGCGTCGAAGAAGTGAACGAAGTTTTCAAACGAGCCGCCAAAGAGCCGTTTTATCAGGGTATTCTAGGCGTTAGCGAAGAGCCACTGGTCAGCTCCGACTACATCGGCAATAGCAATTCCGGTACGGTCGACCTGTTGCTTACCAAAGTAGTTGGCGGCAACCTAGTTAAGGTGATGGTTTGGTACGACAACGAATGGGGTTACAGTAACCGACTTGTCGAGGTCGTGGCCGATACGGGCAATTATTTGCACAAAAAGGAAGCTCAAAAGAACGATTAAACGATGAAGATTTACCTTGGCGCCGACCACAACGGTTTTGAAATCAAGAAAAAGCTGAGTGTTTTTATGAGAGATGCCGGCTATGAGGTTATTGACCTCAGTGGCGACACCTTTAATCCGAACGACGATTTTCCTAAGTTTGCCGGTGAAGCCGTAAGTGCCTTGTTGGCCGATGGCGATAAAGATAGTCGAGCCATTTTGATTTGCGGTAGCGGCCAAGGAATGTGCATGGCGGCTAATCGGTTTAAGGGTATTAGGGCAAGCTTATGCTGGGACTTGGAAGAGGCGCGAGCCGCTCGTAATGATGACGACAGCAATGTGCTGTGTTTAAGCTCGCGCTACACGTCTTTCGAAGATATGCAGCCGATCGTCATGACATGGCTGCGAACGCAGTTTGCGGGCGCCCCCCGTTTTGTCCGTCGTATCCAACAGATCGACCAGCTTGTCGGTTAAGGAGGTATCGTTATGCTAGCTCTTAAATCTTACCGGAGAGACTAAATGAGCGAAATTTGTCCAACGGTAACGGCTTACGACTTACACGAGTACAGGGTGCAGCTTGAGCGGGTTGCTAAGTTTGCCAAGCGAATTCACATCGATTTGATGGATGGCGAGTTTGCGCCGACCAAATCGCCCTCACTAGAAAGTATTTGGCTGCCCCCGGGCATAGTTAGTGATATTCACCTGATGTATCAAGAGCCGATGGATTATTTGCCGCAACTAATTAAGCTGCGGCCGCACATGGTCGTAATCCATAACGAGGCGCACGTCCATCACATGCATTTTGCGGCCGAATTGCACAAGGCTGGCATTAAGGCTGGCTTGGCTTTGTTGCACGATACCCCCGTCGAATACGCCTACCAGATAATGCATAGTTTTGATCACGTCCTGATATTTAGTGGTCATCTGGGTTATCACGGCGGTGAGGCCGACCTCAGTTTGATCGACAAAGTTAAACAGGTGCGCGAACACCACCCGGCAGCCGAAATCGGTTGGGATGGCGGCATTAATGACCATAACGCCCGTCAACTGGTGGAAGCTGGTGTGGCCGTTCTCAACACCGGTGGTTTTATCCAGCACGCTGAAAATCCCCTAGACGCTTATGCTATACTAAAATCAGCAATTAATTGAGTCACCACATGTCACAAACTCTCCCGCTCTCTGTTTTGGAGCAAAAGGCTACTATTATTCGTGAAGATGTCATCCGCATGCTTGAGCATGCCGGTAGCGGCCACTCGGCGGGTCCACTAGGTTTAGCTG
>DAIESS010000025.1 GCA_027346135.1 Candidatus Saccharimonadota bacterium
CGTTGGAGGCGGCGACAAAATGCAAGACCGGGCCGCCTTCTTCGGGCGAGTCTAACATCGGTATATTGTTTATAAATCGATCGATGTTGCGGACTACGCCGCGGTATAGGCCCATCCATTGACGTTCGTCGACCTGTAAATGCGGCGAGCCAAGCGTAACAGCGCCAATGTACCGTTCGGTACGGCTATAGTTGCGAGCTAAGAACTCACGGCACAGTAATCCGCCGAGTGAATGGCCAAGGAAAAGCACGCGCGCTTGGTCGTTTGCTTGCACGCGCGCGTCGACCTCTTTGGCGAAGTGTTCGTAAATTGCCTTAGATGATTGCAGAACGCCCAGACCGACTGGCACAATTGGGCGCGCCACGGCTATGCCGAGCGTTTTTTCCATTTTCCGACTCAACCGGCTGAAATGTAGTTCGGCCGTCGAGTGCTCACCCGCCTCCACGTTTAGTATGCCGGCCACCGGTACAACTAGGGTTTCTGTTTTGGAGAGTTTTTCCATTATGTTTATGGATTAATCCTGTTGGGCTTGATTATGCGCTGGTTTGAGCGGATTGCAAGATCTTTTTGACGTCCAATAACAGCGCCAATTTATGCTAGCTTGGTCTAAACATTTGTTTGGAGCTCTGGTATAGTTAAGACAAATATGGCAGACCTTTCACGCGACGATGTTTTAAAATTGGCTCGATTAGCCCGCTTGATGCTGTCCGACGACGAGATTACTGAGTTTGCAGCTGAACTAGCCGAGATCTTGAAGTATGTCGAACAACTTGATGCCGTTGATGTGTCCGGCCTTGAGCCTACCAGTCAGGTAACTGGCCTGACTAATGTCACGCGTGATGACAAGGTAATCGATTATGGTTACGCGCCGCAAGATTTACTTAGCAATGTGCCGCATACACAGGACAACCTAATAAAAGTTAAAAGGATGATTGCGTAATGTCTGTTTGGCAACCAATTGCAGACATCGCCGCCAAAGTTCAGGCCGGTGAATTAAGCGCCCGACAACTGGTTGAGCAGTCACTGGCTAAAATTGCCGAGCAAGCCGACTACCAGGCGATTATTGTGACTCTAGACGAAATGGCTTTAGCGCGAGCCGATAAGATCGATCAAGCCGTTAAGAATGGTGAAAACGTTGGCCGTTTGGCCGGGGTACCGTTCATTGCCAAAGATAACTTTTTGGTTTTCGGGGCCGAAACAACCGCCGCCAGCAATATCCTAAAAGGCTTTACGGCGCCTTACCAGGCAACGGCCGTTAACCGACTTGAGATGGAAGGCGCTATTTGTGTTGCCAAGGCCAACCTCGATGCTTTTGCGCACGGTTCTAGCACTGAAAACTCCGATTTCTTTACGACCAAAAACCCGCACGATCCAACCCGCGTACCGGGTGGTAGCTCCGGCGGTTCGGCCGCTGCTGTCATGCTCGATATGGCGCCGTTCGCACTTGGCACTGACACTGGTGGCTCAATTCGTTTGCCAGCCAGCTTTACGGGCAGCGTCGGTTTTAAACCGACTTATGGTCTGGTGTCGCGTAGTGGTGTTGTGGCCATGGCTAGCAGCACCGACGTGATCGGGCCGCTTACCCGAACGGTCGACGATGCAGCTCTAGTATTCGATGTTATGGCTGGTCGTGACGAACTGGATAGCACGACCATTGACCGCGAAGAGGCTTATTTCCCGTTGAACGACACGCCGCTAAAAGGCGTAAAATTTGGCCGCATTACCGAATATATGGATTCCGAAGGTCTTGATAGCGATGTTAAGGCGCTCATCGAAAATGCCATCGAAAAACTAAAAGCTGCCGGCGCCGAAATCGTTGATGTTAGCTTGCCAAGTTTGCCTCTAGCTCTGGCCGTTTATTACATCATTTGTCCAGCCGAAGTTAGTAGTAACTTGAGCCGTTACGATGGCCAGCGTTACGGCTACAGCGACCCGTCGGCAACAACTTTGGACGATAGCTACAAAATGTCACGAGCTCATGGCTTTGGCAAAGAAGCCAAACGACGCATCATGATCGGCACGCACGTTTTATCGAGCGGCTACTATGACGCTTACTACAAAAAGGCCCAGACAGTTCGCACTAAAATTATCAACGAATTCAACGACGTCTTTAACAAAGTTGATTTCTTACTAGGACCGACCGCCCCCGAAGTCGCCTTCAAGATTGGTGCCAATGTCAACGACCCGCTCAAGATGTATCTAACCGACATCATGACAGTGGCGGTCAACCTCGCCGGCATCCCGGCTATTAGTATTCCGGCGGGTTCGGTCGATAACTTACCGGTAGGTTTGCAGCTGATGGCACCACAAAAACACGATGCGGCCTTGTTGGCCTTAGCCCGTAAAACAGAGGAGACAGTCGCGTGAACTTTTCGAGTAGCAATATGACGATGTACTTAGCTGTTGCCGCCGGCGTTTTATTGTTGGTTATAGTTTTAACGGCCAGCCTGCTACGTCGCCGTCCCAAGAAGCTAAACAAGCAAAAGTATCAACGGCGCTGGCAGGAAATCCAATCACTTTGCGGCAAGCCAGATACTTGGCCACTTGCCGTGATTGACGGTGACAAACTGCTCGATGATGCCTTAAAACAGCGCCGTTTTAAGGGGCGAACGATGGGTGAGCGCTTGGTTTCGGCTCAACATAGCCTAAGTGAAAACGACACAGTTTGGTATGGTCATAAATTGCGCAATCGTCTAGTCCATGAAGAAGTCGCACCACTTAAAAAATCAGAAGTCATTCGCGTGCTAAGTGGTTTTCGTCAAGCTTTGAAAGACCTGGGGGCGCTCTAATGATTACACCAGAAGTTCGCGATCAGTACACGGCTACCATAGGCATCGAATGCCACGTTCAGCTTAAAACCCGAACAAAGCTTTTTAGCGGCGCCGATAACGATGCCCGCGAAGCAGCGCCAAACACCCTTGTTAACCATATCGACTTTGGCTTGCCGGGCGCTTTGCCGGTGCTCAACAAGGAGGCAGTTCGCTTAGGCGCTAAGGCTGCCTTTGCTTTGGGTAGCCGACCGCAAAAGTTCAGCAAATTCGATCGCAAACATTATTTTTATCCCGACTTGCCGATGGGTTATCAGATTACTCAGTTCGACGAGCCGATTGTTTTGGGCGGCCAGGTCGATATTGCTTTGCCGGATGGCAGCAAGAAAATCATTGGTATTACTCGGGCTCACCTCGAGGCCGATGCCGGTAAAAGCACCCACCCAGATGGCAGCAAAGACTATAGCTTGGTCGATCTTAACCGGGCAGGCACACCTTTGCTCGAAATTGTCAGTGAACCCGACATGCATACTAGTGCCGAGGCCAAGGCCTATGCTCGCGAACTGTACCTGAGGATGCGTTACGCCGATGTCTCGGACGCGAATCTATACTATGGCAACATGCGTTTCGATGTGAACGTTAGCGTCAGTAAGACTGATGAGCTTGGTACGCGCACCGAGACCAAGAACTTGAACAGTTTCCGCAGCGTTGAAAAGACAGTCGATTACGAAATTAACCGCCAGATTGAACTGCTCGAAAAGGGCGAGACCATCCACCAGGAAACACGCGGTTGGAACGACGCCAAGCAAAAAACCTTCTCGCAGCGCAGCAAAGAAGACGCCCACGATTATCGCTATTTCCCAGACCCCGATTTGCCACCGGTCTTACTCGACGATGCTTTCATCGACGAAATTGCTAAGTCGATGCCGGCTCTCCCCGACGATTACCGAAGTCTATTCGATGAAATCGGGTTGGATGCGCGGGCGGCTGAAGACATTATTGCCGTACCTGATACGGCTCGGCGGGTCGAACGTGTCTACCGGGCTGCAAATGCGTCACACGCTAAACGTGTCGCTTTTTGGCTGCTCCAGCCTCAAACCGAAGACGACAACACCGAAGGTGAAGCTAGTGTTCAGGCTAGCGACGAGCAACTAATCCAACTAAGCCAGATGGTCGAGGACAACAAATTGAGCTCGACGGCTGCCAAAGAGGTTTTGGCCGAGGTACTCAAAACTGGTCGTGACCCCGAAACCATCGCCCAAGAAAAGAATCTACTGCAGGTTAGTGACGAGGGCGAGATCATTAAAATTGTCGACCAGGTTTTGGCTGCCAACGCCAAAGCCGCCGAAGATGTTAAAAACGGCGAAATGAAAGCCATCGGCTTTTTGGTCGGACAGGTGATGAAAGAATCGAAGGGCAAAGCCAACCCGGCGCTCGCCCAGCAACTCATAAAAAAACAACTGGGGTTATAGCAGAATGACACAGAAGAAAGTCACGAAGGCGGTTATTGCCGCCGCTGGTTTTGGGACGCGCTTTTTACCGCAAACGAAAGCAATGCCCAAAGAGATGATCCCCTTAATCGATAAGCCTATTATTCAGTACGTCGTAGAGGAGCTTGTGGATGCGGGGATCAAAGACATTATCATCGTCGGCTCCAGCAATAAGCGGGCTATAGAAGACCACTTCGATCTACCGAATGAAGACTTGCTCAACAATCTGCGGGCTGGTGGTGAGAAGAAACGGCATTATATCGACGAGCTCGAAAACATCTCGAACATGGCGAACTTTGTATACCTGCGCCAAAAGGGACCCTATGGCAATGCAACGCCTTTAATGTGTGCGGCACATTTGATAAACGCCCATGAGTCTTTCATTTATACGTGGGCTGATGATTTTTTTGTTGCTCCACAGAGTGCAACCAAGCAGTTGATTGAGACACATGCTCAAACACGTGGTGGAGGGGTATTTGCATGCAAGGCGGCTCAGACCGATGACGAATACACAAAATACGGGTTTGTAGCCGGAAAGAATATTGACCAGTTGACTATGAAGATGGACCGCATTGTCGAAAAACCCGGCAAAGACAAGGCGCCATCGGCGCTGGCAAGTGTTAGTAGTTATCTTCTGCCCGGCAAACTATTTGAATACATCGAGAAGGCATCGCGTACTCACTCTGAGGGCGAATTTACTTTTCAGCCGATGGTTCAAGCAATGATTGACGACGGTTTTGCTTTTTATGCCCGCGAAATTGACGGCGGCACTTTCTATGATACGGGTGATAAATTGGAATACCTGAAGACAGTGATTGATTTTGGACTAGCTCATCCCGAACTGGGCAAGCAACTAGAAACTTATTTGCGCACTAAGCTGCGCTAGAGTCATCGGCCGTTTCGACTGCTACTGGCTGAGGCTGGGGTAGATCATCTAAGCTATGAATGGCGTTGGCTAAATCGTCCCAGCGACGGGAATCTTGGCCTGGTTCGATGGTGCGGAAGCGCTTGTCGTCTTTTGGTGTTAAAATCTGCGTCGTTGATTCATCGGCTGTATTTTCGCCAAAGTAATAGACGGTACTGACGATGCCGTTCTTTTGATGACGATTGAGCCATAACGTAAACTTAGCGGCGAAATCTTTCCTTTTTTGGAGAGCCAACGGTGTATTTTCTGGTGTGGCGCGGCCAATGTGCAACGAAGTACTGCCGGGAATACCGTGGTATACCACGTCGGACGTAAGCCCCTGTTCTTCGTTAAATGTCGGCGGTTTGACGGTGTGTCGCAATAAACTTAGCGCAGTGTAGATTTCGGCGACGCGCCGGCTTAGCTGGGCGACGCTTTCTGGGCTGTTCGAAGCAGATTTTATAGTCATACTTAAAGAAACCATCTTTCTTGCGAGTTTGCAATTAAAAATTTATGGCCTAAGGGGGAAAGTAGTAGTAAGCCGCTAATCGTTGTATACTAATACTTATGGAACATGCTCAAGAAATACTAGTCATTATCGTTTCATCCGTACTAACGCTTTTCTTAATTGCTGCGATTGTTGTCTTGGTTATGATCGCCAAGCTGGTGTCGGCTGCCCGCCGAGCTGTGGCGTTAGCCGAACAAGTTATCGAGTCGGCTGAAGCGGCGACGGCAGTTATAAAGAACGCCGGTGGACCGCTGGCAGCATTCAAGATTATCCGCAACCTTATGCATATGGCAGAGAAATTTCGGAAATAGGCAATACTTAAACAAGGAGGGTACGATGGGTAAATCAGCACAGAAATTCGCAATTGGAACGGTAATAGCCGCCGCAGCCGGTTATGTAGCCGGGGTTTTAACGGCTCCTAAGAGCGGCAAAGAAACCCGTCAGGACATTAAAGATACGGCTAGCCGTAGTGTTACCGAGGCCGAAAAAGAACTAAAGAAATTGCACACCGAGTTAAACGCTTTGCTCGAAGAGAGCAAACAAAAGGGCAGCCAGCTAAGCGAAAAAGCCAGTAAAGAACTCGATGCTTTGCTCGAAAAAGCCAAAGAGTCGAAAGAAAAGGCCCGCGTTTTGCTTAGTGCCATTCATGAAGGTGATGCCGAAGACAAAGACCTGGCTCAGGCTATTAAAGACGCCAACAAGGCCATCGACCACATTCGCACCTATCTTCAGAAATAGACATCATAAAGTTAATTAAAAGCCGCTCTAGATTTTAGAGCGGCTTTTATCATTAAAATGGTCGCGGTTATGTCTCAAAAACGCTATACTAAGATTCATAAACTGGTAAATCTAAGAGGGTAAGTAAAAAAGCATGGCAGCGGGGGCTAAGCTATCGTCACGTGACTACGTGCATCTCCATAATCACACGCAATATAGCTTGCTTGATGGTCTAACGCGGTTACCCGACCTCGTAAACTTTGTTAAAGATACCGGTATGACGGCTGTTGCCAAGACCGATCATGGCACCTTGTCTGGGACGATTGAATTCTACAAGGAAGCGACCGCTAATGGTATAAAACCGATAATTGGCATCGAAACTTATGTGGCAGCGCGCCAACACACCGACAAGGATCCACAAAAGGACAAAAATCGCTTTCACTTGATCTTGATTGCGATGAACGACAAGGGCTACCACAACCTGATGCAGCTAAGCACCATCGCTAACTTGGAAGGGTTTTATTACTATCCGCGTATCGACCACGACCTGCTAGAGAAGTATAACGAAGGCTTGATTTGCCTGAGCGCCTGTATGGGTGGTGAAGTGGGCGATGCTCTTAAAAACGATCAATATGATAAAGCCGTCGAAGTCGCAAGCTGGTACAAAAAAATCTTTGGCGATCGTTACTACCTAGAAATTCAAGATCACGGACATCCCAAAAACCCTCTTCATAGTCCCGAGCAACTGGTTATTAACGAGCAGGTTCTTAAGCTGGGTAAAGAGTTGGACATACCAGTGACGCTTACCTGTGATGCGCACTATCTGAAACACGAAGACCAGGATGCGCACGAAATTTTGTTGTGTGTCGGTACCGGCTCATTTTTAAGTGATGAAAAACGCATGAGCTTGAAGGACTACCCGTTGCACGTTGAAGATCCGGAGCTTTTAATCGAACGATGGGGTGACGAGCACCCAGAAGTTATTACCAATACTCGTCTGATTGCTGAGCGCTGCGATGTGACGATTGAACTGGGCAAAATCTTAATTCCCAAATTCCCCGTACCAAAGGGTGAGGACGAAAAGTCTTACCTTGACAAGCTGGTTTACCGGGGTCTGGCTTGGCGCTATGGTGACCTGGAAGAAGCTGAGACGACTAATTTGTCAATTGAGGAAGCCAAAAAGCACGTGCCCGAACATGTGATTGAGCGAGCTGTTTACGAGCTGGGTGTGATTGACCAGATGGGCTTTAACGGCTACTTTTTGATCATTCAGGACTTCATTAACTGGGGTAAAGACCAGGGGATCGTGTTTGGGCCAGGGCGTGGTAGTGCGGCTGGATCGATCATTAGTTACTCGCTTAAAATCACCGAACTTGACCCGCTGAAGTACGACCTGCTGTTCGAACGTTTCCTTAACCCTGATCGTGTTAGCATGCCCGATGTCGATATCGACATTCAAGATACACGGCGTGATGAGGTGATTCAATACTGCGCCGACAAATACGGCCAAGAACGCGTCGCCAACATCGTAACCTTCGGCCGGATGTTTGCCCGTAACGCCGTACGCGATGTTTCGCGGGTGTTGCAGGTGCCCTATGCAGAGGCCGACCGGTTAGCCAAGATGATTCCGGCACCGGTCCAGGGTCGACACATCCCACTTAAAACATCACTTGAAAAAGACCCCGACCTCAAACATGAGTACGAGACTAACGAGATTGCCAAAGAGGTTTTCGATCAAGCCTTAATTTTGGAAGGCACGGTACGCAGTCATGGTGTTCATGCCGCCGGCGTTGTGATTGCTCCAGATGACATTGTTAAATTTGCCCCGCTCGAAATGGCCCAAAAGGGCGTTGTGGCGACGCAGTATCCGAAAGACCCAATTGAAGAACTTGGCCTGCTCAAGATGGACTTTTTGGGCCTGTCTAACCTGACAATAATTAAGAACGCTTTGCGTATTATCAAAAAAGTCTATGACGTCGAAGTCGATATAAACAGCTTGCCGCTAGACGATCAAAAAACCTACGAGTTGCTTCAGCGCGGCGATACAACCGGGGTCTTTCAGTTTGAATCATCCGGAATGAAACGGTATTTGCGTGAGCTTAAGGCCACGGAATTCGACGACGTCGTCGCCATGGGCGCTTTGTACCGTCCCGGCCCCTTAAGCGCCGGACTGACGGATAGCTTCATTAAACGCAAAAACGGTCTTGAACCCACTGGCTATGCTCATCCCCTGATGGAAAACGCCCTTAAAACGACCTTCGGAGTACTAGTCTACCAGGAGCAGGTGATGCAAATTTCGCGTGATGTTTGTGGTTTTACGGGTGGTGAGGCTGATACCTTGCGTAAGGCTATCGGTAAGAAAAAAGTCGACGTCATGAAGAAATTACAGATTCAGTTCGAGGACGGAGCTGTTAAAAATGGCGTACCGAGACCCGTTATTGAGAAATTCTGGAAAGACCTGCTCGGCTTCGCCGACTATTGTTTTAACAAGTCGCACTCGGCTTGCTACGGACTAATTTCCTACCAAACCGCATACTTAAAAGCGCATTATCCGGCCGCTTTTATGGCCGCATTGATGACCAGCGACTACGACGACACTGACCGTTTGAGCATCGAGATTACCGAATGTAAAAAGATGGGCATCGAAGTGATGCCGCCTGATGTCAATGAATCTTTTGTTGAGTTTGCCGTTGTACCCGGCGACAAGCCGGCCATCCGCTTTGGTATGGCCGCTATTAAGAACGTCGGTACATCGGCGGTTGAGGAAATCTTGCGGGCTCGAACCGAGAACGGGCA
>DAIESS010000026.1 GCA_027346135.1 Candidatus Saccharimonadota bacterium
TACCTTAACTAGGCCGATAAGTGCCCAAACCCCCAGGAACACCAATCCGAAAACAATTGTTATCGAACGAACAGCCGCGCCGAACATACGTGAGAACAAGCGGTCAAACCAAAATCGAAATTTAACACCCAAAGGTACTGACGCCTGCGAGTGACCGGCATCAATCTGTTTGAACGGCGCAAACAAAGTCGCCGCTAGCTGAGCGACCGACATCGAATCGGCCAGTCTAGCTTGGACATCTTGCACTCGCTTTATCTGCTGGACATAACCAGGGCCATACCACCAGCGTATCAAAGAGGCTAAAAGCATAAGGTTATTGTACCGCAAATGCGCGGTACATGTTTAGGCTACTTATGATTACTTTGAGAGCCGTTCAACCGCAGGCCGGACGCCGGCAATTAACTCCTCTGGCGTCTGCCAAGAATAAGTGTAGTCAGCCATGCTTGGCAGATATGTTCCCTCCGACTGATTGGTCGCGACAATGATCGGTTTACGGCCAAAAAACCTACCGACCTCCATTAGCATGCCTTCGGATTTAAGATTACCGGCCTGGACAACAAACAACAGATCGCGCGACTCAATCGTCTCGAAGGCGTGTTCCATTATCTGCCGCGCATTCATCGACTTGTTTTGAAGCTCTTCTTCAACAAAGAAGGTGCAATAGGCTTCAATGCCCATAGCGGCCAGACTTTGCCGGACGCCAGTAAGCATTGGCTCGAGTACCGCCGGATCTTCACCCGTATGGCGGTAAGCGATAAAAGCCGTTTTCATGGCTATTCGCCGTGTTCTTCGATAGCCTCAAGCAAACTGTTTTCGAGATCGCTCTTGCGCTTCAGTTTTGGCTGCTTTGGCAATTCGGTCGTTTCAATAACAGCTTCATGTATTTCGCTGTCACCCTTTTCAGATTCAATATCGAGTTCGTAGCCGGTCAACTTGCTGGCCAAACGAACATTCTGACCACTCTTACCAATGGCAATGCTGAGTTGATCTTCCGGTACAATGACACGGGCTTTTTTGCGGTCTTCATCGATAACAACTTGCGTTACCTTGGTTGGGCTCAAGGCGTTGGTAATATATTCCTGAGAATTGTCGCTCCAAACCGTAATGTCGATTTTTTCCTGTTCGCCGATTTCGCTCATAACCGCGTTAACGCGCGTACCGTGTCCACCAACAAAAGTTCCAACTGGGTCAACGCCAGGTACGTTGCTAGCAACGGCGATCTTGGTGCGAACACCGGCTTCGCGGGCAATGCCCTTAATCTCAACAGCGCCACTTTCCATTTCCGGTACTTCGGCTCGGAACAGCCACTCGACAAATTGCGTATTGCCGCGGCTAACAACCAGTTGAGGACCACGAAAACCACGTTCAACATCCTTCAAAAAGACCTTCAAACGTTGGCCGGGGTAGTAACGCTCGCCCTGAATTTGCTCACTGCGCGGCATAATGCCCTGAGCTTTACCGAGGTCAATACGTACGATGTTGCCTTCGGCCCGAGAAACAACGGCGTTAATAACGGTACCGATCTTGTCCTCGTATTCGGCCATAATGATTTCACGCTCAGCTTCGCGCAAACGCTGCAAAATAACCTGCTTGGCAGTTTGGGCAGCGACGCGGCCAAAGTCATGAACTTTTTCGTGAGTCTCAACCGTTTCGCCAACAGCGGCATTCTTACGCATAACCTGAGCGTCTTTTAGGCTAATCTCATAAGCCGGGTTCTCGACTTTTTCAACAATTTCTTTGGCAACGTAGGCATCGACATCACCAGTGTTTAAGTTCATCGTTACGCGAACTTCTTGTTCGCGCTCGCCGTAATCGCGGCGATAAGCAGCTGCTAAGGCCTGCTCGACGACATCTTTAACGGTCTCTTCGGGTAAGTTTTTCTCTTCGGCAATTGTTTTGATGGCCACGGCCAACTGTTTAAAATCCATTTCCATTGATTACTCCTTTTTAATTGTTTAAGTGTCAAATGGTGGTCCTGCGGTAATAGCTAGAAAGCCGTCAGGTATGAAAAAAGTCGACCTGCGGGCCGACCTATAACAACTCCAATTATAGCAGACTAAGGCCTCCAGTCAATCGGTCGCAAAGTTATGCAAAATATCACTTTATTGCGTTTTTGCTTATTTTATGTTACATTATATAGGTTTGGGCAAAAATTGCACCAGACGACCTTCGACAAGCAGGTTAGACACCAACAGATTGAGGCACTCAATGTTGAGCAAGCGCTTTAAGCGTACCAATCGTGAGATTAGCATTAGACGGGCAACCGTCAGCCGAGGAGCACTTTACACCTTTCCACAGCCAGTTGGCACTGGCTTCAGTGCACCTCACCTCGACCGCACGGCCGAGACCCACCTGTACCACGAGGCTTTCGAGCAGCTCATGAAGGACCTCTACGGCGTCCGCATCGTCGACGTCCGTCCGAACGTTCCTCTCAAGAGCTGGAGCGAGATGGTCGTGGCCACAACCCCCGGAACCGATCCGGTGAAGGTCGACCAGGCCATCTTGGCCTTCGCGCGTCGGTACTACGACTCCAGACAAGTCGTCATCGACACCGACAGCTGACCTCACGTCACGAGGTGCGTGGCGGAAGCCGGTGACTGCAGCGCTTTTTGCGCCGCTCCCGGCTCCGCCGCCACCCGCCTCTCCGTTATTCTACCTGCTTGTCATACTCATTTTTATACTTTGACTATTAGATTATAAGTTTGCTTTTTGCGCTGTTTGGTTGTATTATTACTACGTTTTGTGGCAGTTGCCCGAAACCCTTAACAAGCTGACAAGAGAAATACACCTCACATAGAGAGGCTCCGTCATGGATGCGTACACAGTCCTGACCGCCATCGGCAAGGTGCTGGTCGTCGTCTACCTCGTCGTCATTCCCTGGACCTTCGGGTACTGGATGTTTCTGCCTGTTTCGACCGGTCTTATGGCCTTCGGGACGCTGATCGGGGTGCTAATCAACAAGCCACCCGAGGTGGGCAGCGCAGCGCTGATTGCCCAACACAACGAGGCTTGGGCCAAAGAGGGCTTCGTCGCCTTCGGTTACTTCGCCTACTACATCCTGGCAGTGTGGGCCACATCATACATCTTTATGAAGTGGTTTGACCGCCAAAAGGAAAAGGAGCTGAACACCCCACTGGCGACCGTGCAAGCAGAGCCGGCCGCCTTGGCCGCCGACCTGGGGCCACCCTTCCCGCTCACCCGCGACGACTTCGTCAACCCCGACGGAACGTCACGCCGACGCACCAACGTCCCCGACGACGTGGTGCGCCCTCGCCCCAAACGCAAGAAGTAGTTTGGGCGCTCCGAGCATAATGAGCGGGCCGAGGTGTCATAGATGGCGGATGATTCCGTTTTTCTTATTCTCCTCTGTCCGCTTGTTATGTTCGTCTACGAATTTTAGTCGTACTGATGAGCTCTAAATGTAAGAGCGAAACGAACATATTTTAGCCGGCCGGCGACTCATTACCCATGTTAAAATATGATAATGAGTACAAACGTCCGACGATTATACGAGAGTTTCCATCCAGAACATTATGATCTGTTCTTAGCGCCCGACCGTGAAAAGAAAAGTTTTCACGGACACGTCACTATTACCGGCAAAAAAACCGGACGGCCATCGGAACGTCTAACCTTTCACCAAAAAGGTCTAAAGATTACTAGCGCCAAGGTTATTAAACACGACAAAAAGGGCGACCAAACCGTCGACATAAACCGCATTAATAACCAAGCCAGCTATGACGAGGTTCGTTTGCATGCCGATCAAATGCTCTATCCAGGCTCGTACGAGATAGCACTTGAATTTGAGGGTGAAATGACCGACCAAATGAACGGCATTTATCCCTGTTATTTCATGCACGATGGCAAAGAGAAGCAACTTGTCGCCACTCAGTTCGAAAGTCACCATGCCCGTGAAGCTTTCCCGTGTATCGACGAACCAGAAGCTAAGGCCACATTCGACTTAACCCTGGTAAGCCCGGCCGGCGAAACAGTCATCGCCAACACCCCCGTAAAAGAGCAATCGACCAAAGACAACCTTCAGACAACCGTCTTTGAAACGACGCCGCGGATGAGCACTTACCTGCTGGCGTTTGTCTTTGGCGATATGCGCTCGCTCGAAGCCACCACCAAAGATGGCGTGCTGGTTCGAACTTTTGCCACACCCGATAACATTCAATTTACCGATTTCGCCCTCGATGTAGCCGTCAAATGCCTCGAGTTTTATAACGATTACTTCGACATTCCTTACCCATTAGCCAAGTGCGACTTTATCGCTCTGCCCGACTTTGCCAGCGGCGCCATGGAAAACTGGGGCTGTATCACCTTCCGGGAACAAGCCCTCATCGTTGACCCGAAAAACACCAGCTTACCGATGAAACAATACGTTGCCAATGTTGTGGCGCACGAACTGACCCATCAGTGGTTCGGCAACTTAGTCACCATGCAGTGGTGGAACGACCTTTGGCTGAATGAAAGTTTTGCTAGCTGGATGAGCTATCTGGCGGTCGACCACTTGTTCCCTGAATGGAATGTCTGGGAAGAATTCATCGTCAGCGAACAAAGCCAAGCACTCAAACTCGACGCCCTCGAAAACACTCACCCCATCGATGTCACCATCAAGCACCCCGACGAAATCCGCACCATTTTCGATGCGATCAGCTACGAAAAAGGCGCCAGCGTACTACTGATGCTCAAAGAATATTTAGGCGACGATGACTTCCGCGACGGCTTACGCATTTACCTAAAACGACACGCCTACGGCAACACCAAAAGCACCGATTTATGGGCCGCCTGGGAAGAAGCTTCGGGCAAGCCTGTGAAAGACTTTATGAACACCTGGACGACACAATCAGGTTACCCGATTGTTAAAGCCAGCGTCCATGATGATGCCGAAACACTGGAGCAAGAACGGTTCTACCTGAACCCAAGCGCTCAAAAAGAACCATCCGTTTGGCCAGTACCACTCATGCCAAATAACGGCCTAACCATCACAGAAGCTAAAAATGAAGTTAAGGTCAACGAACCGCTCGGTGATTCAGTTCCAATTTTTAACCCCGGCCATTTGAGTTTTTGCCGCGTCGTCTACGAGCCTGACCAGCTAAAGAAAATGCTACCTCATCTCCCTAATCTGCCGACACTCGATCGGCTTGGGCTTTTGTCCGATAGCTTTGAAGCCGCCAAAGCGGGCTATGCTAGTACGGTCGACACATTCGAATTACTGAGTGCCTATCAAGCGGAAGATAACACGTTTGTCTGGGATGTCATTGCCAGCATCATTGGTTCGACTCGCGCAACCATGCGTGACGACGAGCTGCGTGAGTCGATGAAACCGTTCACTCGACAGTTAGTCGCCCGGCAAGTTGACCGGCTCGGTTGGGACGCCAAGCCAGAAGAGTCGCATTTTGACACCTTATTACGTCCGACCGTGCTCGGTTTAGCCTCATATTCAGATAACGAAGCTGTTGTCGCCGAGGCTCTCAAACGTTTTGCGGCCATGCAAAAGCCCGAAGATGTCTCACCAGACATTCGGCCGATTGTTTATGGCACGGCCGCGCGCAAAGGCAATACTGCCGAATTCGACAAACTGCTTTCGATGCACGACAACAGCAAAAACAGTGAAGATCGGGTTGTACTATCCGGCGCCCTAACCGCCTTCGAGCAGCCAGAATTAATCGAACGCGCCTTGCAGCACATCACCACTAAAGACGTACGCCTGCAAGATGCCGCCTACTGGGTAGCATACAGTTTTGGTAATCGCTTTGCCCGCGACACGACCTGGGACTGGATGGTCGAACATTGGGACTGGCTCAAAGAAAACATCGGCGGCGACCTTAGCTTTTATCGTATGCCGAACTATGCCGCCCGTAACTACAGCGACGAATCATTCTTGCCAACTTTCAAAGAGTTTTTCGAAAACCACATGAATGCTGGTTTTGAGCGCCCCGTCAAACAAGCCATCGAAACAATTCAGTGGCAAGCTGCTTGGCGCAGCCGCGACCTCGCCGACATCAAAAAGTTTTTTGCCGACAAATAATTTAGGTCAGGTTATCGATAAAATCGGTGATTTCGTAGTCTTGACCGGCCACTTCTACGGCCGCCAGACAAATATCGCCACGCCAATGACTACTGGACGCCCAGACTTCGGCCGCAAATTGCATCTGCTTTAGCTTTTTTGAAGTTATATAATCCAAGCCGCCACCTTGGTGGTTATTCAGGCGATATTTAACCTCGACGCAATAGGCAGTGCCGTTTTTAGTAGCGACTACGTCGATTTCGCATTGCCGGGTTCGCCAATTTTGCGCCACTACCTCATAGCCATTGCGCTCCAAGTATTCCGCCGCGGCCGCTTCAGCCGTTCGACCGTGATCGAAATTCGTCATCACAACAAGCCCATTATCTGTTTGATCGGCTTATAACTTTGACGGTGCAATTCACAGACGCCAAACTGTTTTAATGCCGCAATGTGTGCGGCCGTGCCATAACCAACATGCGAATCAAAACCATAGACTGGAAAATGTTCAGCCGCCTCGGCCATATAGTTGTCACGAGCGACCTTGGCAACAATGCTGGCCGCACTAACTGCCGGCACGCTGTCGTCGGCCTTAATGACCGATCGAACTCTTGAGTCATCTGGAATGTAGTTTATATTGCCGTCGATTATTACTTCATCGTAAGCCACGTCAATCGTCCGTAATGCTGCCAGCATCGCCTGCTTAACAGCTGCCGTTAGCCCGATTTCATCTATTTCAGCTGGCCAAACCCAGCCCAGCCCAACCGCTAGGGCGTGTTTATTAACAAACTCGGCGGTTATGTCGCGCTGCTTCTTGCTCATTTTTTTACTATCGCGCAGTATGATTTCCTTGTTTATAGGTCCGTCCTCTAAAAGTAGATCGGGCGGTAAAATGACCGCTCCCGCCACTAGTGGGCCAGCCCAACAGCCCCGTCCAACTTCATCTATCCCAACGATAATCATGCGTCTATTGTATACTCATCGCAAATAAAAAGCCCCCGACAATCGAGGGCTTTTGTTATCGTGTTAGCGAATCTTAGACTTGCTCGTGAGAGGCTTTGACGGCTTCGGCCTTAGCTTCGAGCTCAGCTTCTTCTGCGGCTTTCTTGGCAGCTTCAGCTTCGGCAGCCTTGGCTGTCTCTTCGGCCAATTTAGCTTCTTCAGCTTCGGCCTTCTTGTCGTGAACAGTGTTAACTGCGTCGCGGTCAAATTCAACACCAGTCAAACGGGCTGACTTACCGGTCAACTTGCGCATGTAGCTTAGGTAGTTGCGGCGAACCTTGCTTCGCTTTGTAACTTCTACCTTCAGTACGAGGGGGCTGTGCAATAGAAAACTCTTTTCAACGCCAATACCGCTAGCCAAACGGCGTACAGTGATACGGCTGGTGTGGCTGTCTTTGTTGTCGGTGCGGATAACTAGACCCTGGAAGATCTGAACACGCTCCTTGTTACCTTCACGGATTTTTTGGTGAACTTTCACAGTGTCACCGCTGCGAACATCGACAACGGCGCCTTTTTTATACTTATCATTGATCTTCTGAATCACACTCTGCATAACGGTTTCCTTAACCTATTCACCTTACATTATTATTGCCTTGAATGCAAGTATACCACATCTGTTAGCGGAGTGCTAGTACTGCTACAATGAAAGGATGGATTACAACAAGCGAGCACTTGAAGAGCATAAACGATTAAAGGGCAAGATTTCGGTCGAGCTAAAGGACGATTTAGACAGCCGCGAAAAACTAAGCATTTACTACACACCAGGCGTCGGTGCCGTTTCGAAACATGTTGCCGAGCACCCCAAGGAAACTCGTGAATATACCTGGACAAACAACTCTGTTGCCATCGTCAGTGATGGCTCAGCCGTACTGGGCCTAGGTAACATCGGCCCCCAAGGCGCTTTGCCGGTTATGGAAGGCAAGGCAATGCTTTTTAAACATTTTGCCGACATTGACGCCGTACCGATTGTGCTAGACGTACATTCGGTCGATGAAATTGTTGCCGTAGTTAAAGCAATCGCGCCGGGTTTTGGCGGCATCAACCTAGAGGATATCGCCGCTCCGCAATGTTTCGAGATCGAGGCACGCCTGAAAAACGACTTGGCAATACCCGTGATGCACGACGACCAA
>DAIESS010000027.1 GCA_027346135.1 Candidatus Saccharimonadota bacterium
AGCCGCAATGTTCTGCTGGATCAAGGGCATAAAGTTAAAGTCACCAAATCGATGTTTAGGCGTGTAGACCTCTACCGCAACTTCACGAGCAGGACTAATGAATTTACTTGGGTGAATATATTGCTTGGCGTTGCCACGCTTTTTAGGACGTGACTGGTTTGACCGGCCGCCAAAAGTACGCGTTGACGCAGATTTACCGCGCCGCGCACGACTAGAATAAGCCGTGTATGACATAGATTTTTGAATCCTTTGTTTAGATATTGCTTGGATTGCTGAAATGAAGGCCAAGTACTATCTAAAAAACAAACCCGGATTCATTAAAAACAATTACGTTCATAATAGCATAAATGCTTTCGACGGTCAACTTAACAGATAGTGGTAAGACAATTAAAAATCTGGGCAGTGATGCCCAGATTGGTCGGAAGCCTCACACTTCCTACTATCAAGCTTATGCCTAAATTCATGCATTTTCAAGCAATTTTTGACACAAATGGGTTAGATTTTTCATAAAATCGCCACGGTGTATCGACTGCCTTCGATATACCGATACGGGTTGCCTGGACTATCTTGTCGGCTGCAAGCGGCGGCTTAATAATCAGGCGAATTGGGTCTTTATGCAAGTCATGGCCATTGTTCGTTCGGTCGATATGCAAAGCCTGGCAAAGTTTACCTGGCCCGTTGGTTAGTTGCGCCATGGCAACACCGTGTCGGTTTTGCTGCATGACATCGAGGCCCTCCAGTGGCTCCAGCGCCCTAATGAGCACACCAGTGCCCTCGCCTGCCGAACCGCACACCACGTTGCAGCAATGATACATTCCATAGGTAAAGTAAACGTACAGATGGCCAGCTGGCCCAAACATTACGGCCGTGCGCGATGTCTTACCGCGATAAGAATGACTGGCTTCATCGGTCTGATGATATGCCTCGGTCTCGACGATGCGACCGCGCATAACTTGGCCATCAATGACGCGTACGAGTTCGCAGCCCAATAGACGTGGCGCAACAACCTCGGGTGAAGCCTGTAAAATTGAAAAATCTTCCACTCGAGCTACCTCGCTTGGTCAAGCTGTCTTTCATACTGAATCGAGGCAACAACCGAACCGGCAATCAGGCCGACACCAAACAGGCCAGTCACCGCTTCTGGAACTTCATAAACCACAGCCAATAACATCGACACCGCCAGGACCGCAATTGCATAATGAGCGCCGTGCTCCAATAATTTATAGGCTTCGAGCGTACCGCGCCGCACCATAAAAACCGTCAGTGAGCGCACCCAAAAGGCGCCAACGCCTAAACCGGCGACAATCAAAATAACGTCACCCGTAATGGCAAAAGCGCCGAGTACACCGTCAAGCGACAAACTAGCATCCAATAGCTGCAAGTACATAAACATGGTAAACGCCAACCAACCAGTGTAGTGTTTGATGCCACTTTTGGGAGCTGTTGTTCGACCAATCAAGACTGTCATGCCGCGTATGAACAAGTAGGAACCGACACCAATCAAACCTGACCGCAACGTCTCGCCATCGTGGTGATTAGCTGGTATAAAGGCTAAGATGGCCACAACACCAGTCGTTATCAAACTCGGTACCCACCAAAAAGCACCGAATTTTTGAAGTCCAACTTCAAATCGCCGAAACCAGTGATGCTCCTTTTCCTGCTCCATAAAAAACTGCAAGCTAAGCATCAACAAAAACGCGCCACCGAACGCCGTAATTGATGGCCCAGCATGGTCGAGATAAGCAGAATATTGATGCGGATGATTCAGCGCCAAATCAATCACTTTTTGCCACCCCAATCCCGATGTAATCGATACGATCAAAACCGGAAAAACCAGCCTCATACCAAAAATGGCAAAAACAATACCGACGGTTAAAAATAACTGCTGCCACAAAGGCGAAAGTTTTTTCAAAATCTTGGCGTTGATAACGGCGTTGTCGAAACTAAAAGTAACCTCGATGACAATCAATATAAGTAGCGGTAATAGTGATGGTAAGCCGATGTTCATCGCCACCAAGGCGACAGTAATAAGCGTTACAAGCGCCGATACCCAGAAAGTTTTTATTATTGACGACACTCTACAATCCTATCACGCGGTCGCAGCCGTAACCAGTTTTGGACGATCCGTGGCAGTATACGCTATAATAACCTGACTTAATATGTGTAGATTTACGCTAAATATTTCGGACTGCAGCCGCTAATTATGGAAGTATTGTCGCTTAGCCTGCAGGTAATTTTGCTGGTAATCGTATCGGCAATCTGCTCGGGACTTAACGTAGCTTTGATGTCGTTAGACGTTAACGACTTACGCCGCAAGGCCAAGTTAGGCAATGCTGCCGCGCGCCGTATTTTGCCGTTGCGCCGCAATAGCCACTTAAGTTTGGCAGGCATATTGCTCACAAACGTCGGTGCGGTTTCGGCTACATCGCTTGTTTTGGAACATCATTTTAATGGTCTTATTGCCGGCATAGTCAGTACGCTATTAATCGTCATATTTGGCGAAATTTTTCCTCAGGCCTTGTTCAACCGACGCGCCCTATTTTACGTTTCCTGGCTAGCGCCCGCTCTGCGTTTGATGATTATCATAACTTACCCAATATCAAAGCCACTGCAGCTGCTGCTCGACAAATTATTCGGCCACGAACAAAGCCAATTACAAAGCCGGCATGAACTCGGCATCATGATCACCGAACATCTCGGCCACCAAGAAAGTGAGCTCGACGAAGATGAGGTCGAGATTATTCGCGGTGCCCTCCAGCTGAGTGAAAAACGCGTGCGCGACATTATGACGCCCATCAGTAAGGTATTCTGGCTAACGCCGGACACAATTTTAAACGATAAAAAGATCGACGAAATAAAGGCTAAAAGCCGCAGCCGCATACCAATTTTTAACCGCCGACTAACGCATTGCTATGGCGTGCTACTCATGAAGGAGCTAGTCGACATCGACTTCGACGAGGAAGTTTACCGCGTCGACGACCTGCCCTTACACCCGGCTCGTATGGTCGGTAGCATGACCGCCCTCGACACCATGTTTCGTAAATTTATCGCTGCACGAACGCATCTGATGCCAATCGAAAAAGATGACGAGATTGTTGGCATCGTCACAATCGAAGACCTAATCGAAGAAATCCTAGGCCATGAGATTGAAGACGAAACCGACGGTAAGCGCTAAGTTATAGCCTTCAGATAAATCTAGAGTGATTGAGTCGGTAGTGGCAAGGCCTTGTCGACAGGCAGCTGGAGTGCTTTGAAAATATCCTCGGCCTTAACAGCACCTGTTGGTGTCGTAACTTGGACAGCTTTGCTGGTCGCTTTGATATTGAAATGACCAGTCATGCTTTCAGCATTGTCACTGCCACCCGAAGTCGAATTAAACGTTCCGTTAACCGTGTAGTTGGATGTGTCGAGCGTTAAATCAACCGACAGATCGGCCGACGGGCTATCGTCGTGACTTTTTAGGTAAAGCTGCAGCTGGTTGCCGCCCGTGTAGTGCTGGCCAATATCGGTATATGATTTGTGGTTGTCCGGGTTGTACTGACGAATCTTACTTATTACTTTGTACTTAGCATCGACCCAAACGTCTATCGTCTCGTTCTGATTAATGCGATCGGTCTGCGCTTGGCAGTCTTTCGTCATCGACGTTTGTTGCTTGGCACGCTCGTCGGCTACCACCATTTTCTTGAACAGGTTCGTCTGGGCGACACTCACAACAAGGGCCTTGCAGTAATCGGCGGCATGTTGCTTGTTGACCGTTGCCGTGTAGTGGTAAGCGCTCGCACCGTCGAGCATTTCTTTGCCGACAAAACTTTTTTGGTTCAAGACCGCCTTGTTGGCATCGGCCGAGAAAACATATTGCTTAGTTACGCCAGAGACTGTTTTTGCAAAATCGGCCACGTCCTGGGCTGACGGTCGCTTACTGGCATCAAAGGCCGCAGCCGTCGATTTTTGCATGTGTTGTTTCAAGAAATCACTACTCAAGAAAATCCACTTGTTGTCGTATTTGCTAACTCCTGGCAGCAGCGCATCGATACCAACCAAATTCATGCCCGTCAGGCGCACATAGGCGTTTGGAAATTCGGCCGTACCATTCTGCTGAGTCAATAAATCGGCACCGAGCTTCGCTGAGGTTTTATCGGCCGGATCAGACGACTGAAGATTGACCGTCAGGTTGCTGTCGCTATTTTTGTCATCGAGTTTAGCCGCAAAAGTGCCGGTTCCGCTAATCAATTTTGTCTTTATGGTTAGGTCGCCGGTTAGTTCGCTTGTTTTTAAGCTGCTCAGCTGCTTTTGGTCGGTCGCCTTAGTAACTAACGAGTCGATGGCCTTACCGGTGTTATTGAGGCCGCTTTTCCAAACGTTTTCCGGACGGTTAGGCACATAAAAAGCCAGCACACCGCCGGTTGAAAGCAGCAAGACAGCTAGGAGAACTAAGAGTGGCAAACGCTTTCGCGAGTGATGGTCGGACTTTTGCCAACCGTCTTCGGTAACCGTATAGCTGGTTCGGCCGGTACGTCCGCCAATAACCGCCGTCGTCGGCTCCGATTTGTCCGGAGTTTCGTCTTCGGCTGGTGCAACAGCTTCAGCCGCCGGCTGATCGGTGGTAGCGGCCGCTGGGGCTGGTTTGTCCGCATCAGCTGCAACCGGAGTCGAGGACGCAGAGCTTGTAACTTTTACAGGCACGGAAGTACTGTCGGTAGGAGATGTCGCCTTTTCACCATCATTGGCCGATGGCAAGGGTGGTGCCGACGGAGCTGGACTGGCCGATTCGGCGGCGGAAGTCGACGTAGCAGAACCTTGGGTTAGATTGGATGATTCATCGGACACTGACTGCGGTTTGGAGGGTTCCATAGCATGTTCCTCTGCCAGCGCGTAAGCTGGCAATTAATTACTATCTCGAGTGTATCAAATGCTTATGGTTACCACAACAGAGATAAGTCACTGGTTCATAGTGACATAACAACATATACTTAAATCATCATGGATACTCGCCCACTCGCCGAAAGAATGCGCCCCGAAAAGCTCGCCGACGTGCTTGGCCAGGAACATTTAGTGACGGCCGGCAATATCATTCACGAGATAATTGCCCGCAAGCAACCAACCAGTTTGATCTTGTGGGGCCCGCCCGGCAGCGGCAAAACTACCTTGGCGCGAATCATCGCCCGGGAAACCGAGTCGGAATTTATCGAGTTGTCGGCCGTAACAGCCGGTAAAGCCGACGTCATGAAAACGGTTGAACGCGCCGAGCAAAACCGCCGGCTAGGCCTAACGACCATTCTATTTGTCGACGAGATACACCGTTTTAACAAAGCCCAACAGGATGCTTTCTTGCCATACGTCGAAGACGGCACCATTATTCTGATTGGCGCCACCACCGAGAACCCGAGCTTTGAGGTGATTACACCCCTTTTGTCACGATCGCGTGTTTTAGTTCTGGAACCGCTTGACATAAGCGCTATTACCACTGTTGTCAAGCGAGCCGCTAAGCTACTTAAGTTAAACGCCAAGCGCCTACCGGCTGCGAGTGTTAAGCTGTTAGCTACTCTGTCCGGCGGCGATGCTCGAATCGCCTTGGGCAACCTAGAGCTCGCTGCTCAACTAACTGACGGCGCAATTACGCCAGAGGTGGTTAAAACAGCCGCTCAAAAACGTGTGCCGGGCTACGATAAAGCCGGCGAGCAGCATTACAACATCATCAGCGCCTTTATAAAAAGTATGCGCGGCTCGGAGCCGACCGCCGCTTTATATTACTTGGCCCGGATGTTACAGGCCGGTGAAGACCCAAAATTCATTGCTCGACGCATGGTCGTGTTTGCCTCGGAAGATATCGGGTTAGCCGCACCGGCCGCCCTCAATTTGGCCGTATCGACTTTTTTGGCCGTCGAGCGGGTCGGCCTGCCAGAATGCGAATACAACTTGTATCATTGTGCCGCCGTCTTGGCCAAGTCGGCCAAGTCTCGAACCGTGGCTAACGCCATGCAAATGGCCAAAAGCGCTGCTCGCGAACACGCCGACGCGCCAATTCCGCTGCAACTACGCAACGCCCCTACCAAGCTCATGAAAGATCTCGGCTATGGCAAGGGCTACGCCTGGCAGGCTGGCTTTAAGCCCAAGCAAGGCTTTCTGCCCGACGAGCTGAAGGACATCGATTTTTTTAAAGACTAATTAAACTTGCCGACGAATCGTAATCGAACCAAGCACTAAGGCGAGCACGACGCAACCGACTACTATCAGCAAATCACGCGTTAGTTGTCCGGTCCAGCTGGCATAGCGCGTTATTTGTTTCATGGCATCAACGCTATATGTCAGCGGAAAAACGTCGGATAGCCACTGTAATAATTTGGCCATATTTTCGCGCGGCGCAAACAATCCGCAAAGCAAAATTTGCGGCATCAATGTCGGCATTACCAGCTCGACCGCCTGAAATTCGCTGGTCGCAAAAGCACTCACAAACAGCCCAAGCGCCGTTCCAAGTAAGGCCGCTAGCACCGCCGAAATAAGCACCGGTACCGTACCTCCCATTACTGTCACGCCCAAAAAACCAAGCGTCACTAAACTGACTATGGACGCCTGCACAAAGGCCAAGGCCGAAAAAGCCAAGGCGTATCCAAATATAAAATCGAGCTTGCTGATTGGCATGGTCATTAGCCGGTCAAGTGTACCGGTCTTGCGTTCCCGCAGCGTCGCAATCGATGTAATTAGGAACATCATAAGCAGCGGAAAAATGCCCAGTATCATCGGTGCAACCGCGTTAAATACCATCATTTCACCATCAAAAACGTAACGCAAAAGTGTCATAAGCAAGCACGGCACAACTATAACAAGGGCTAACGTCCGCGGGTCGTGTCGTAGCTGCATTAGCACACGCAGTGCCGTAGCAAAAGTTCGCCTAAGACTCATGCGGCACCTCCCGCCAAAGCTAAGAAGCTTTGCTCGACCGTCTTGGTGTTGGTGCGCTCGCACAATTCTTGTGGCGAACCCTGAGCCACAATTTGGCCGCCACGAATCAGCACCAGTTCGTCGCAACGTTCGGCCTCGTCCATAACATGGCTGGAAACAATTAGGCTCTTGCCGGCATCCTTCAAGCGATGGAATAATTTCCAAAGATCTTCACGTAGCACCGGGTCGAGTCCTACCGTTGGCTCATCAAGCACCAATAGTTCCCGGTTGCCGAGCAA
Source organism: Candidatus Saccharimonadota bacterium (assembly GCA_027346135.1). GTDB lineage: Bacteria > Patescibacteriota > Saccharimonadia > Saccharimonadales > UBA4665 > DAIESS01. The sequence continues at coordinate 7,179 of DAIESS010000027.1, forward strand.
TGCCACTGCCAAAGAGACACGCTGTTTTTCGCCGCCCGATAAATCGCGCACTAGGACTGGTTTTTTAGTTGTCATATCGACAGACTCGAGTACTTCATCACAATTAGTTCTTAGGGCTGTGCCCCGCAGGCCTATCATACTG
>DAIESS010000028.1 GCA_027346135.1 Candidatus Saccharimonadota bacterium
ACAGCCTTAACGACTGACTTTTTCTTGACGTTACCAGTCGGGTTAGCTTGCTTAACGGTTGCGACGATAACATCGCCAACCCGGGCATAGCGTCGGCGGGTGCCGCCCAACACGCGGATGCAAAGAATTTCTTTGGCACCGCTGTTGTCACACACGACGAGGCGTGATTCTTGTTGGATCATCTTACACCTCCCCCTGTTCACGAATGACTGGCTTCTGGATGATGCGAGTCAAAACGTAACGCTTGCGGGCGCTAAGCGGGCGAGTTTCGGTGATCGAAACTTTGTCGCCAACTTGGGCTTCGTTCTTTTCGTCGTGGGCCATAAATTTACGGCTGACGGTATATTGTTTGCGGTAAAGTGGGTGCGTTTTGCGCGTTGCCACTGTAACTACGATGGTCTTGTCAGCTTTTGCGGAGCTAACGACACCAATAATTGTTTTCGCTGCCATTATTTAGTCTCCTTTGTAAGCTGCTCACTTAACACGGTCAGCATCCGAGCCAAGTCCTTGCGCTTGCCGCGAATGAGGCGAACGTTCTGGACTTCGCCAACGTGCAGACGACGCTTTAGTTCAGCGATCTCTTCACGAAGCTTGGTGCTTTCGAGCGTTAGGTCGGTTGTCGATAATTTACGTATTTCTGCAATCTTCATAGTATTATGCCTCCTCCCGGGTCAAAAACTTGGTTTTGACTGGAAGTTTGTGTGCTGCTAGGCGCATTGCCTCGCGTGCGACTTCTTCGCTGACACCCTGCATTTCAAACAAGATGGTGCCGGGGCGAACCTTAGCGACGAAGAATTCTGGGTTACCTTTACCGCTACCCATTTTAACGTCCTGAGGTTTGCGGGTAACTGGCGTGTGAGGGAAAATCCGGATCCAGATTTTACCACCACGCTTGATATAACGGGTCATAGCCTGACGGGAAGCCTCGATTTGGCGGCTGGTAATCCGTTCGTGGCCTTGAGCCTGCAGTGCGAAGTCGCCAAATGCGATGTAGTTACCGCTGGTAGCGACGCCGCGGATCTTGCCCTTGCGGACTTTGCGGAATTTAGTTCGATTCGGTAACAACATATTAGTTTTCTCCCTTGTAGATCCAGACCTTTACGCCGATGATACCGGCAGTGGTCTGTGCATCAACCTGAGCGTAGTCAATTGCGGCGCGAATCGTGTGAAGTGGTACCGAACCGGCAACTTCTTTTTCGCGACGTGACATTTCTGCACCGTTCAAACGACCAGAAACCTCGATACGGATACCCTTGGCGCCAGCGCGCATTGTGCTCTGAGCCGTCATCTTGATAGCACGGCGGAAGCTCATGCGACGCTCTAGCTGGTGAGCGATGTTCTCGGCAACAAGCTTGGCATATAGCTCAGGCTTTTTAATTTCTTCGATGTTAACGCGAACAGGAACTTTGTAGATCTTTTCGATTCCATCTTTGAGTTCTTGCGCACCCGAGCCGCCACGACCGATGACAACACCGGCTTTAGCGGTCGAAATCGTAACAGTTACCAAGTTTGGTGAACGGCTGATCTCAACCCGGTTGATAGCGCCACGGCTACCAAGTTTCTTTTGAACTAGACGGCGAACTTCCAGGTCATCCTTCAGGTATGCCGCGTAGCTGCGCTTGGATGCGAACCATTTGCTACGCCAATCCTTGTTGACCTGGAGGCGCATTGATATCGGGTTTACTTTCTGTCCCATTATTTGCTCTCCTTCTTCGGCGCTGCTTTAACGGCAGCCGGCTTTTTAACTTCACGAGCCTCACCGTCAACGACAACCGTTATGTGTGAGGTACGACGCTGGAATGGCAGGGCACGACCGTGAGCAGCTGGGCGATAACGCTTTAGGCGTGGGCCAGGCGTGACGGTAATCTGAGTAATCTGCAAAGTAGCCGGCTTGAGGCCGTGGTTGTGGTCGGCATTAGCTTTGGCGCTAGCGATAACCTTCTGAACGGCCAGGGCTGAGCGGCGCGGAGTGTGCTCGAGGATTGTCAAGGCGTCTTCGACAGAGCGGCCGCGAACCAAGGCAGCAACAACGCCGACCTTGCGTGGGCTCATTCGAACACCTTTTGCGATAGCTTTAACTGACATACTTCCTACTTCCCTTTCGCCAATTTACCGCCGTGGCTGCGGAACTTACGGGTTGGGCTGAACTCGCCGAGCTTGTGGCCAACCATGTTCTCGGTTACAAAAACCGGTACGTGAACTTTGCCATTGTGAACAGCGATGGTCTTACCGACAAACTCCGGCGCAATAACGCTAGAGCGAGCCCAAGTTTTAATAATTGTTCGGTCTTCGTTTCCAAGCGCCGCCACTTTCTTGGCAAGCTTGAAGTCGATATATGGACCTTTCTTAAGCGAACGACTCATATCTACTTACCCCTTACTTTCTCTTCGCCTGATGACGGCTTCTTACGATAAACTGGCTGGTGTTCTTGCGGCGGCGAGTCTTGTAACCCAAGGTCTTCTGACCCCAAGGCGTACGAGGTGCCTTAGCCATACGGTGACGACCACCGTCACCACCACCATGCGGGTGATCAACGGCGTTCATAACAACACCACGGACAGATGGGCGAATACCCTTGTGGCGGTTACGACCGGCTTTACCGACTTTAACGTTCTGGTGCTGTTCGTTACCGATAACACCGAGCGAAGCCATACATTCCAGGTTGACTAAGCGAACTTCACCGCTAGGTAGGCGTACCTGAGCGTATCCGTTCTCTTTAGCCATTAGCTGAGCACTGTTACCGGCACTGCGTACCATTTGGGCACCCTTGCCAGGTTGCAACTCGATAGCGTGAATAGTGCTACCAACTGGGATGTTCTTAAGTGGCAAGCGGTTACCGGCTTCGATAGCAGCTTCTTCGTGGCTAACAATCTTCTTACCAACTGTCATGCCCTGAGCGGCCAAAACATAGTGGTAAGTACCGTTAGCCTCTTTCAAGCGGGCAATGCGGGCACTGCGGTTTGGATCGTATTCGATGTGTTCGACGACAGCTTCGGTGCCAGGCGCCAAACGGAAGTTAACCAAGCGGTAGAACTTGCGAGCACCACCACCTTGGTGGCGAGTCGTAATGCGACCCTGGTTGTTGCGACCATTGCCACGGCGCTTAGCAACCAACAGGCTGCGAACCGGCTTCTTGGTAGTGATAGCAGTTGTGTCCTGCGATGTCATACCGCGGCGGCCGGGAGTGGTCGGGTTGTATTGTTTTACAGCCATTACTTCTTCTCCTTTGCGGCCTTCTTAGCCTCTTTCTCGGATTGTTTGGCGACAACTTTGTCGACTTTCTCCTGAGATTCAGTTTTTGGCCTCTTCAGCTTCGATTGCATCGAAGATTGGCAGTTTGTTGCCGGCAACAAGCGTTACGTAAGCTTTCTTGACGTCACTGCGGTGACCTTTGGAAACGCGGCGGCCGCCCTTAGAAACGACGCGAGCTGATTTTCCATCGATATTAGCGATGTTAACTTTGGCAACTTCGACGCCAAACTGAGCGGCAACGGCGCGCGCGACGCTGTGCTTGTTAACTTCGCCACTAACGTCGAAGACGTAAGTGTTTCGCAGCTGAGCCAAGCCATAGCTTTTCTCGCTCATGCGCGGCTTTAGTACGATTGTCTTATCCATTATTTTGCTTCCTCACTCAACCAAGCGGTGGTTGCTTTTAGGGCGTCTGACGTAAAGACAACGCTGTCAGCGTTCAAAACGTCGTAAACGTTCAAGTAGGTAGCGGCAACGACTTTGAGGTCGGTTAGGTTGTTCGATGCTTTGACTAACTCGGCGCTCTTGTCGGTGACAACCAGTAGAGTGCGGCGAGTTGCGCCAACCTTAGCGAGCAGTTTAGCGAGCTCGGCAGTCTTGGCAGCTTTAACATCTTCAACAACGATAATCTTGTTGGCACCAGCCGATACGCTGAGAGCCTGGCGAACAGCCAAGCGCTTAGCTTTGACGTTTAGTGCCTTAGTGTAGTTTTCTTCGCCGGTTGGGCCGAAGGCAATACCACCACCACGCCAGATTGGGTTACGAGATGAACCGAAACGTGCGCGGCCAGTGCCCTTTTGGCGCCATGGCTTTTTACCACCACCACTTACCAAACCGCGGGTCTTGGTAACGGCAAAGTTGCCGCGGCCGTTAGCCAGGTAGGTGTTGTAGGCTTGCTTTAATAAATCGTGGCTTTTTGGTGCTACGTCAAAGACGGCTTTGTCGAGCTTAGCGGCTGTCGTAGCCTTGGCACCAGCCTTGGTATAGGTTGCTACGGTTGCCATATTATTTTGCTCCCTTCAAGATAACAATGCTCTTGCGTGGGCCAGGCACTGCACCAGTTACACCGATAACACCGAGTTCGGTGTCGACCAGGGCAACCTTAAGGTTCTGAACGGTGACTTGCTCGGCGCCCATCTGGCCGGCCATCTTCTTACCCTTAAAAATGTGCTGAGGGTACATCGAACCGATTGAACCAACGCGGCGGTAGCTGCGGCCACCGTGTGTCTTGCGACCGCGGTGGAAGTTGTGACGCTTGATGGTACCAGCCCAACCCTTACCCTTGCTCGTGCCGGTAACGTCAACTACGTCGCCAACTGAAAAGACCTCGGGGTTGATGCTTTCGCCAACTTTGAGGTCTTCTGTTATTTCGGCAACGCGGAACTCGCGAATAATCTTCGGGAGCACCTTGCTGGCTGCGAAATGGCCTTGCTGAGCCTTACTAATATTTTGCTTTTTCCCCTCTTCAAAACCAAGCTGAACGGCATTGTAGCCATCAGTTTCATTGGTCTTGACCTGCGTAATAACGCAAGGACTAGCGGAAAGCAATGTGACAGCCTGAACAACGCCATCTTCAGAGATGGTGCTAGTCATGCCGACTTTTCTCGTAATGAGTGCTTTCATAGCGATTATGTAACCTCTTACAGTTAGTCTGTTTTTTGGCCAAGGCACAAAAATTCTTGGTTGTTAGTGGTATCGACCCCTGTTGGAGACGACCGATCTAACTCACCAAGTACAGAAATTTTATAAATACCATTACAGAGTAACAGATCAACCTAACACCTGTCAATATGTTGTCTATTCTACGATAAAAACGTGAACCGGACTAGACGCTAATGTAGACGCCAACCTGCGCCCAAAAGCCGACAAACATGGCAATCAGCAGGACGGCATATTCGATTTTGCGGTCGATTTGGAAGTGATCATGCATCGCAAACAAAATGCCGATGATGAGCCCAATTGGAATTGGCACCTGGGAATTACCACCGGGGCCAACAAAACGCAGCCACTGGGCGCCCAAGATTAAGTACAGTACCATCTTTAGCAAGTAAACGCTGTCGAGCTGATTGGTTTGAGTTGTACGGCTAGAACTAGCCTTTTTCTTTTTTGTTTTAGCCATTAGTACTATTTAAGCACACTGACTGGCGAACCAGAAATTTATGGTCTATTCTTCAGGAGAAAGCAGTAAGCTACGCAGGGCAATTGCATTCTCATGAAATACAAGTTGTTGTGCCCGGCGCGGACTAGCGACTCGAGCCAAAGCCTGGGCGCGGCGCTCATCAAGCTCAAGCTGAGCGGGCGTAATGTCCCAATTAAGCAGGCTGTCATCTGGAAATGCAACGGTGGTCTGTGTCTCGTTCATATCTCTTTATTATAGCACATGCGAGCCTGTTAGTCAAGTTTGACAGAGGAGTTATGATTTTAATCAACAAAAAACCGCCCATGGTAAGGCGGTCTTTTAAAGCTGCATTAAGCTGATTACATCTTGATTTCGACGTCACAACCGGCTGGCAGGCTGAGGTTCATCAGACTGTCGATGGTCTTGGGGGTTGGGTCAAAAACGTCGATAAGGCGCTTGTGAACACGCATTTCAAACTGTTCACGGCCTTTTTTGTATACGTGCGGGCTTTTAACAACCGTAAAGGTGCTCTTGCGGGTTGGCAGCGGGATTGGGCCAGCCAAAGTCGCACCGGTGCGAAGAGCTGTGTCAATGATTTGCTTAGCTGCCTGGTCGATCACTTTGTGGTCATAGGCCTTTAGACGGATGCGAATCCGCTGTTTTTGTTCGGTTGGTTTGGCTTCAGCCATAGGGGTTTATACTCCTCTTTTATGTGCGGTGTCGTAACCTTGGACGCGAGTGGTTACCGCCAAGTTCTCGACACAATTAATATAACGGGGCTAATTATAGCAGATGTTGTTTAGATGGCAAGCGATTAACAAGCGAGTTTCGTCCGGCCGAGCAACCATTTTAATAACGATGCTTTTTATTCTTAAGAGCCGGTGTCGAATAGCTGGTATCGATGATAGATCGTGCTGCCAGGTTAGTAACAATTGTCGCACCAAGATTTTTTACCGTTGTCGGTCGATAATGTTGCATATTTTCTAACGCTACGCCATTTTCTATCTCGGCCGGTAACTCATATGATTCTGATAACTCTTCCATGTCTTTCTCCCATATGCTTATGCTACATCATCGGAAATAAAAGAAAAACTCCGGTTTCCCGGAGCTCTTCTTGACCATAATCAGTAGTGATTATTTGTCGATCTTGGTTACAACACCAGCACCAACGGTACGGCCACCTTCGCGGATAGCGAAGCGCAAACCTTGTTCCATGGCGATAGGTGCAAGCAACTTGACCTTGAAGGTAACAGTGTCACCAGGCATGACCATTTCTTTGTCAGCTGGAAGTTCAACTTCACCAGTTACGTCCGTTGTGCGGAAGTAGAACTGAGGCTTGTAGCCCTTGAAGAATGGAGTGTGACGACCGCCTTCTTCCTTGGTAAGGATGTAAACCTCTGAATCGAATTCAGTGTGAGGAGTAATAGTACCTGGCTTGGCCAAAACCTGACCGCGCTCCACATCTTCTCGCTTGGTGCCACGCAACAACACACCGACGTTATCACCAGCCTGGCCTTGATCAAGCAATTTACGGAACATCTCTACGCCAGTACAGGTGGTCTTAACCGTGGGACGAATACCAACGATCTCAACTTCTTCACCCACTTTGACAATGCCGCGCTCAATACGGCCTGTTACCACTGTACCGCG
>DAIESS010000029.1 GCA_027346135.1 Candidatus Saccharimonadota bacterium
CGCGCAACATGCCTTCGGCCGATACCGAACCGTCACAGTCCTTCCGCTTACGGGCCCTAGGCAAGAACTTCTGGCAGACTGACTTGCAGCGTGACATCATTAACAAGAGTATTCTATCGCCGCTATTATTGAAGGGTTTGACGTTAGACCATACCACGATTGTTCAATATCAACTCGACCGCAATCCGGCCGAGAACTTCGTTACTCAAATGGCGGCCCTTAAAAATATCGCCGCCCATAGCACTACGCAAACCACGCCGCAATACACCTTTGCTCATATCTTGTCGCCACATGATCCGTACGTTTTTGATGCCGATGGTAATCAACCGGATTATGACGGCAATCGCACCGACAATGACATTGACGAAACGGTCAAATACAATAACCAACTTACGTATATAAATACACAGTTCGAATCGCTGATTGCCACAATTCGCCGCGACGACCCTAAAGCTGTTGTTTTCATCCAAGCCGACGAAGGGCCATACCCCAAGCAGTTCCGTGGCCAATTAACGCCGACACATTATTATGACCCGATAAATTTGCCGCTCGATCAAATGCTCCAAAAATTTGGCATTATGGCTAGCTACTATATGCCTGGTGTCGATAATCAGACGGTACAGAGCAATATCAATTCATCGGTTAATGTTTTCCGGTTTATTTTCGACCGCTACCTTGGTTACCAATTACCTATGCTACCTGACTGTAATTTCACGGCCGGTGATAAATACACCATGTATACCTACAAACTAGTTACTGGACAGCTGAAAGGTACGACGAACCCAGCCGTCTGCCAACAGTACCAATAAATTATTTTTGCTTGAGAAAATCGATGGCTAAGGCTGCCGTCCAGCTGAAGTTGTCTGCACCGGCCGCTTCACCAGTAAGCGGGTCAAAATATTCAGTGCAACCATTGCGGCCTACCAGTTCGATGGATAGGTCGGTTAGCAAGGCGGCATGTTCATGAAAGCCATAGCGCTTCAGCCCATCAACGACCAGCCAGTTCATATTGAGCCAGGTTGGGCCTTGCCAGTATCGTTTCGGGTCGAACCAACTGGATGACCGCGGTACACTTGGCACGGGGTAGCCCAGGCCAAACATGTGCTCACTTTCGAGCATTTTGACGAGCCGTTTTGCTCGCTCGGGCGTAACTGTTCCGGCATAAAGTGGCAATAAAGTTGCGATTGATGGCTCCTGGATTAAGTCGTGAGTTATGAAGTTGCGGGAATAATATTGGCCGCTGACATCATGCCATAAACCTTCAAAAGCTGCTTCGGTTTTCTTTATGCGTTTTAATAGCCCCTCAGGCATGGGTTCTTTCAAGCTTTTGGCGATTGTTTGCAAATGCTGATTGGCGCGAATAAAAATGGCATTGAAACCCAAGTCTTCGATAGTAAACATTGAGTGGTTAAGGATTTTGTCGATATCGTAAGCCTTGCGGCGTAAACGTAGCTGCACGTCGTACAGCGCCAGCACCTCAACATTACTGAATCGCTCGCTGGCCGGGACGCTACGGGTATCGCGCCGGATTAGGCTGACGATGTTGTCGGCACCACTTTTGTGCATGGCTCGTATCCACCACGAAAGCTGATGCTCATGAAGCTCGCTCATCCACGGCGGCGTGTTGTCTAGGCCAGTTTCCCAAGGATGAATCAGCAAGATAAGCCCCTCGTCATGAGGGTCACGATCTTCATAAAGCCATTTGTGATAGGCGACCAGGCCGGGCCACATTTGCCGATACCAGGTTCGTCGCTCGGGAGCTGCCAGCATTTCACCGATTCGAACAACGGCTTCGGCCAGCATTGGCGGCTGGGTGATACCGGATGTGGCGACGCCGTCAGGTGCATAGGGGCTTAACCAGCTACGCCACGCATTACGATCGCGCGAGTAGGCGGGGTCGTTATTGAATATCATGTTCGGCAGCATGCCGTTGCGCCATTGGCCGCGTATCAGACTCAACAGCTCGGTTTTGGCGCGCTCAATATCGATATGCCGCAAGCCGATGGCTATAAAGCAGCTATCCCATAACCATTGGTGGGGGTAGAGGTCGCCGGCAGGGACGGTATAGCTTTTGCGGTCATTTTCTTCCAGAACCTCGGTAGCACGGGCGAGTAAATCTAGCGAATCCTTCATACTGATACAAGTATAACGTATATGTTTATGGTTCATACATACGTAACCGAAAGAGAAATAGTTGACATATTTTAGTACCTTGTATAACATAGTAGTGTATGAATGACAGTAGTGATATCGATCTAACTATCTCTCAGGCGGAAACCCAAATGCGGAAGGGTGTTCTGACGTATTGTGTTTTGTTGCTTTGCAAAGATAAGGTCTACAGTTCGGACATTATTACGAAATTGCACGAAGCGGAGTTGATTGTCGTGGAAGGCACGCTTTACCCATTGCTTAGCCGTCTAGCCAAAGATGGCCTTCTGGGCTATGAGTGGCGCGAAAGCGAGCAGGGCCCGCCCCGCAAATATTATTGGTTGACTGAAACTGGTCAAAAAGTCCTTAAAGACCTCCAGCAGTCGTATAAACGCATCCATTCATCAATCGTAAGGCTTGAAAAGGAAAATTCATGAACGAAATCACACAAATCCATCTTGGGCGGCAACAATTTACGATTGCGGTTGACGCCCATCGCTCACTTCGCACATACCTCGACCAAATCAGTAAACAAGTCGGTGGCGAAAGTGATGTCATGGATGAAATTGAGATGCGCATGGCGGAGCTGCTAACTACTCGTGGTGTCACTGGTGAAAAGGTTGTACTGAAGGGTGATGTTGACTATTTACGCGAGCAACTCGGTGAGCCAAAGGATTTCGGCGACCAGACAGATGAAACGGTTGCGGCGCCCGATGACAATTTACAGCGGCAGTTGTACCGCGATACTAGCGATGCGGTTTTGGGCGGTGTGGCCAGTGGCCTAGCTGCATACCTTGCGATACCGGTTTGGCTCGTCCGAGTGATGTTCGTTGTCTTTGCATTGGCCTGGGGCAGCAGCATCATCGTTTATATCTTACTGTGGTTGTTGCTACCTGAAGCAAAAACACCAAGCGATCGACTACATATGCAAGGCAAACCGGTCAATGTCGATACCTTACGTAATTTTGTAGCACAGACACCACTGCGTGAGAATGCCAAAGAAATTGGTGACAAGGCCGAAGCGGTCGTTACGACGACCGGACCGGTCTTGCTAAGGTGGGGGCAAAAACTGTTTGATGTCGCCAGGGTTGTGATTGGTGCAGTATTGCTAATCTTGGGTGTCACCGGCATGATTTATGTCATCGGCATGGGCAGCTATGTTTTAGCTAATCCCGACAAATTGTTCGAAGTTGGCCGGTTGTTCCCGGTCGGTGCAACCGAGACGGCGCTGCTAGTGCTAGCATTTGTCGCCGCTGAACTAGTGGCCTTGCTTGTGGCGGTGGTTGGCCTTGGCTTTGTTAAGCGTCGTTGGCCACTACCTGTTTGGCTAACCGCCGGCATTATTTCGCTGCTACTGGCTGCGGTTGCGATCGGTATACCGGCAGGAGTCGCCGTGGCGCCGCATGTAGCCGATCGCTACAATGCGACGGCTTGGCACGACACCGTATCAACAACTTCGTATACATCATTAGGCACGCTTAATTTACCAGAGAGAACACGCTTGGAGTACGAAGTAGCACCGGCTTACGACGTGACTTTTATGGGCCATGGCCAATATGACAAAAGCCAGCTAAAGGCTACCGTTACAGATGGCAAGCTTAGCATTGATGCCGGTAATTATCGGGATGCTACCAAGTGCAGCGACTTATGTATCCGAACAGACAACTTGACGGTGATAGTTCATGCACCTCAGGTGCCCACTAATTTTGACCAGTACATACCAAGAGTGGGCGAAGCATTTGTGCCCGATGGTCCCGATATGCCGATGTATCGATATCGTTCGAATGCCTCGACTTGGTGATCGAATGTCTCTCAGCGAAAGTTCGTAAAATTGAGCGGGAAGTCGAAGTCCTTCGACCTTAGCAATTGCATAACAGCTTGCAAATCGTCTTTGCTGCTACTGGAGACACGGACGGCATCACCTTGAATCTGGGGCTTTAGCTTTGGAAAGGCATCGCGGATAGTTTTGGTGACTTGCTTGGCCTTGTCTTGGTCTAGGCCTTGTTTGAACGGTACGGTCTTGGTGACTTTTAAGTTGGCCTCAACTGGATCTTGGCTGACATCGAGAACTTTCTGGCTTTGGTTGCGGGCCGCTAATTTCTTGCGGAAGATATCGATAATAGCGTCAATTTGCCACTCGCCATTGCCAACGATGACAATGCCGGTCTTGTCGCCGTGCCAATCGATGTTAGCCGGGGTGTTTTTAAAGTCGTAACGACTGTCGATTTCGCGCTTAGTCTGGTCAAAGACGTTGTTCATCTCGGCTTTGTCATATTCCGATACGATGTCTAAGGAAAAGTTTGCCATAAGTACAGTGTGCCGTATATTTTCTATCTTTTCAAACATGAGCGTTTTGATATTATTAACATGTAAATCAATGTAACTAAGTAAAAGGAAGAGCATGAAACAGTTAAAGCTAAGTATGCACCTGGCGGCTGTTCTAGCAGTTAGTCTAGGGGTTTTGACCGCCGTACCAGTGTACGCACGAGCCCACGCCGAAGATCAGACTACAACTGAACCAACCTCATTGCAGGAGGTCAGTAAAACTGAGGTCCAAGATCGGGTCGCTCAGTTTAAATCTGACGCAACCGAAAAACTCACGACCGAGCGCGCCGATAAGGCTAAAACTACCGTCGCCCAGCGCCAAACAGCTTGTGAGAACCGCCAGGCTTCTTTGCAGAAACGGGTTGACGCTTACAGCAATGCCGCCACTACCAAACTAGGTGCGTTTGACGCTGTCTTTACTCGTGTTAAGGCTTTCAAGCCTGACACTCAAGCAAAGGTAGCCAATTTTAGCGATCTAGTTGCGGCCGCAACCGCTAAGCAAACGGCTGCCGCAGAATCTGTTAGCGCACTTAAGACCTTAACGGTTAGTTTCGATTGCACCTCGACCGATCCGGCCGCAACAGTTGTAGCTATTAAGGAAGCCGTCAACAACGTCAAGGCTGCATTGAAGGATTACCAGGTTTCGCTAAAGAACATCGTTGTAGCTCTTGCTCAGGTCAACAAAACCGACACGACCAAAACTACAACCGATACTAACACTACGACGGGGGCTAACTAACCATGCGTAAGAATCAAGCAGGCTTCGGCCACATTCTATTGCTATTGTTGTTGGTTGCTGTAGCCGTAGTTGGCTTTGCTGCCTACCGCGTTTCATCGAATCGCAACAGCAATAGTTCAAAAGCAAGCACAAACACAACTGCAACTTCTTCCGATCCGCTCGTCCAGTCGAGCCAACAGCTCGATCAGGCTAGCGCCTCGCTAGATAGCAGTTTCGACACGTCGGTACTCGACCAAGACATCAACGCGATGCTATAAGATCTGCTGGTCAAGCAAAAAGGACACCCGGTGCGGTGTCCATTTTTGTTTCCCTGACCTGTATGTAACGGTACAGGGGTTTGATATACTAAAGCTAATTATGCAGTATCAAAATGAAAAAGTCCGCGCTGCTGCCGATGTGCTCAAACAACGGTTTGCTGAACTGTCTGATAAGACTGAAATTTTAAAAGCGGTTGAACTCAAGGCGCTTTACGCCGAGATTCCGACCTTGGCCGCCGATCAGCGAGCTCAATTCGGTAAGGAGATCAATCAACTTAAACAAGAACTGGATGAGATGCTGGCATCACACCGTGACGAAGCGGCAGCCCTACCGCCCATCGACGTGACGGCGCCATTTGATGTTAATGCCGCCATCCCGTCTTTATTGTCGAGTGAGCAGGGCAGCCGGCACCCATTAATGAAAGAGCTCGAGACCGTTCTAGATATTTTTTATAGAATGGGCTTTAACGCAGTTGAGTCGCGTGAGATAGACGATGACTACCACATGTTCGAAGCTCTTAACTTTCCAGAAGGTCACCCCGCCCGCGATGATTACGATACGTTTATGACCGAGCAACCCGACAAAAACGGCAAGCCCTTAATTGCTCCAGCCCATACTTCGACAATGCAAAACCGCGTTTTGCAACGTTTTAAGGTCAACCTAGAGCAGGGCGAGCCAATTGCGGCGGTTATTCCGGGAAGAGTTTTCCGTAACGAAGACATCGATGCCCGTCATGAGCACACCTTTTATCAGCTGGAGGGTGTCTATGTTGGCGAGGGCGTTCATGCGGGCCACCTGATTGCAACGCTCAAGACTTTTTTGCAGGCTTATTACGGCAAGACTTTGGATGTTAAAACCCAGCCTTTTTATTTTCCATTTACCGAGCCATCATTTGAATTTGCTTTGAGTTGCCCATTCTGCGACAAAAAAGGCTGCAACGTCTGCAGCCACAGTGGTTGGATTGAGCTGTTGGGCTGCGGTATGATCCACCCGAATGTCTTGCGTCATGCCGGCATTGACCCTGAGGTCTATACAGGTTTTGCCTGGGGTGGTGGCATCGAACGATTGGTAATGATGAAGTACGGCATTGAAGATATCCGTCATTTTGAGAGTGGGAAATTAGACTTCCTGAGGCAATTCGCATGAAAGTATCCGTAAACTGGCTTAAAGAGTATTTGGCATTCGATTTACCCGGCGTGACCGAGGTTGTTAAGAAAATCGGAGCGCAGCTTGGTGAAGTTGAAGAAGTCGAAAATATCGGCGAAAAATATAGCGGCATTGTCGTCGTGAAAGTAGTTAGTTGCGACGATCATCCCAATGCCGATCGTTTGCACGTTTGCATG
>DAIESS010000002.1 GCA_027346135.1 Candidatus Saccharimonadota bacterium
TGCGGGAACCCTGAAATCAAGAAATGGACAAGAAGTCGTTCTCACCGACGCACGCAGACTCTGGTATTGGGACGGCGCGGCCTCTCTGTCCGAACTATCGGTGTCAGGCACAAAAAAACCTAAAAACTGCAAAGTTGGCCACACCGGCACGCTCGATCCGCTAGCCACCGGGCTGTTGGTGCTGTTAATTGGCAAAGACTACACCCGCCAGGCCGTCACCCTGTCCAAGCACGACAAAACTTATGAAGTAACAATGAAGCTGGGTGAAACCAGCACAACCGGTGACGAAGAGGGCGAAAAAATAGCTGTATCCGACACTGTTCCGTCAGAAAAAGCTGTCCGAGAGGCTCTAGGGGGCTTACAAGGGGAAATTATGCAAGTCCCACCCCAATTTAGCGCTATGAAAGTTAACGGCGTCCGGGCCTACAAACTAGCGCGTGAGGGCAAGGCCGTCGAATTGGAAGCGCGCCCGGCCACAATTTATAGCAACGAGCTGACGGGTTACGATTATCCATTCGTGAAATTTACAAGCCGAGTCGGCAGCGGCACGTACATTCGCAGCCTGGTCGAAGATCTGGGCCAAATGCTTGGCACGGGAGCCTACATGTCCGATTTACGCCGTACCACCGTCGGTGATTTTGACATAGCGCAAGCCGTATTGGTGACCGAAATTCAGCCGGATTCACTGGGTAGTATACTTATACCTTAACTTGACATGTCGGTAAGTGGGTTTATTATTGTTTACAAAATGATATAACCCAGAGGAAGAATTATGAGTGCGAATGCAGCCGAAGTGAGTGGAAACCGATGTTTAGTCGAAGAGCGGGCAGAGCTGGTTCAAGAGGTAGCAAGCTTATTGGTGCAGTCAGCGGCGGTCTTCGACTTGGCCCGGAGCTTTTCGCCTCAGTCAGTCAGGCAGTTGCATGTAATTAGTCGTATGCGTAGTCCTTTTGTTCAGACGAGTGTAGGCCCTCACGGCGAAAAGATAATGTCTAGGCCCTCATTGCCTGAACAGCCAGAAGGTTATGAGTTGCCAGCCATCGTGTTGCCGGCAGCCGAATACCAAGATGTAACTAACGGTCGACTTGTGCGCAGGCGAGTCGCTTCAACCATGGAACTGCGCTACGATTATGAGAAACAGAGCGGTGTGGCAGAAGGATTGCCGCTTCCATCACCTACGCCAGATCATGTTCGATTCTCTAACCGGGCTATTTTGATGGATGGCGAGATCGAAAGGCGCAAAAATAATCAACTTACTCCTGTGCTTGGTTTTAGTGTGTTGGTAACAAACGGCGACGAGCTCGTATCGTCGGAATTTGCACCGACGGAGTCGTTTCCTTACCAAGATTATCCAGCCTCAGACAACAACTGGGAAGTTTTCTCGACTTATCCCGAAGAGGCCTTAACCGCCTCGGCGGTTGATCTGCACCGGCAAGTGGCCCGAGTATTTGCCGCCCGTTTAGCTTTGATCGAGATGGCGTTGCTCAACTCGCGGTGGTCACCCGACGCAGCAAATTAATGGTGTCGATTTCCCGGATAATTTAATGCAACAATCTTTGTAGGCTTGGCCAGGTCATCAGGTATGATGGCTCGGCTTGCCTGTCCGGCGAGGCGTTGTAATAATAGCTTAACGGCTAAAATTGTAAAAACATCAGGCGCATCTTAAAATACGATTAATGAGAGAAGTTAGACGCCTAGATTTTGCCGTCGATATATCCGAACGAGCACTTGACATGGCCACTGGCCTAGAGAGTACGAATCCTTGGCTACAACAACCGCAAGCAGCGGCGATTGCTTTATTTAGAGCAATCGAAGCGCGCAAATACGCCCATACTTGGCGAAAGGAAAACCCGATTCATGTTGGGGCGTGTGGTATAAGCTTGCCCGATCGCGATCATTTTACCGCCTATATACACGGCGCCAACTTCAAACCTGAGCAATACGGGCCGATAAACACTCATGCCGAAGAGGAGGTGTTATATGCAGCCAGAAGCGTGCTTAATGTCTTGGCCGTGGTTGGGGATGTCCAACCGGATGACAATACTGGCTTGGCGGCCGAAACGCTTTTGCCCTGTAGCGCAGTTTGTTTGCCAATGCTAAAGGCCTCACAAAGTCTAGAGTCGCATTCTTTAATTCTTAGCGCCAATCCCGATTTATCAGTCGTACAATACTACGGTGTTCCGGAACTTAATAAAGTGTATGAAACAGGGGATGTTGGTGAACTCATAACAGTCCACCTTGAAACTTCGCTTGCGGCTGACGACGCTGAATGGAACGAGAAAATTTTTTTACCGCTGATTGACCGCATTGTTGAGCGACTGAGTGGTGTTGGTGATCTTCTCCCGGAACAATAAACCGCTCTTGTTAATAATTAATAAAAAGTGTATAATATAGCTATTATGTCAGAGCAATTCCCGGAACTAGCAAACGATAAAGAGCCCGATTTGTTGGACCCTAGCGTAGCGGCCGAGGAAGTGCGCCGGCTGGAGGCCGAAAAAGACCTGCTACTAAGTGTTTTAGGCGAAGAACGCGCTATGGCCGATCCACGTCTCCAGTTCTTAGCCGGTAAGTTGGCGGTTATGCGTGAGATAGCCCTGACTCACCAAGACCGTCAGCTGGAGATTGAACTAGCGAATGAACGTCTTCTCAACGAGCTGGACGCTCTCTTTGGCGAACAGGGCGAGTTACCGGGTGATACTCTTCAATAAGCTTGACAATTATCAAACAAACTGCTACTATACTTGAGTATCCAGTTCAAATAAAAAAGGAAACAAAAAATGCCAAACGTAAAATTACATGAAAATCTCGAGCTGCCGGTCGTTACTGACGAAGCCAAAGCCGATGAAATTCTTAAAAACCTAAGCGATCAGAGCCGGGCTACTTTGCAGGCACCGAATATCGGTGCTGCCCTAGTTGACGGTATGGTTGCGAGCGGTGAAGAAGTCCAGCAGTTGCGTGACGACGGCCAAGGTATGGTTGTCGGTAGTTACGACAAAAGCCACTAGTATAACTTCACCTGGATTGGCTGAGACCGGTACTACTCTTGGTAGTATCGGTCCTTGGCTTTGGCGACCGTTTTTTATAATTCGCTACGACCCCCATGGCCAAAGAGGGCAGGGTCGGCCAGAGGGTTGCACCATCGGTCGTCATCTGGTACAATGTTTGCACATGATTACAACTGAGAAAAAACAAGCCGCTATTAAAAGCGCGCAAGTACATGCCAAAGACACCGGTGGCGCTAGCGTCCAGGTGGCTGTGGCTACCGAGCGAATCAAGGAGTTGACCGAGCACTTGAAGTCCAACAAAAAAGACTTTGCTGCTCGCCGTGGTCTACTGCAACTCGTCGGCCGTCGCCGACGCCTGCTCAAGTACATTGCCGAGCGTGACTCGCAAGGTTACTTGGACCTGATCGCTAAACTCGGTATCCGCCGCTAAGGTGCATAGATTACTCCGGCCGTCGACTGACAGCCGGACAAACTTGTGCACATTAAATACTTTGTGAGTACTTGCCGCGTAGGCAGAGACCAGATATACCCCCAGTCAAGCAGCACAAGTGGGGTGCTATATTTGCACTCTGCCTAAGCCGATACTCATTACAGGAAAGGAATAACCTTTTGAGTAAAACTATAAATCCTTATGGCCGAGACCTTATAACCGTCGAAACCGAATTTTGTGGCCGAAAATTGTCGCTAGAAGTTAACCGCGTTGGTTTTCGTACATCCGCCAGTGTGTTAGTCCGTTATGGTGACACCGTCGTACTTGGTACGGCCATGGTGAGCCCAAATGTTGTCCAGGGGATGGACTACTTCCCCTTAAGCATCGACTACGAAGAAAAATTTTATGCAGCTGGTAAGATTTCGGGCAGCCGCTTTATTAAGCGGGAAGGTCGCCCAAGTGATGACGCTATCCTAATCGGTCGTTTGATCGATCGCCCAATTCGTCCGCTGTGGCCTAAGGGCTACCGCCATGAAGTGCAGGGTGTCGCCACGGTTTTGAGTATGGACCCGGCCTTTCGCCCTGACATGGTGGCTATGATTGCCATGAGTACTGCTTTTATGTTGACCGGCGCTCCGTTTGACGGTCCGGTGGCTGGCGTTCGTGTCGGCATGAACGACAAGGGTGAATACCAGGTGTTTATGACGCCTGAAGAGTTGAATGAGGGCAAGCTTGACCTCGTTGTGGCCGGTACCAAAGACGCCATCATGATGGTTGAGGCCGGCGCTCGCGAGGCAAGCGAGGAAGATATCGTTGGTGCGTTGGAATTTGCTCAGACGGCTATTAAGCCGGCTGTTGAGTTGCAGCAACAACTTGTCAAAAAAGTTGGCGTAACTCCTCAGGAGTATGAACTACTTAAGCCCGAGCCGGCTATCCAGGAAAAGGTTGATGCTTGGCTCGAGGGCAAGCTTGGGGCTGCTTTGCGGGCACCATACCCAGAGCGTAACGCCTTAGTTCGCACTTTGCACGATCAAATGCACGATGAGTTTGTGGCTGAGATTGGCGAGGACGACTACAAAGACGTCCGCAACCACTACGCCGAAGCTTTCGAGCTAGCCATTCACAAGGACGTCCGCAAGGGCATTGTCGAAGAAAATATTCGCCCTGACGGCCGCAAACTCGACGAAATCCGCCCTCTAAGCAGTGAAGTCGGTTTCTTGCCACGAGCGCACGGTTCGAGCCTGTTTACCCGTGGTGTCACTCAAGGTATGAACATTGTTACCCTGGCGCCGCTTAGCTACGCTCAGCTGGTCGACACTATGGAAGTCCGCGACGGCGAACGCCGCTACATGCACCACTACAACGCGCCGGGCTACACCGTTGGTGAAGTTCGTCGCTTGGGTTCGCCGGGTCGCCGCGAAATCGGCCACGGTTACTTGGCCGAGCGAGCTTTGCTGCCGGTTTTGCCGAGTGAAGCCGACTTCCCGTACGCTATTCGTTCCGTAACCGAAATTATGAGTCAGAACGGCTCAACTAGCATGGCGGCAACTTGCTCTAGCTGTTTAGCGCTGATGGACGCCGGTGTGCCGCTCAAAGCCCCGGTTAGTGGTATTGCTATGGGCTTGATGGTTGACGGCGATAAAACTTACGTCTTGAGCGACATTGCTGATGCTGAAGACTTTGCTGGCGACATGGACTTCAAGGTTACTGGTACCAGCCAGGGCATTACGGCCTTACAGATGGATATGAAAGTGCACGGTTTGCCGGTCGCAACCCTTAAGCAGGCGCTTGAGCAGGCCAAGGGCGGTCGAGCCTTCATTTTGGAGCACATGTTAACGACTTTGGCCGAACCGCGCAAAGAGCTTAGCCCATATGCACCGCACGTTGAAGCTATCCAGATCAACCCCGACAAGATTCGGGAAATCATCGGTAAGGGTGGGGAAACCATCCAGAAGATTACGGCCGAGACTGGCACCGAAATCGACATTAAAGACGATGGTACGGTTATGATTGCAAGCCCCGACAAGGCCAAGATTGAAGCTGCCAAGCAGTGGATTGCTGACATCGTTGAGGAGCCGGAAGTCGGTAAAATTTACCGTGACAAACCGGTTGTTAGCGTCATGGACTTCGGTGCTTTCGTTCAGATCATGCCCGGTAAGGATGGCCTGGTTCACGTTTCAGAAATGAAGGACGAGCGCGTTAACAAGCCGAGTGATGTCGTTAAAGAAGGCGACAAAGTTACCGTTAAATTACTGGCAATCGACGAACGCGGCCGCTTGCAACTTTCGATGAAAGCCGCCGCCAAAGAGTTAAACGAGAAGAGTTAAACGCCAAAAATAATATGCAGCTGCTCAATCGCTTCCACAAAACAATAACCGGATTGATTTTGTTTGGAGTGATTGAGCTGGCGCTGGCTTATGGCGCGGCCAGTTGGGCGATCGACAGTGGCAATTTGCTGCTTTATGTTGCCACCATCGTCTTGGTCTTCGGCGGTTTGCGCAATTTTGCTAAATTAATGAGTAACGTTATCCATGGCAAGCGACAAACAAACTAACCTTGAAGAGCTTCATCAAAAGATTTTGCAGTCGAACATCTGTCCAGAGTTAGCTGCTACCGCCACCCAGCTGGTGTTTGGTGAGGGTAATCCGAACGCTGACATCGTTTTCATCGGCGAGGCGCCGGGCAAGCAAGAGGATTTGCAGGGCAAACCGTTCGTAGGCGCATCGGGTAAGTTCCTGAACGAGATGTTGGAAATGATTGGCTTACAACGGCAGGACATTTACATTACCAACATCGTCAAATATCGTCCACCGAACAACCGCGACCCATTACCGGAAGAAAAACGAGCTTTTTTGCCATTTTTACAGGAGCAACTTAACATCATTAAACCAAAATTGATTGTCACCCTAGGCAGGCACAGCATGGATGTGTTGCTGCCCGGGCTGAAAATCAGCCAAGTGCACGGCCAGGCCAAACGGTATCACGACCAAGTCTTTCTACCGTTATTTCATCCGGCCGCCGCGCTATATAACGGCGGGCTCAGGCAGACCCTAATTGATGATTTTGCCAGCATCCCCGCCATTCTCAAGAAAATCTAAATTATTTCTACAAGAAAGGAAATAAAACTATGCAACCAAATAACAATAATCAAAATAAACCCCCAAGACGTAGCGGCAACCGACCGGATAACGGCGGTAACCGCCGCTCGCAAAATGGTGGTAATAATCAAAGTGGCGAGCGCCGCAACGGCGTGTCGCGTGGCCAGGCTGTACGTGCTCTTAAACGTACCCAAATGGACGCTCAACGCATTGCCAATCAGTATCAAGCCGCTTCACCGGTCAAGCAGCCTCGTCGCGCCAATGTAATCGACGATAGCCCACGCCTGAAAATTATTGGCCTGGGTGGTATGGACGGCGGTGGCTCCAAAAACATGATGCTCGTCGAGTACATGGACGACGCCGTTATTCTCGACTGCGGTAACGACCTTGGTGTTGACTTGCCAGGTATCAACTACGGCATCGCCGACACGGCTTACCTCGACACGATTCGCCACAAAATTCGTGCCTACATCATTACGCACGGTCACCTTGACCACATCGGTGGTTTGCCGCACATTGTGCCGAAATTTCCGGCCCCAATTTACGGTAGTAAATTTACCATCGGCCGGGTAGAGGAAATCTTCGAGAACTTCGGCTTACCAATGCCGGAAGGCTTTGAACTGCGTACTGTTACCATGAACGAGAACACGCACGAACGACTGAAAGTTGGTGTTTTCTACGTTGAACTTGTGCGCGTAACGCACTCGATTCCTGGTAGTACCGTGATTGTGCTCGATACGCCGGTTGGACGTGTTATTAATACCGGTGACTTCCGCCTTGACCCGAACCCGCTCGACCACGAGCGTACCGATGTCGAACGTTTGAAAGAGCTCGGCGACGAGGGTGTTTTGGCGCTAATGTCCGAATCGACCACGGTCGAACGCATGGGCCGCACGCCATCAGAAAGCACTATCGAGCAAAGTTTCATCGACATCATCAACCAAGCACCGGGCCGTATATTTGTCGGTCTTTTCAGCACTAACATGAACCGTGTCCAGATGATCGTTAACGCTGCCGTTCACCATGGCCGTAAAGTTGCTATGGATGGCCGCAGCATGGTTTCGACTCTTGAAATGGCCGTCCGTCACGGCTTTGTCCGCGTACCGAAGGGCACCTTCGTACCAATCGCTTCAGTTGCCAGCATGAAAGACACCGACGTCGTCGTTGTTTGTACTGGTAGCCAGGGTGAGCCAAGTTCGGCCTTGCAGCGCATGGCCAACGGCGAACACCGCCACGTCAAGATGAAAGAGCAAGACACCGTCATTTTGTCGAGTACACCTATCCCGGAGAGTGGTAACGATGCCCTCATCGGTACGATGGTCGACAACTTGGTTAAAAAAGGTGTGCACGTTTTCGAACACCGCAACCACGAACTGGACGGCGTTGGTCCGCTGCACGTTTC
Source organism: Candidatus Saccharimonadota bacterium (assembly GCA_027346135.1). Lineage (GTDB taxonomy): Bacteria > Patescibacteriota > Saccharimonadia > Saccharimonadales > UBA4665 > DAIESS01. Next base: position 7,936 of record DAIESS010000002.1, read on the forward strand.
TGGTCACGCCTCACGCGATGAATATGCCGACATGATCAACTTCTTGAAGCCCAAATTCTTCATTCCGATCTACGGCGCCTTCCGCGTTAAGCAGCGCCACGTTGAGCTAGCCATCGAGCAGGGCATTCCACGTGCCAACACGGCTAATGTTGGTAACGGGGAAGTTATTGCCCTCACGCCCGACAAAATTGAAGTCGTCGGTGAAGTGCCAAGCGGAACTATCTTGGTTGACCAAACCGGCGCACTCGTTAGCAACGTTGTTGTCAAAGACCGTGTCCTCCTGAGCGAAGAAGGCTTGGTGGCAGTCGTCTTAACAGTCGACAAAAAGAGCGGCAATTTGCTAACCAGCCCCGATATCATCAGCCGAGGCTTCATCTACATGCGTGATAACGAAGAAATTATGAACGGTTTGCGTGTCGAATTGCGCCGCGCCGTCCAGCAGCGTTTCAAGCGGGTTGACCTCGACCGCTTCAAGGCCGAACTCAAAGACCACATTACGCATTACTTGTTCGAGCAAACTCAGCGTAGCCCAATCGTCATTCCAGTCGTTAATGTCGTTGGCGCCAAAGGTGAGGTCAAAACGGCCGTTAATGGCCGCACCAAGAGCAGCGAAGAGGTTGCCGCCGAGCAACAAAAGCGCTTCCAACAGATGCGCGCTCGCTTGCTGACTCAAGACCCTCGTGTTGACTAGTTCTTGACCCCTTGCGGCAGCATAAGCGGATTGACATATCATGACAAAATTGTTATGATATGACTTATGAGTAATCATGAACAAAACCAAAATCCAGATGAAAATGACAATCCCTATGTCGAAAATTTTTGGGAGCCGGCCGACGATCGCCAGCAATATCCGCGAACGCGTGAAGATGCCGAAATTGGCATAACCGAACAATTCAAAGATGAGCTAGCCAGCGAGCCTAACGTCGTGGGTCGTGCCCGTCATGAGCCCACATCTGATAAGCCGCTTGAGGATATAAGTGCTTTGCCCGAAATCTCCCAGGAGCCGGAGGTTACGAAGCAATCTCTGGCAGCAAAAATAGCCGGTTTGCTAGGCAAGCTTAGGCGACACGATGGCGAATAGTGCTTGCCACGGTGTCTTAGAGAAAAATTAGTCGTGTTGGCTCGATAAACAGAGCGACTAATTGACAAATGATGTAATTTTTGCTATAATACCGTCATTATGACAGAACGACCACCTGAACATCCTGACGATTTCCAAGACTACGACGATAGACGAGATCCTTGGGCAGTGAAGGATGTATTGGCGGAGATCCGAGAGGCTTTAAGCGCCAGTTGGATTGAAGAGGGCCAAGTGGCTGAAGAAGAGGCTAAGGAAAATCCTATAGCAACCGACGACCCGGAATTGGCGGCAGCCCTGCAGCGGCTAAGAGCTTTGCTCGATCCGCTGACTCGGCCTGCCAGTGTTAGCGATGAAGAACTTAAATCGGCTGAAGATGAAGTACACCGTCTGCAGGCCAAAAACAAAGACCCGGAACAGTAGACGCACCAAGGTTAAAAACGTATAATATAAAAACTGTTATGGCAAAAAAGAAACAAACTCGAAAAAAGAAACAACCAGTCGTCGAAGACGTCGTTGAGCGGTCACCATTTTGGGGACTAGCTGGCGGCGTTTTGTTGTGCGTCGTAGCGCTATTTCTGCTGTTAGGTGGTTTTGGCACCGGTGGACCGTTGCCGGTCAATTTATTCAAAGGTGTTTACGCCGTGTTTGGCTGGGCGGCATATTTATCGCCGGTAGCCATGGCTTACTGGGGTGTTTATAAAATCACCAGCGAGGACCGACGGGTACCGCTAAGCAAGCTGCTGGGCATGTTTAGCGTCTTATTATTTAGCGCCGGCTGGCTGCACGTATCGTTTGCTAGCCGCAACGATGCCGGTGCCTGGGTCGGTGGCTTTGGCGGCGCAGCCGGGCGGGTGATTGGCGGCATGATTTTAAGTGCCCTCGACAAATGGCCAGCCGGAATCTTGTTCTTTGTACTCACCATCCTGGCCGTTTTCTTCGCTTTTGCGATTTCACCGAAGGTTATTCTCGATTTCTTTGCGATGTTTAAGGCCGAGGGCACCGAGGAAGGCGCTGCAACTGATTTGGCGGCACTCAAGGCTCGCGCTGAGCATACCGGCTTTAAGATGAATGAGGGTGTGCCGGTTGAGCATCACACTGCCCGCGAGGATGCTCGCTTGAGCAGCATGAAGAATACGGCCAAGAAGCTTACGCCGGCCGAGGACCATGTGGCTTTGACTATCGCCAGCGACCCGGACTGGCAATTGCCGCCGATTACTTTGCTGAACCAAAAGCAGGACAAGGCTAACGCCGGCAATGTCGAAGGCAATGCCGACATCATTCAAGATACATTCGCGAACTTCAATATCGACGTCGAAATGGAAGGCGCCAACATTGGTCCGCGCGTCACCCAGTTTACGCTTAAGCCGCCAACAGGGGTAAAACTGACCAAAATTACGGCACTTGAAAACAACCTCATGCTCGATTTGGGTGCTCAAAGCATTCGTATGGAAGCGCCAATCCCTGGTAAGCGAGCGGTCGGCATCGAGGTACCAAACATCACACCGGCCGTCGTGCGGGTGAGTTCGCTGTTAACGTCCGAGCCGTGGAATAAACTCAAGAGTCCGCTTGGATTCACTATTGGTAAAGACATTTCCGGCCAGCCAATTGTCGCTGATTTGGCAAAAATGCCGCACTTGCTGGTGGCTGGTCAAACTGGCTCTGGTAAATCGGTCATGATTAATACATTCTTGACGAGCCTGCTGTACCGTAATAGCCCAAGCGACCTTAAATTGATCTTGGTCGACCCTAAGCAGGTTGAAATGGCGCCTTACCATGATATTCCGCACTTGCTTACGCCAATCATTAACGAGCCGGAAAAGTGCATTAGCGCTCTTAAATGGGCGGTGGCTGAAATGGAGCGCCGTTTGCGCACTATGGCCGAAGTTGGCAAGCGCAACATTGGCGAATACAACGACCTTAAAAAAGAAGAAGGCATGCCGTACATCGTTATCGTCATCGATGAGTTAGCTGACCTGATGATGATGGCGGCTCGCGATGTCGAAGCACTGATCGTACGCATTGCCCAAAAGGCTCGTGCCGCTGGTATTCACTTGGTACTGGCAACGCAGCGTCCGTCTGTCGACGTTATCACCGGTTTAATTAAAGCTAACGTACCTGGCCGTATTGCGTTTACGACGCAGTCTCAGGTTGACAGTCGCACCATCATCGACCAAGCTGGCGCCGAAAAACTATTGGGCCGTGGTGACATGTTGCTTTTGACAAGTGAAATGCCCAAGCCGAAGCGTATCCAGGCTGCTCTTATTGAGGATGCTGAGACGGCTAAAGTTATGGATTTCTTGCGCAACCAGCGACCGCCACGCTATGACGACGAAGTGGTCAGTCAACCGGTCGTTTTGAACGGTAAGGGCGGCATAGTCGCCGACATGGGTGGTAACGACGCTGATGACGACATGTGGCAGGACGCCGTTCGGGTGGTAATTGAGGGTCGCAAAGCATCGACCTCACTCTTACAGCGCCGTTTACGGATTGGTTATGGCCGAGCCGCTCGTTTGATCGAACAAATGGAAGAACAGGGTATTGTAGGTCATGCCGACGGCTCTCGACCGCGCGAAGTTTTGGTTAACAGCCTGGATGAAGTCTTTGGTGGCAGTGAGCCGGACGGTGCTACGCACATCCCAGTTGAAGACGACAACGAAGCCTACTCGAACGCTTAAAATACAACGTGATTTTGCTTGCAAAAAGCACAAGCAGTTTCTATTATGAGGTTAGAACAAACATAAGAGGAAAAGGCATATGAAAAGTCTGCGCGAATTCGCTGGAATGGCTATTGTCATCCCGCGCGACGGCGGACTCTCATGTGACCACACCACGAAAACTCCCGGCCAATACAGCCGGGAGTTTTAATTTTCAAAAAGGAGTCGCCAGTGCCTATAAATAGTGAGATGCATCGAATAATTACAGCCGACTGCTCGTATCCAAAAGAGATCGACGACGGGCTTTTTATCAAACCACTCGATGAGGATCACGAACTATATCAGGTAGGCGTGTGTATTGCTGATACTTCAAAAATTTATGATAACGTCGAGGTGACCAAGCAGGCGTTCGCCCGGACGACAGCGCGTTACTGGGATCTACCAGATGGTGAGCGGGGCTATGACCCAATGATTGACCCGAAACTGGTCCAGAAAATCGAACTCAAAGCCGGCACGGTGCGTGATGCAATGGTGGCTTCATTTATGGTCGGTGTGCATGAGGCGCCGAGCGATATCGAAATATCATTCGAGCCGGTTAAGATCGACAAAAACATAGACTATCGGCAATTATCCAACTTTACGTACAGTGAGCAGGGCCGTAAATATTTGCGAGCTAGCTTATTAATTCGCCAGCACCTCGGTTACATTGCTTACGGTGACCACATCGGTAGCCGGCCGCAATGGCGCAAGGATGAGGCCGGTCAGCCCGCGGCTGTTAATATGTCTGGCCGCGCTTGGAAGCGCGGTTCGCAGATCAATGAATCGTTTATGGTGGCGACAAATCATTTGGTTGGTAAGCTGATGGACGAAGAAAACCGGCCGGTCATTTACCGGGTGCACGACCCGGATGACGAGCAGTATCTAGAATTATTATCGGCTAGCGTGGCACGCTTTAGTCGTAAGGCGGGGCTTCATTCTGGTCTTGGGCTGGACCCGTATTGCCGGGTAACGTCACCGTTGCGTCGGCTTGATGACTTTGTGTCGATTCAACAGCTCAGACAGCGAGATCGAGGACTGGCGCCTACTGCCAAAGACATACAAGACGTGGCTTTTGCGGTTCGCCGTTTGAACCAAGAATTGGTGGCATCGGCACCAAAAGAAGCCGCCCGGCTGAGCCGCCGCGATATCTTGGGGCGAGCCGCTTTGGCCGCCGGTTGACGAACAGGGGTAGCTGGGGTATAATTGCCAGGTCATTAACTCAGTTTGCATCCAATATGTGAGTGCAAGCTTTAACCAAAGGAGAAACCTCGTGAATCAATACGAAGTAGCTGTTTTGTATCATCCAGATTTGGAAATTGATCTGGAAAAAGCGTCGTCGCGCGTTGAGAAGATCTTTACCGACAATGGCGGTAAGATCGTCAACACTGACAACTGGGGCAAGCGCAAGCTGGCCTACACCATCAAAAAAAATGATCACGCCGTGTACGTTTTTTATACGGTTGAATTGCCGGGCGAGAACGTTAAGAAGGTTGAATCGACCCTTAACATCACCGACGAAGTTATTCGTTTCTTGATTACTCGTCCCGACCTTAAGGCGATTGCCAAGGCCGAAGCTGCCAAGGCTGAGAAGGCCAAAAAGGCTGCTGAGCGCGGTGAAAGCGCCGACAGCGACAAAGAAGACGAAGAATAGACCTGTAGCGCCGTCGCTTGACGAAAAATCGGCGGCAGCGTAGCGTGAAAGTATAAATTAACCAAAGACATAGTTCTTATAAGGAGGGATGCCAAATGGCACGAAGCGTAAACCAAGTAATTTTGATGGGCAACCTAACACGCGACCCCGAATTGCGTAGTACGCCAAGCGGACAAAACGTATGCAGCTTTAGTTTGGCTCTAAACCGCAGTTACAAAGATGCCAGCGGTGAGTGGCAAGAAGCCACTGACTACATCGATGTAACCGCCTGGGGTCCGCTAGGCGAGCGGGTTAGCCAATATTTGAGCAAGGGCCGTCGTTGCCTCGTTCAGGGCCGACTGCAATCGCGCAGCTGGGAACAAGATGGGCAGAAGCGCAGCAAAGTTGAAGTACTGGCTAGCGACGTAACTTTCCTAGATGGCCGCGGTGGTAGCGATGATGGCAGTGGTATGATCGGCAACGGTCGTCCGGCCAACGGTGATGGCGACGGTAAACCGGCACCATCCAAGAAAAAGAACGATGTCGTTATCGATGACATCGGTGACGAACCGATCAATCTTGATGATATCCCATTCTAACTGCATGAGACACCTGTAAACAGGTTTCTCATCGCTCCTTGCGAAGTAACTTCGCATTCGCTAAAGCGAACCGGAGCTGCTCTCCCCGGAGCCAAATGGGGAATAAACTTAAGTAATTTTTGAAAGGAGAAAGGGCGGACACAAAAGAATAACCGAAAGGTTATTTCCGCCTTACATGATATGGCAAAGATTTTTAAACACCGCACCGACGTTGCGTTTTTCGATTACAAGGACTTCAAGACTTTGCAACGTTACGTTAACGTTTACGGACAAATTGAAACTCGCAAGAAGACTGGTTTGACCGAGAGCCAGCAGCGCCGCCTAAGCGTCGCAATTAAGCGTGCTCGTCACATTGCTTTGTTGCCGTTCGTCGCATCGAACTAGGGACTAGAGCCGGGTGGAATCGCCATATCGTTTGATGCAGCAGCTCGAGGCGCAAATTCGCGCCCGCTTGTCCGACATCGATATATATGACCTAGAGATGGATGTTCGCAAGCTAGTTCTGGCGCTGCGTAATCAGGCTACCGATGCCCGCCTCGACATACGCGACTACGAACTGATCGAAACTCGGCAGTTACAAATCGAAAAGGCAACGGCTGCCCGCGGCCGTTTAAAACAGCTCGAAAAAGATATTTTAACGGCTAGTGAACACAATATTTTTAGTAGCATCGATGTGGCTCATCTGTCGGCCAACGTCGAATACATTTTAGAGAAGTTATTATAGGAGAATCGTCATGGCACTAAGCATTACCGACCTCAAAAAAGGTACCGTTTTTCAACTGGACGGCGTGCCTTATCGTGTGGTTGAGTACTCGCAAAAGGTGATGGGCCGGGGTGGTTCGATTGTTAACGTCCGCATTAAGAGCCTAATCGATGGCCGCGTGCTCGAAAAAACCTTCAAGGGCAATGAGCAGCTTGACTACGCCGATGTAACCAATCAAAACGTACAATATTTGTATAACGATGCTGCTAACTTCTTCTTTATGAACGAAGATACTTTTGAACAATTTGAAGTATCAGCTGATTTGGTGGGAGATGGCGCTGGCTACTTAAAAGAAGGTGATGTTGTGTCGTTGCAGATGTTTGACGGCCGGCCGATTAATGTCGAATTGCCCAAAAATGTACCCCTAAAAGTCACTTACACCGAGAGTGCCGTTAAGGGTGATACTAGCAGTGCCATCACCAAGGATGCAACGCTCGAAACTGGCATAACCATAAAGGTACCGGCCTTTATTAAGCAGGGCGACTTAATTTCCGTCGATACGGCAACGGGCGCCTACCGCGAACGCGTCAAAGGCTAAAATTGCTATGATTGTGGATTTTGAACAGCTGCCTGAAATACGCGAGACTCATAAAGACGATAAAATCGTTTTCAGGGGTGGTTGTTACGATATTGTCCACGAAGGTCATATACAGGGTTTGGCATTTGCCAAGAAATTGGGAACCTTATTGGTGGTAGGGGTGCGACCCGACAAAAGGGTGACCGAGCGCAAAGGACCGACTAGGCCCATTCGCGGCCAAGACGCTCGTTTGACCGTTGTTGATGCGATCCGCTATGTTGACTACAGTTTTCTGATGCCTGACGGCAATGATGAGATTGGGGCGGCATCTCTGCGTGTGGTTGACGCTTTGCGTCCAGATATCTTCGTCGGAACGGGGACTCACGTTGGCAGCCATCCTAATGATGAAGCAGTGCAACGAATGGGTGCCGAGATTATACTCGACCCAAATTTGCCGCCCAACTCAACGACTAAGATTATCGAACGAATCATGGCTTTGCACATGGATAGGTCATGAAACTACGACTCGATCAGGCTTTGGTAGTGCGCGGCTTAATATCGACGCGGAGCCAGGCCGAAAGCTTTATTAAACTTGGCAGTGTCCAGGTTAACGGAAAGATTGTTTCTAAGGCCGGTACCTTGGTGGACGAAGCCGACGACGTTAATCTCACTGCCACCGAACAGTATGTTAGCCGGGCAGGGCTTAAGCTGGCTAGCATCGCCAAAATCCTGAAACTCGATTTTCGCGACAAAGTCGTGCTCGATGTCGGTTCATCGACAGGTGGTTTTACTGACTACGCCTTGCAGCATGGCGCTCGTAAGGTCATTGCCGTAGAAGTTGGTACCGACCAGTTACACCCGAGCCTGCATGGTCATCCGCAGATTGAATTGCATGAAAAAACTGACATCCGTGATTTTCATACTAGCGAGGTTATCGATATTGTGGTGGCCGATGTATCTTTTATATCTTTGCGTGACATCTTGCCAAGCGTCGTTAAGCTGACCAACCGCCAGACCAGGCTGGCCATCATGGTAAAGCCCCAGTTTGAGGCCGCCCAAAGCAGCCTAAAACACAAAGGTGTCATTAAAAACGACGCGATGCGCCGTCGGATTTTGAAAGATTTCGAAGAATGGGCTCATCGATATTTCGTTATTGTCGACAAAGCCGATAGTGATGTGGCTGGTGCTAAAGGTAATCGCGAACGCTTTTATTTGTTACGTCCCTTAAGTGACTAATTTGGCACAAGCATAAGAGGAAATGATACACTTGTAAATATGTACTTTGCTTCGCGTGTTCAAGCTGGTCGAATGCTGGCTAATCGGTTGTTACCGCAGTACCGCTATGAGAACTGTGTTGTTCTCGCGCTCAGTGATGGCGGGGCTATGGTAGGCGCGCAAATCGCTATGGCCTTGCACTGTGCGATGGGATTGTTGGTGACCGAAGAAATCGAATTGCCGCGCGAGCCTGACGCTTTAGCTGGTATTGCCCAGGATGGTTCTTTTTCTTTTAATGGCATGTACTCACCCGGTGAGATTGATGAGATGATGTCTGAGTATTATCAGTACGTCGAACAGGAAAAAATGACCAAGTTACAAGAGATGCACCGCATGATTGGTGACAATATCGTTCTGAAAAAGAGCATGCTAAAGGGGCGAAACGTTATTATGGTGTCAGATGGCATGAAGAGTGGTTTTGCACTGGATATTGCCGCTCAATTCTTAAAGCCAATTGATATCGAAAAAATGATCATTGCCGTGCCAGTGGCGAGTGTTAAAGCGGTCGATCGCATGCACATTGTCGCCGACGAGCTGTATGTTATGAGTGTCGTCGAAGACTACATTAGCACGGAGCATTATTACGACAAAGAGGATGTTCCGGAGCACAAAGTGGTCGTCGATACGGTCGAGAAAATTATTCTTAACTGGGCGTAAATGCTTAGTGGGTCAGGTGATTTTCGAGCCCGGCAACGTCGAGCAGTAGTATCTGTGATTGTTCATTTTTGAGCAGACCTTTACGCTCTAGCGCGGATAGCTCGCGGCTGGCTGTTTCGCGGCTGGAATTAATTGAGCTAGCGATATCTTGGTGCTTGAGGGGTAAAGCAATCAACAAACCGTCGTTAGTCTCATGGCCGAAGCGACTAGCCATAGTGAGCAGGAAAGAAATGAGACGTTCACGAACGCTGCGATATTCAAGATTGATAAGTCGTTCGCTGTGCAAGCGGTACATCTCAAGTGTCATGTCCAATAATGGCGCTAAAGCATCGGGCTGTTGATGTACAAAATCGAGTAAAATTTCGCGGTCAATTTTTAAAACCACGGTTGGAGCGAGTGCTTCGTATATAACTTGCCGCTCCTGGCCGGTTAACGCCCAGATAAGCGGAAAAACTTCGTGTTCTTTGCGGATAATCAGCAGGTTTTCATCGCCGTACTTGGTGATGTCATAAGCTTTGACAATACCCTCGTTGATATAAAAAACACCTGACGGATATTCACCAGGTCTAACGATGTACTCTCCCTTGCGGAAAGTAATTTTATGGCCCTGATCCCGAAACAGTTCCACCAGTTCGGCTGTTTGGCGAAGCGTCGCTAGCATATCTGTATTATGGCACATCTGTGATTTTTGCGACAGGCTGGGAAAGGTGAAAAAATGTGATTATTATCTCATTTTTAAGGTAAGCATTTTCACCTCATTACCTTGCAGGGGCAGGTAATATATAGATGAAAGGCGCAGGGGGAAATCAATATGATAAGCTACGAAAAAGTTCAACAACAGCTCAAAGATCTGCGTATTAATGTTAACGGTTGGGGTCGAACCGAATACGGCGAGCTGTGCAATATTTTGGCCCCCAACGAGGCCATCGAAGAGTGTGTCAACGGTTATTACGAAGCAGGGTTTGCTTTACTGGTTGCCACCAAAAATCGGTTACTAATTGTCGATAAAAAACCGCTCAATTATCTCACGGTTGAAGATATGCGCTTTGATATGATTAACGAATTCGACTACCAACACCGCTTGTTTGGTGCTCAGATTAAAGTTAGCGCGGGCTTTAAGACGCTGCACTTTACCAGCCTTAACCAGGTTCGGTTACGCCGCGTACTGGGCTATGTCCAGACACGAATGACCCAGATAAAAGAGGAGCAGCAGACCCAGCAAGAAGCACAAGAACGGCATCTTGATCAGATGAACAAGCAGCTTGAAATGTACTTGCAGCTTCAACAACTGCAGCAGCAACAATATTTTCAACAGGCTCAACGGCAGCCATTGCCTTATGGAAACGAGTGGCAGCAGCAACCTTCATATACGTCTCAGCAGATGAGCATGCCGCAGCCAAACCCTAACCCCAATGTTAACAATGATCAACCGCATATCATTACGCCGCAGCAATTAGGCATTGCGGCCATGAAACGGGTAATTCCAGTTATTAGCGCCTATACGCGCTTGCCACTGTTGAGCCAGCGTCATCGCTTCCAGGCTCAGCCGGGATCGGTTCGATAATTTTCAAATTTTTGTGCAGTTAAAGCTTATTTAGTGACGTTGAATTTGAATTCCACGACATCGTTCGGCTGCATGACGTAAGTTTTGCCTTCGGTACGGACTTTGCCGGCGGCCTTGGCGGCAGCTAGCGGCGAGCCATTGGTCTGGTCGGCGCTTAGGGAGATGAGATCGTTGTAGTCGATAATTTGAGCGGCGATGAAGCCTTTCTCGAAGTCGCCGTGAATAACGCCCGCGGCTTGCGGGGCGGTAGCGCCCTTGTGAACCGTCCAGGCCCGTACCTCTTTTTCGCCAGCGGTAAGATAACTTTGCAAGCCAAGCGTGGCATAGGCGGCATGTATAAGTTGGATTAAGCCAGATTCCTTTACGCCATAGCTTTCGAGTAGTTCAGCGGCATCGGTGGCATCTAAGCTGCGCAGCTCACTTTCCAATTTGGCACAGACAAACAGGGCGGGTGACGGCGCAACCAATTCACGTAGTTTTTGCTGGTGGGCGGTGTCGGTCAAACCGTCTTCGTCAAGATTGAATACATATATTACTGGCTTAGCGGTTAACAACTGAAGGTCGGCAATGTGCTCGCGGTCGATGTCTGGTTGACTCCAGATGGGCTGGCCGCTGTCGAGCAGAGTGCGAACTTGTAAAATCGTGTCGAGTACGGGCTTTAATTTCGGGTTAGCTCGGGCTTCTTTTTCGAATTTATTAAGTCGGTTAGTAACGGTTTGTAAGTCGGCCAGGACCAATTCGGTGTTAATGACATCGATGTCTTTAGCCGGGTCGTGTTGCTCGTCGACATGTTGAACGTTAGGGTCGTCAAAGGCCCGTACAACCTGCACGATGGCGTTCGTACTACGGATATGGCTCAAAAATTGATTACCCAGACCTTCACCCTTACTGGCGCCGGCTACCAGTCCAGCAATATCAACAAAGCTAACCGTTGCTGGAACGATATTGTTAGTTTTGTACAAAGAGGCTAGCTTTGTCAGCCGCTCATCCGGTACGGGTACTATGCCGGTATTTGGTTCGATAGTCGCAAACGGATAATTAGCCGCCAGAATGTTGCTGTCGGTTAGGGCATTAAACAACGTGGATTTACCAACGTTGGGCAAGCCGACGATGCCAATGGATAAGCTCATAATTTATATTGTAACAGAGGCAAAATAGTTGACAAAACATAATAGTTTTGCTATTATACGGCCGAACTGTTGGAATAGTGGCGGCACTATTACTCTTTGGAGTTCCGTATTTTTAGTACGATGATGGTCGTGCTGCTTGCCAACGTTCGTTTATTTAACATGTCAGATTGTCCGGATATTTAGACGAGAGTTTAAGTGTCTAGTGTCACAGCAGGCGCACGACCGAGAGTCGCACACTTCCTGTGATACTAAACCCCGGTGTTTGGTTGCTCACTGATGTAAACCATGATTTTGACCCATCCCGAGTCAAACGTGGCGATTTACGAAAGGACACACCATGAACACGAGCGTCAAGAACATCGTCATGCCTGTCCGCAAGGTCGGCACGAAGGTCGGCGTCGCCGTCACGGCAGTGGTCACCGCAACTGCTGGCGTCATCGAGCTGATCCTTACTGGGGGAAACTACCCCTGGAACTGATCGCTCTCTACGAACGCCGTTGCTGTTGGCTGACAACATATCGGCGTTTGTGTCGTTGGGCTAAGAGGCGGTGGACATTCGTCCATCCAAAAGACGCGGTTCCAAACCGTACGTCCACCCCTCTAGCCCTGACGGCCCCCTTACACCCCAACCCTCACTCTCCTCAACAATCCACAATCTGACATGTTTCTTTCCATATTTTTGAAAGTTCAGAGTTTATCTGGGTTTGAATAACATGTGGAAGCAACTTCAACCGCCGGTTCACTAGGGCCCTGTAACAGAGGCGAGATGGTTGACAAAACATAAAAGTTTTAGTATGATACAACAGCAATTTTGGAATTGTAGAGGCATTAGTATTATTTTGAGCGCCGTACGCATGTACGATGACGCTCGTGCAGCTAACCAAAGTTCGCACATTAACATGTCAGATTGCAAAGATATATTAGCTGGATTTTTGAGTGTCTAGTATCGCAGCAGGTGCACGACAAATTATCGTTAATGGTCGCACTCTTACTGTGATACTGGACACCACATTGTGTTTGGTCAATCACGGCATGACACCATGATTTTGACTCATCCCGAGCCAAAACGTGGCTACCCGAAAGGGAACCCTCATGAAGGACGGAAATCAGCTTGCCCGAAAGGCACTGGAGCTGCGCTTCAGCCTTTCCCGGGTGATCGGTGGGCTTGTTGTGGCAATTGTCGGTTGCGTCGCCCTCGTCATGGGGACGAGCTTCACCGCCGATGCCGCCACGACCGTGACCACGGTGACCGCTTCGTACGCGGCCCCCACGGTGCAGTGCTCGCCGCTCGCGGTGGTCATCCCCAGTTCGCCTGGGTACGACTACTACATGTCGACCGGGCGCACCGGCTTCACGCTGGTGGCGGCTGGCAGCTACCCCGTGTCGACATCCGACCTCCCGGTCGGTGTATCGGTGCGACTGGCTGGTTCATCGCCCGATGGGCCCCCGCTGCAGTTCTGGGACCTGAGCGCGGACATCACGGCCTGTGGCACGACGACGTCAACAACGCCGCCGACGACCACCACGACCACTCCGCCGGTCACGACCACCACGTCGCCGCCGACGACCACCACGACCACGACAACGCCACCGACGACGACGTCAACAACGCCGCCGACGACCACCACGACCACTCCGCCGGTCACGACGACAACGACGCACACCACGTCAACGACGCCGCCCACGGTGACTTCGACCTCTACGTCGTCTACGACTCCGGTCGTGACGAAGACGACCAAGACGTCGTCTCACGTAGTGGTCGTGGGGCACGGCAACAACCGCAACACCCCGAGTTCCACCTCGACCTCCGCCTCGCGTGCAGCGGGCGTGGGTACGGGTGGTCAGCTCGATGCAACCAAGACCAGCAGCAGCTTCCCGCTGCTCCCGGTCGGTCTCATCGCCGCCGGCCTCCTGCTGGCAGCGACAGGCCTGAGGAAGCCCCAGCGTGTCAGGGCGACACGCTGAGCACAGCGGTCACCGCTGGCTCAACTGGTCGGTAGCCCTCGGAGTAACCCTGGTTATGCTGGGGATGGTCCTTTGGGCTACCGGCCAACTGGGGACAGTTGCTGGAAGTAGCGCTTCGGCTCAGCCGACGCGAACCTTGCCAGTAACACCCTCAGGTTCGGCGGTGCCGCCAACGTCGTCTTCGTCGACGACCACTGGTGCGCCGCGACCCGCGACGACACCAACACCAACTCACAAGGCAAAATCGACGACGGCTACTCCGCCATCAGCGGTAACTTCGCACAGAATTGTCTCGGTCGAGATTCCTGCTATTGGGGTCAAGGCCAAGGCAAGCGGAGGCATCGTGCCAACGGCGTCATCGCGCTGCGAGGGTAGTGGCGTAGCTATCTGCTACGACCCACCGGTGTTAACCGAGGTGGCCTGGGGCTCGCTCTGCGCGCTACCAAGCATCCCCTCGCACGACACCGTGTGTCTGTTTGGTCACAGTAATCGCTTCTATCCGGACAGGCAGGTCTTCAACGACCTACCCAAGCTACGGACTGGCGACAAAATCATCGTGACGACAGACACGGCGGTTTTCATCTACCGGATGGATAAAAACCCGATTTGGGTAAACTTCAACCGTGTAAGTGAGTCCGACTGGGTTTGGGCGAAAGTTCCGAACCGACTCGTTGCCATTACGTGCACGATTGGCTCCAGTAGCTATACGGGAGCAACCGTCGCGGAGGCGACAATCGTGTCGGTTCGGCCGCTGGGCTAAGAGGCGGTGGACGTTTGTCCATTTAAAAGACGCGGCTAACGCCGTACGTTCACCCCCTCTGGCTCTGGTGGTATATATCACTCTTGCCTTAATCGGCAGCCCGCAATCTGACATGTTTTCCTCCATAATTTTGAAAGTTCAGAAGCCTTCTGGGTTTGAATAAATATATGGAAGAGGCCGAAGCATGGCCTATTCTTATTGTGCTTGTGGTTTGGTATAGTACATCTATGAGTGAAATTGTGCTCGACCCAGAGACGGCCGCTAGAAATAAACATCGTCTGCACATAAACCCTCGAACGATGTTGCTGGTTTTGGCCTTGCTAGTATTAGTGGGTATTGGTTGGGGTGTGCAGTATGTGCTGTTACACCGGACTACAAAGCCTAAGAACACGGTCGCCGATACGTCGCAGAATAGTAGTTATGCCCAATCGCTCAACGACTGGCGTCAAAAGTTAGCCGCCGCTAAAACGCCGCAGGAAAAGAGCGCTGCTCACCAGGGTTTGGCCAATGTCGAAAGTGCCCAGGGTAATAACACGGCTGCTCTAGCCGATGCCCAGGCTGCGGTCAGCAGTGACGGCACCTCTTATGCTGCCTATGCCGTTCTGGCAATGGTAAAAATGCAGGCAGGGGACAATGCCGGAGCAATTGCAGCTTATAAAAAAGCTGCGGAACTCGCTCGTGCCACGGGCACGCCGGAAGGTATTCGTGGCGCAAGTGATTACGAAATAATGGCAGCGAGCGTGGGGCGCTAGCGATGAAAATTAACAAGAAATTCAGAGCTCTACTTACTGGCTTGTTCGTTGCGAGCGTCGCCTTTGTGGTGGCCAGCCAAAGTACGGTCTCGGCCTATACTCTTATTTCCGGAACAGGTTACTTTACTGGCACTAGTCAAAGTGCCGATGGTGATAGCTACGCTTATGACGTTATTGCAGCTCGCCAGTATGGCTACAACGCCATTCCGTCGAGTGTCTACTCTGGCGTAAGCAGCAGCCAGTTAAAAAGCAACTTTATAAACTGGCTGAATGGCTACGTTGCCCAAAACAGTACAGCCAACACCCACAACGAAGTTGGTGGCGCATTTATTGTTAATGCCATGTTGGGGCGTGCATCGGGCTCACGGACGCTTTATATAAGTACGGCTATGTGGAACGACCTGGTGGCTAGAATTAGCCAATCCGGCATCACGGCGTCTTGGGTGACGGTCGACCCGAACTCATTGTCAGGGACGACTTCGTTTAACAACTATAACGTTGGTAAAAGTGGTGGGGATGTCTTTTTCCATTATTGGAATGCTGTCCCTCGACCCGTTATCGAATTTAGGAATTCGGCCGGTACGTTAGTGTTTGCCATTGAGATTCCTTGCGGTAACCCATTGGGTGGGTTCCCGGGCTTACCACAAGTGCCGCCAGCTACCCTGGATGGGTATAAAATGAGTAATACCGGCAGCACGTCTGGCTTTGAATATTCGGGTCTACCCGTAAGTGTGAGTGGCGTAACTACCACAACGGGCAACCCTTTTTACTTCTCGGGCGGCTCGGCCATAACAATGTCGGGTAGCTTATCGACGACACAAACTGTTTCGGTTAATACTACAAACTTAACCAAGGGTTGGGCTGTGATTGGCCACTCCATTTGTGATGGTACGGCCGATCCGACCGGTTGTACGAATGCAAACTTGTCCTATGGCGCTAAGTACTACGTATCGTCATCGGCTTCCAGCTTTAGTTATGTCTTCAAGAGCGGCCACCAATACCATATGCGCTGGTTCTTTAAGTCGCTAGTTGTGTTGTCATGCGCGAACTTCACAACCAACCCGACCGAGCTTGATCCGTTTACGGCTTTCACGGCCATAGCCAAAGTAAACCTCGGTACAACTGCCGCCGTACCAGCCAACCAGAACATAGCTTTAATTCTTAAAAACAGTGCTGGCGTAACCAAGTATGGTCCGGTAAACGTAGTCCCAACCACGTCGAGCGGTACATCTACTTCGACCTATTCACCGGTTGGACCGTTACCAGGGGAGACATATAGTGTTACATGGGTCTATACAGCCACGGGCTACAGCATAACCTGTAATAGCAGCCTGGTCGTAGCATATATGCCGTTCTTAGCGGTTTATGGCGGAGATATGATAGCCGGCAATTCACCTCAAGTTGACGCTGCCGGCAACGCAGCGGGTTGCTACAGCAACAACTCAGCCGGAATTTATTCGTGGAATACGGGCTCACCGGCTTATATGGGCGCAGGGGCTTCCTATGCTGTCATGGCACTAGGCCAAATTCAAGATTTTGCTAGCGCACTGGGAAACTCGGCGCCAGACAGATTGGCGTTCGCTAATACGACGGCTAAGCATAATGTGGCAAGCGGACTTTTTGGCGGCGATGCCGGCAGTGTGCCTGCCAGCTGTGACTTTACGACCAACCAAGCTGTTACCGATACGGGCAACACGATCATAAATGGCCACGTTGTAGGTGTTAGTTCCACTAAGACTGAAGATCGTTATGTTAAGGGCGGTGATGTTAGCATTACCGGTGATATTGTCTACAACGGCATTGGCGGCTGGGCTAAACTAGCCGATATCCCGAGCTTTAAGCTTGTCGTTGTGGGCGGAGACATCTACATCAATGCTAGCGTTCACGAGCTGGACGGCATATATGTTGCCATACCGGATTCAACCGGCAAGGGCGGTCATATTTACACCTGTGCCAGTGGTTTTACGCCGATGCTAACCTCGAGTGCTACCTATTACTCGGATTGCAACAGACCACTTGTAATTAATGGTAGTTTTACGGCTAAACAGGTTCAGTTCTTACGTACATTCGGTTCGTTGCGTCAGCCGGGTAATATATCGGCCGAGACCTTCAACTATGGGCCTGAAGTTTGGTTGCCGCGAAATACGACCTCCACTAGACAAAGCTATAATTCAATAACGGGCTTGCCGCCAGTACTATAATTATGGTTGTCTTTACTAATGATGCTTATGGTATAATTTCAGCAATATGAGTATATTGAGTGGGGTATCGGCCTTCTTTGGACTAGACATCGGTAGCACGGCTATACGATTAGTTGAATTGCACGGTAATGGCGGCCAGAAATCGTTGGTCAAATATGCCTACATGCCCATCGAAAGCAAAATTGCTCTGAGCGACTCCAGGAACGACCAGCAGCGCTTGGCCCAAGCTATCGCTCAGCTGATTGACCAAGCCCGCTTGAGTACCAAGAACGTTGCCGTTGGCATACCGTCATCTCGCGTCTTTACGACTGTCGCCGATATCGATCGCTTACCCAATAACGAGCTGGCTAAGGCTATTCGCTATCAGGCGGATGCATTAATTCCGACACCGCTTAACGAGTCTAAGCTCGATTGGGCGTTACTTGGCGATTCGCCGAAAGAGCAGACTAAACTCGAGATTCTTTTGTCGAGCGTGCCGAATGCTTTTATTGAACAACGTCTGGATATGCTCGAATCGATTGGTTTGAACGTGATTGCCTTTGAGCCCGATAACTTGGCCTTGAGCCGGGCATTGGTGCCACATGATGCCACGACACCGCAGATGGTTCTCGATATTGGCCAGAAGAACACCGATCTTGTTATTCTTATGAACGGTACGCCACGTCTAACCCGGGCTATACCAACCGGCATGGAAGCTGTCATTCGATCGGCCATCCAAAACTTAAATGTCGACGAAAAACAGGCCGAGCAATTTGTATTTAAGTTTGGTCTTGGCAAAGACAAACTTGACGGCCAGGTCTATCAAGCAATTATCGGTACTATCGATATATTGATTGGTGAAATCGATAAATCGATTAAATTTTTCCAAACACGCTATACCGACGCTAAGCTTGAGCGCATGATTGTAACCGGTGGCGCATCAGTCTTACCGGAATTTCCATTGCTGCTTGCTAACAAATTCGGTGTGAACGTTGAAATTGGCAATGCCTGGCGGAATGTTGCAGTCTCGTCTGATCGTCAAAACGAACTTTTGGCCATATCTAACCAATTTGGGGTAGCCGTAGGCCTGGCGGAGCGAAGCGAATGATCCAATTTAACCTCTTACCAGACGTAAAATTACAGTACATTAAAGCACAGCGCACCAAGCATACTGTTGTTACCATTTCAGTGCTAGCGGGTGCAGCCGCTCTGGTGCTGTTTGTATTCTTAATCTTGTCAGTTGATGTCGTTCAGAAGAAACTCATGAGCGATAAATCTAAGCAGATCAATCAGCTTAGCAGCGAGATACGCAAGACGCCTAACTTATCAAAGATGTTGACGGTACAGGCGCAACTTAACCAGTTAACCGCCCTGCATGACTCTAAGCCGGTCATGTCACGGCTGTTAGAGTACATGAATAAGTTAACGCCGACGTCGGTTTCGATATCTCAGCTCTCGCTCGACAACCAGGCCAAGACCATGGTTATAAGTGGCACGGCCGATACGCTCGATAGTGTTAACGCCTTCACTGACTCTCTAAAATATACCACTTACCAGGTCGACGGTTCGGACCAGCCGGCTAAGAATGCTTTTTCTAACGTTGTCCTAACTAACATTAACCGCGATAGCACGCGCGCAACCTTTAGCCTTAGCTTGTCGTTCGATGACACCATCTTCAACAACGCCGGTAATGTTACGCTTACGGTCAACAAATCAGTCGCCGAGCAGGCCGCCGCAATAATCACCAAGGGGCAATAATTATGGCACAACCGAGTTCCGTCAAACGATCGCTGATAGACAAGGCCAATACGACCATTGTCGCTGTCACGGCTGGCGCCTGTTTTGTAGTGGTTTTCTCCCTCGTAGCATCAGCAACACTGTTTAGCCAGTTCAACTACCAAAACCGGATTATCGGCGCTAAAAACAAGGCCATCAAGCAGCTCAAGGACGATAAAGCTGCGACCGACAATCTAAAGGTTTCGTACGATAGTTTCGTCAATTCTTCGCAGAATATTCTTGGCGGCAATCCAACCGGCACTGGTCCGCAAGACGGTGACAACGCCAAGATTATCCTCGATGCATTGCCGAGTAAATACGACTTTCCAGCCTTAACGACGAGTTTGGAAAAAATTCTTACCAGCCAGAGTGTAGAAATCCAAACCATCACTGGTACGGACGATGCACTTAATCAGTCGGACAATCAAACTAGCTCAAATCCGACGCCACAGACGATGCCATTCAAAATTTCGGTCGACGGCAACTATGATAGCTTGCACAATGTTTTGCTGGCCCTTGAGCGGTCGATTCGGCCAATTCAAATTACCACTCTCGATATTAGCGGTGATCAAACCAAGTTAACCCTTAACATTGACGCCCAGACCTACTATCAACCGGCTAAAGATCTTAACATAACGATGCAGGTAGTGAAATGAAACAAAAAGACGTTGCTCTTATAATTGTGATTGCAGCCATCAGTGGTTTTGCGTCCTTCTTTTTGTCGCACTTTCTTTTTGCCACTCCCCAGAATCGTGAGCAGAAAGTCGAAGTTGTCGATAAAATTACGACCGAATTTCCTTTGCCCAGCCATAAATACTTTAACGAGAACTCTATCGATCCGGCACAGTTGGTACAGGTGGTGGATAATAATAACCCCAACCCTTTTAAAGGTGCGGGGCAGTAGCAGCCTTTTGCTGGGCGGTAGTTTGCTATGAGCGTATTGTCTGCAGCCAGTCAGCAGCAGGTAGAGGACGAGCTGATCAGCGAAGGCTTCTTGACGGCTGATGGTTTAAAAAAAGTTAAAGATAAAGCGGCTGAAAAATCGGCTCCAGTTCTGGGTTTGCTGGTTAGCGAAGGCCTGGTAACGAATGAACAGCTAACCAAGGCAATCGCCAAGGTTACCAAGATGCCGTACGTTAATCTATCGGCGGCACGTATCGACCAAAAGATTCTAGCTTTGTTGCCGCAAGATATTGCCGAACGATATATGGCTGTGCCATTGGGTGAGATGCAACATCGTCTAGTTGTGGCCATGCTCGATGCCGACAATGTGCAGGCCGTCGACTTTTTGAGCAATAAAATTGGTCGGCCGCTCAAAGTATACGCCGCCTCTGAAGAAGGGGTACGCAATGTCCTTAAACAATACCAGGCAAGCATCGCCGAGTCGGTGGCTGGTGACATCGAGAAGCTAACCGGTGACGTCAAAGTCGAAGAGGGCGCTCCGGCCGATCCTAAGGGTGGTACGGCGCAAGCTCCGGCCAAGAACATCAAGACCCTGGTGCAAGATTCGCCAATTTCGAAAGCACTCTCAACCATTCTGGAGTTCGCCGCCAAAAACCACGCCAGTGACGTTCACATCGAACCATTGCAGGACAGTTTAAAGATACGCTGTCGGATTGATGGTATCTTGCGCGAAGTCATGAAGTTGCCAAAAAGCACTGAACCGCCACTGGTTTCGCGCATCAAAATTTTATCCAACTTGAAGATCGATGAACACCGGACACCTCAGGATGGTGAATTTACCATCCAGGTAGCTGGTAAAGACATTGACCTTCGTATCGCCATTTCGCCGGTTATATGGGGTGAGCAGGTGGTTATTCGTTTGCTCGACAAGTCTGGCACCAGTCTCCGTCTGGAAGACATGGGCTACCGTGGTCGAGCTTTGCGCACGATTCGTGATGGCCTAAAACAGAGTAATGGTATGATTCTGACTAGTGGACCGACCGGTTCTGGTAAGTCGACCTCGCTATATGCGCTAATTCAAGAAATTAAAGACGATGCCATTAACATTGTGACGCTGGAAGACCCGGTTGAGTACAAAATGGAGGGCATTAACCAGATTCAGGTAAACGCCGACGTTGGTTTAACTTTTGCCAGTGGTTTGCGCTCGATTTTGCGCCAAGACCCCGACGTTGTAATGGTGGGGGAGATTCGCGATAAAGAAACGGCCGAATTAGCCGTCCAGGCCGCTCTAACGGGTCACTTGGTGTTTAGTACGTTGCACACTAACAGTGCGGCTGGCATTCTGCCTCGCTTGCTCGATATGGGTATTGAGCCGTTTCTGATAGCTAGCACCGTAAAAACTGTGATTGGCCAGCGTTTAGTCCGCCGTATCGGTGAAGAAAACAAAGAAACCTACCAGAGTAACGCTGTCGAAACTGAGTCAATCCACAAGACACTCGACAAGTTTTTGCCGGCTGACGCCGCTAAAATGAAGGCGGCTTGCGAAGACTTCGGCTATGATAGCTTGCCACTGGCGGGCCAAAGCGCTTATACTTTGAGCAAGGGCAAAGATAGCCCGGCTTCGCCAGGCGGCTATAGCGGCCGAATGGGGATTTACGAAGTGTTTGCCGTGACAGAAGAAGTCCAAAAGAAGATTCTAACACGGTCAACCAGCGCTGAAATCCAGAAGATCGCCCAAGAACAGGGCATGGTCACTATGCGGGAAGATGGCTATCTGAAAGCCTTAAGTGGCTATACAACATTAACAGAAATTAACCGCGTCGCTGCGGCAGACATACAATAACGGAAGGGTGGAACCATGCAGGGGCAACCGCGAATAGAAGTATTACTGGAAGAAGTCGTAAAAAAGAAGGCTTCTGACCTCCATTTACAGGTCGGTTTGCCGCCCATGCTACGTATTGATGGTTCACTCGTGCCCGTTAGTGGCGCCGATGCTTTAAGCGATGAGGCGGTTGAGGCGCTTATCTTTGCGGTGCTCGACGAAGACCAAAAACAAATCTTACTCAAGGACAAGGAATTTGACTTCAGTTTTGCCTTTGGTGATCTTGGGCGTTTTCGTGTTAACGCTTTCCACGAACGTGGTAACTTAGCCGCCGCCTTACGTTTAATTACCAACGAGATTCTGACGACCGAACAACTTGGCTTGCCGCCGATTGTTACTAAGTTTGCAGACTACCCGCGTGGTTTGGTCCTCGTAACTGGACCGACTGGTTCTGGTAAGTCCACCTCGCTAGCGGCTTTGATCCACAAGATCAACATGGAGCAGGCCAAACACATTATTACCATCGAAGACCCGATTGAGTACACTCACATGTCGCGTAAGTCGGTGATTGTTCAGCGCGAAGTTCACTACGACACTTATAGCTTCTCGGCTGCTTTACGCAGTGCCTTGCGTGAAGACCCGGACGTTGTGCTGATCGGTGAAATGCGTGACCTTGAGACCATCGCTTCGGCCATTACCATTGCCGAAACTGGTCACTTGGTCTTTGCTACCTTGCACACCAACAGCGCCGCTCAATCGATCGACCGTATGATCGATGTCTTTCCGCCTCACCAGCAGCCCCAAATTCGGGCTCAGTTATCGAACATCTTGGTGGCTATATGCTCACAGCGTCTAATCCCAGCTATTGGTGGCGGCCGTGTCGCAGCCGCTGAGATTTTAATCGGTACTCCAGCTGTTCGTAACATTATTCGCGAAGGTAAGAGCCACCAGCTTGACGCCGTTATTCAGACGGGTGCCGAATTTGGTATGCAATCGATGGACAAAACCTTGGCTAACTTTATTCACGAAGGTACCATCAGCTACGATGAAGCCCGTAATTATGCCGTCGATGTCGATGAGCTAGATAGGTTAATGAGGAGCTAAGACTCATGCTAACGTACGATTACGTTGCGCGCGACCCGGCCAGCGGCCGGCAAGTGAAGGCTGGCGTCCAGGCGGACAGCGAGTCTTCGGCGGCGAAACTGATTCGTGCTGAGGGGTTGGTGCCAATCGATATTCAGGTTAGTAAAGTTGCGACGGGCGGCTTGCTGGGTCGCTTTAAGCGTGTTAAGACGAAAGACAAAGTGCTATTTTCACGCCAGCTGGCCACGTTGCTAAACGCCGGCTTGCCACTGTTGCAGAGCTTGCGCAGTGTTAATGGTCAAACCGAAAGCAAACAGTTGAAAGTGATCATAGCCGATATCATCACCGATATCGAAGGTGGTTCGTCCTTGGCCAATTCTATGGGTAAACACCCTGATGTGTTCAACCAGATTTATCTTAGTTTGGTGGCAGCCGGGGAGGCGTCCGGTACTCTTGATCAAGCGCTTGAACGCTTGGCTAATCAGCAAGAAAAGGATGCCGACATTGTCTCCAAGATTCGCGGTGCCATGATTTATCCGTTGATCGTCCTGGTTGTGATGGGCGGCGTGGCCGGTTTTATGATCATTAAGGTGTTACCGCAGGTAAAAACACTGTATAGCAGCGTAGCGAAGGGCCATAGCTTGCCGTTCGTTACTCAGGTGTTATTAGCCATTTCAGATTTCACCATCCACTTTTGGTGGGTTGTGCTTATTATTGTTGCCGTATTGGTGGTATTCACATCGAAATGGGCTCGGTCGGTTGGTGGTAAAACGCTCATCGACAAGGTAAAGATGCAGGCCTGGCCGTTCGGACCTCTTTTTATGAAGGTCTACATGGCTCGATTTTCGCGTACGGGCTCAACGCTGGTCGCCAGTGGCGTACCACTGATTCAGGTGCTCGAAATTACTTCCAGTGCTATCGACAATGTCCATATTGCCGATTCACTCCGCGGCGCCATCGAGAAGGTCAAGGGCGGTAAATCGCTTGGCGACTCACTCCAGGGCGACCCAAACTTCCTTGAGCTAGTACCTAACATGCTTAAAATTGGTGAGCAATCCGGTTCGATGGAACAAATGCTGGGCAAAACCGCCGATTACTATGAAAAAGAAGTCGACCAAGAAATTAAAAATATCCAGACCCTAATTGAGCCACTCATGATGGTTCTAATGGGTATTATGGCTCTAATTATCGTTGCAGCTGTTCTTCTACCGATATATAACCTGGCCGGAAACGTCGGCGGTGTCGTGTAAAGAAGAGGGGCTGTTTAAAATATCACTTGCAAATTGCGCTGCATCTCTATAGTATGCAAGCATAAGCATTAATAGCACGTAAGGGGGCACTTGCACATGCTACAAAACATCAAGAAACGTAACGAAGGCTTTACTATCATCGAAGTGATGATCGTCTTGGCAATTGCCGGACTTATTATGCTGATCGTGTTCCTGGCTGTTCCAGCCTTACAGCGTAACTCACGCAACACTCAATACAAGAACGACGCTGCTTCATTGCTGTCGGCTGCGACTGAGTGGAGCAACAACAATAACGGTAAGGTTCCTGCCTCGGCTAATGCAGCAGCTATCCAGTCGCTAGCTAAGACCCAGAACATTACAACTCTCGTTATTAGCGCTGGTACTTCATCAATTACAACTAGCAACTTCAACACTGCCTACATCGTAACGGGCGTAAAGTGCAACACCAACAGTGGTGCTACGGCTAGCCTAACTACTGGTGTGGCTACTCGTGCTATGGCTATGGTATACGCTGTGGAAGATTCTTCCGGCGGTAAAGTCGCTCAGTGTACTGAGAGCTAAACTTAGCGAGCAACAAGAATTATAAAACAGGCCCCCAAGGGGCCTGTTTTTTGTGATAACATAAGCGTAATGGTTATCGCTCTCTTAATTGTGTTTGGCTTAAGCCTGGGAAGCTTTGTAAATGCGCTGGTTTGGCGTTTGCACGAGCAAGCCGAGCTGTCGCGGCGTAAGAAAAGGACGAAACAACAAGCTGAATATCTGCATGACCTCTCTATTAGTCGAGGCCGTAGCATGTGCCCGCATTGTCATCATGAACTAGCTGCAAAAGATTTGGTGCCGGTTTTGAGCTGGCTGTCCCTAAGGGGCAAGTGCCGCTATTGCCAAAAGCCGATTAGTTGGCAGTATCCGCTTGTCGAGCTGCTGATGGCAGTGATATTTGTTTTTACTTATCTTTACTGGCCATTAACCCTGAGTGGCCAAAATTGGGTACAATTTGCAGCTTTTCTAGTACTTCTAGTAGGTTTTATGGCTCTGAGTGTATATGATATCCTTTGGTTTCTATTGCCCGACAGACTGATTGCGCCTTTAACTTTCATTGCCGTGGTGACGGTTCTATTTGTTAGTTTCACGAGCCACGATGGCTTGGCGACTTTTGCCAATGCAGCCGGCGGAGCGACTGTCATAGCGATTCTATTCTATGCTTTATTTTGGTTTTCAAAAGGCCAGTGGATAGGCGGAGGAGACGTCAAGCTAGCGCCAATGTTAGGTCTGCTGGCAGGCAATCCAATCAAAGCCTTGTTGGTCGTTTTTTTCGCCTCTTTAATTGGACTTCTGGTGGCCGTACCACTGATGATAAGAGGAAAGGCTAATCGGTCTAGTCATATTCCTTTTGGCCCTTGTTTGATGGCGGCCGCTCTATTGGTGGTATTATTCGGCGGTAATATAGTGCATGCCTACGAAGCAGTATTTACGCTGAACTGATATCATGCCGAATACGCTTATGTTATACTTGACCTCATGAAGCGTGGTTCTACGCAGGCGGGCTTTACCATCTTCGAAACACTCATAGTGCTGGCTGTTTCAGCTGCTTTATTTACTATGGTGGCTTTGACCATGTCTGGCAGTCAAAACAAGGCCCAATTTTTGCAGGCCACTCAAAACTTGCAAAGTCGTATACAACAGATAATAAGCGATGTGCCAAACGGTTTTTTCCCAAATACCGGCAATGTTCAATGTTCGGCAAGTGCGGCTGGCGTAATCATTAATTCAGCGAGCCAAGAGCAGGGTACCAACCAAGACTGTGTCTTTCTAGGAAAAGTAGTTCAATTTCATATACAAGGAACCGATCCGGAGCAGATTAACACCTATAGCATAGCCGGTTGGCGGCAAGCCACAACGGTAGCGGCGGCTAAGCCGATAGTCGTCAATGTGCCGGGCGCAATTGATACGACCCTCATGAATTATGGCTTGACGAGCAAGTCACTTACTTATGGCGGTATACCAATAGGTGCGTTCGGTATTATTAGCGAAATGGGCTCTTTAAATGCGGCCGGTAGTTATGAATCGGGTAATCAGCGGGTTGATCTAGTGCCGATCATGTCATCGAATCTAAATGTTACGACCGGCAGTAGCGTATCGACTATTAACAGTAATTTGGCGGCCAGTATGGCCAATAGCAACCCTCCGGGGGGCATTTTGCTGTGCGTCCAAAGCGGCACCACTAGTCAAACCGCACTTATTACGATTGGCTCTGATGGTCATGACTTAGCTGTCGAGTCAGAGGTTAAGCCATGCTAAGTAAACGTCATTCAAAACAAGGCTTTGGCTCGTATGGTTTTACCGTCTTGGAGCTGCTTGTTTCTACGCTGGTCTTCAGCGTTGTTTTACTAGTTATCACTGCCGGGATTATTGCCTTTACGCGCCAGTACTATCACGGTGTCATTAATTCGCGAACGCAAGCGACGACTCGCGCTATAATGGCGGAATTAACGCAGAGCTTACAGTTTGGCCGAACGGTCAATTTGGGGCTGGTGAACGGATCGGCTAACGGCTTCTGTATAGATAACAAGCTTTTTAGTTATGTTACGGGCCAGCAAGTTGAGTCGAGCCCTGATACAACTCAGCACCAAAATTACCAAGGTTTCGTCGAGAATAATAACGGTGGAACCTGTAGTGCTACCAGTGGCAGCTCTTTGAGTGTACCTGCGACAGCCGTGTTGCCTAGCGGCGAACGAGAATTACTGGGAGATCATATGCGTTTAGGCGATCTGACTATCCAGCCCACCGCCGGCGGACTTTATAGGGTTCATTTAAGGGTTATCTATGGCACCGATGATTTACTATCGAGCACAAACTGGGCCACGGCAGTTTGCAAGGGTGGCTCTGGGTCACAGTTTTGCTCTGTATCGGAGTTGACCACGACCGTTCAACAAAGGTTAGAATAGGAATAAGCATGACCAGAATATCTTTACTGTCTAGTAAAAAGTCTTCCGAGCAGGGGATGACCGCAATTTTCGTAACCATGATACTTATATTTGTCATTAGTCTGTTGGTGTTAGGTTTTGCCTTGTTGTCGCGTCGCGAACAGCGCACCAGCCTAGACTCGCAGCTTAGCACCCAGGCCTATTATGCCGCCGAAAGTGGCGTTAACGATGCGGCCGGTGCTATCCAAAATCAGCTCAATACTGGCGGCGCCATCGCAGCCAAAACTGCTTGCGTCGACTCGGCGCCGTATAAATTCAATGCTACTGGCGAGTCAACACTTTCCGCCCCTGATGGTGTTTCCTATACCTGTGTTTTGATAGACCCGGCACCTAAAACTCTCACCTTCAAGAACGTTGGTGCCGATGGGGTCGTTATACCAATGACGTCCGCGAGCGGGAATGCTTTTAACACCATCACTATAACTTGGCAGCCGTCACCAGGGCAGGAGACAGCACCTGTAAACTGTTCGGTACCAACTACTCAGTTGCCGACTTCAACTGCCTGGGTGTGCAAATATCCAATGCTTCGCATGACCACTGTGCCGGGTAATGTCTTGAGTCGCGCTGCCTTAATGGTCAACGCACGTACGGCCTTTCTTATGCCTCAATCGGCTGGCAGTGGCAGTATGTCGATTGGCGCCAATGCACAAGTCCTAGGAGCGCACTGTACGGTGACAGAGTGTAAGATGGTTATTTCGGCTGGAGGCACATCTAACAAATACTTTATGCGCCTGAATGCTCTATATCGCCAAACCAGCAACATCAGCATAACTGCGACCGATACCACCGGAGCTGGCGTAGGTTTGGTTGGAGCGCAAGCTATTGTGGACTCAACTGGTAAGGCCCAGGACGTCTTGCGTCGAATAGTTGTAGCGGTTGATCTAACGGACGCAAACGCCAATAAATTACCCACGGCGGCTCTAACTACGGGTGACTCGGTCTGTAAGCGTTTTACAGTAGCTACGGGTGTTCCGTTTAACAAGATCGGGCCTTTTGCCGGCGCCGGTGGCGCAGACAATATACTGTGTAACTAAAAGTTAGTTAGCGCTCGACTCTTTATGTGTGGCGTTATGGAATTTCTCGTGTGTTGCTTTAAGATGTGGGTCGGTTACGTGGGTATATATTTGTGTTGTACTGATGTTGCTGTGGCCGAGCATGGCTTGAACGGAACGCAGATCGGCTCCATTCATGAGCAAATCGGTTGCGAAACTATGGCGCAATGTGTGTGGGCTGACGTGCTTGGTAATGCCGGCTAGCAAGGCGTAGCGAGCGACTAGCCGTTGGACACTGCGAGCTGTCAGTCGGTGGAAGTTGCCGGTCAAATCCACCTTTTTCGTACCGCTGTAGCGCACAAAAAGCGGCCGGGCAGTGTCCTTTCGTTCCTGCAAGTATTGTTCAATGCGGAGAGCGGCTTCCGGGCTGATAAAAATCGGCCGGTCTTTTTGGCCCTTACCACGTACCATAAATTCCCGCCGTTTTAGGTTTATGTGATCGCGATCGAGTCCCACTAGTTCTGACACGCGCAGCCCGCTACTGAACAGTAATTCCAGGATTGCCCGGTCTCGCTTGCCCACAAGAGTCGAGGTGTCGGGCACATCGAACATGCGCTCCAACTCTTCTTCGCTTAAAAATGTGACCTGTTTTCGGACCGTTCGAGCCAGCTCGATCTTATCGGCGGGCAGAGCAGATACATCGCGTTTGGCACAATATTTTAAGAAGCCGCGCAGGGCAATCAGGTGGTAATTTTGGGTGGTCTTTTGAAGCTCGTCAGAGGTATTGGTGCCTAGCCGGTTCAGCCATAAACGCCATTTGCGGACCAGTTCAACATCAATTTCGCTGACGTTTATGTCGCCGGCAAAATCAAGCAGGCGGGTCAAGTAATGATCATAATTAGCAATCGTTTTTTGCGACCGGTTTTGTTCGATTTCCATATATTCCAGGAAATCGGTTTTAGCTCGCTGAAACTTCATATGTTTATTGTAGCAGGCAGTCGCTAGCGCCGAAGTAATTACTCTGTTAAATTATGCGGTTTCTTGCTAGAATAACGGTAAAGACAGCTAATAATTATCGAAGGAAGTTACCCCTTATGGAACGTACACTTATTATTTTTAAGCCAGACTCAGTAATGCGCGGTATTGTTGGCGAGATTTTGACTCGCTTTGAGCGTGTTGGCCTGAAGATTGTCGGCGCCAAAATGCTGCAGCCAGATTATGACTACTACTATCGTCATTACGAGGGCATCGGTACCCTTAAAACTCGTAAGGGTGAGGATATTTTTGAGCAAAACATGAAGACCATGCAGGCCGGTCCGGTGATTGCGATGGTTCTTGAAGGTGTCAATGCCGCCGAACAAGTTCGCAAGATGGTTGGTGATACCGAACCGAAGAGTGCTTTACCTGGTACGATCCGTGGTGACTACGCTCATGTTAGTTACAAGCAGGCTTCAACGGTTGAACTCGGTGTTGCTAACGTTCTTCATGCTTCAGCTGACGCCGATGAGGCCGCCAAGGAGATCGACCACTGGTTTGCCGACAGCGAGCTCTACGACTACGAAGCCGTTCACGAACCATTTACTCAGCCCCAGCCAAAAAAGAAATAAAAAGCCCCGTCGTAAGTGACGAGGTAAGCTTGTTGATAACTTAGTTTTTTGGTGCCCCCGCCACGACTCGAACGTGAAGCTTCTCCTTAGGACGGAGTTGTTTTATCCATTGAACTACAGGGGCGCGTCCCTTAGTATACCTTGTTATAACAGAGAAGGCGATATGGCGGGTTTGGACACCGCTTGGTGGCATTGTACAATACGCTTATGACAGAAACAGCCGATTCGGCCGAAAGTTCCGCTCGAGTCCGTTATTTTGACGACCAGTTCGACGACGAAGACGTCAAATTTGTCTTTCGCCGCCATCCGATCGTTATGCGCAAAGGGTTGGTTTTTGGCATGCTCGGCCCCTTGGTAGGTGTTATCCCGGCCGCGATTAACCCGGGTCTTGGTTTTGGCTGGTTTTTTGGCGGCCTGGCCGGTGGCGTTGTGCTCGGTCTGCTCATCTTTTTTCGCCCCTGGATCGACTGGTATTTTAGCGTTTTCATCTTAACCAACCAGCGTTTTATCCAGATTACGCAAAAAGGTTTGTTTCATCGCAGTGTGGCGGACATTAACCTGCAACAGATACAGTCGATTAATTACGAGATTAATGGTATCGAGCAAACACTGCTTGGGTTTGGTACAATAAAGATGCAGACATATGTAGGGGATTTGGTGATGCACGACATCCACCATCCTGCCAAAACGCAGCGCAAAATTGCCGAGATTTTGCGTGACGAAGGAATTGTCGCCAACACCAGCCCTATAAATAGTCGAATTCAACATGAAAATTAGTAAGTCTAAACTCAAGAAACCGAATTTATCACGGTTACGACGCAAAAAACCGATCGAAGCCGAATCTGGCCTGCCTCGTATTACTAACGAAACGGTAGCAGCGCATCGTGAAGAGGTGTTATCGAGCGCGCGTAAGTATATTTACCCGTTGCAACATTCTAAGCGACGTGTGGTTAAGATATCAGTTACCTTGCTTGTTGTTGCTATTATCGGGTTCTTTGTATATCTCGGCCTGGCGCTGTACCGATTCCAGTCGACCAATACATTTGTGTACGGCGTAACGCAGGTACTACCATTGCCGGTTGCCAAAGCCGGGTCGGATTACGTGTCTTACAATAGCTATTTGTTTGAACTAAGGCATTACATCCACTACTACCACACGCAGCAGCAAGTCGACTTTTCGACGAAGCAGGGTAAGGACCAACTGGTTGAGTACAAGAAACGTTCGCTCGATCGCGTCATTCAAATAGCCTATGCCAAACAGTTAGCTGCAAAATACGGCATTACGGTGTCGCAAAAAGAAATCGATCAGCAAATCGCTCTAGTCCGCTCGCAGAACCGCCTGGGCGGCAGCGACCAAGTGTTTAAGGATGTTTTAAGTGAATTTTGGGGTTGGACAGTCACCGACTTTAAGCGTGAGCTAGGTGATGAAATACTCGAGCAAAAGGTTGTCGCCAAGCTCGATACGGCAGCTCAGAACAAAGCCCAAGCTGCCTATGCTCAACTGCAACAGGGGGCTGACTTCGGCGAAGTCGCTAAACAATACTCTGAAGATCAAGCCACAGCCGGCAACGGTGGGGTATACCCGATTGCTATTGACCGGTCGAACCGCGACGTAGCTCCACAGTTAGTCTCGGCCGTATTTGCGCTTAAACCTGGCGAATATTCTAGTGTTATTAACACCGGCTACAGGTTGGAAATCGTTAAAGTTATCAGCGTATCCAACGATCGCGTTCAGGCGGCACACATCGTTGTTAACCTGAAAGACATTAAGTCTTACACTGATCCGTTGCAGGCTCAGCACAAGGCTCATCGCTTTATCCGTTTCTAGCATTGCATTTTGGTGCACGTCTTGGTATGATTACCTCTGTTGTATTTCGCAACACGGAGTTGCGGCTGTGATGAGAATTACCTTATTCTGCCAATACTAACAAGGGCTCGTAGTGAAGTGGTTATCACGCCTCCCTGTCACGGAGGAGATCGCCGGTTCAAATCCGGTCGGGCCCGCCAAGAAAAAAGGATCACCTAGCGTGGTCCTTTTTTCTTGGCAGCAGGCTACGACAGCTATATATTAGACAAATTTCTCGAACGAGGCGTTGCTGTACGTAAGTCATATAAAACGAATACAAAAAGTATACAGGCTATTTTAACAGGGGGAATTTATCTGTCTTGATTCAAAATATTGTGAACAAAAACTTGTATAGACGCATGCTTTTCGTGTGATATCGACATGTCTGTTATAATTACCCTGTCCTTCAAATGGGCGTGCCATCTTAGCTCAGTTGGTAGAGCAGCGCATTCGTAACGCGCAGGTCGCCGGTTCGATCCCGGCAGATGGCTCCATATAATCTTAATCTAAGTGACTATGTGTGGCTGAGTGAGTAACGTTTTCTAGATACGAGATATGCAAGCGGGTATCGTATAGCGGCCATTATGTAGCCTTCCCAAGGCTGAGATCTGGGTTCGACTCCCAGTACCCGCACCAGCACAGAGTGCTACAATATGAGTAACCAATGGAAATTTCAAAAAACTATTTTCAAGACAAAATAATCTTACTTCTCCTTAGTGTGAACGCTTTCATAGCCATCGCCACGGTGGTGATGATTGCACTTCGAGTGGGGTCGGGCCATACCGATTACATCGTCCAATGTCGCGATTGTTCCAATGTGCAGGCAATTAGTCGTTTCAGTAAGGGCGGTATTAGCGAAATATTGGCATTCATGGTTTTTTCTGTCGGCGTCGCCGCTGTTCACACGATTTTGAGCATAAAACTATTTAACATTAACCGGCAATTAACGGTAGTTGTTCTGGCCTTCGGCACGCTATTACTAGTACTATCATTTATTATTAGCTATGCTTTACTACTTCTGCGCTAGGTAATATGACAGACATCGAGATACCTTACGAAAAAGACCGACACGGTCATTATCGTTTTTTCGAGATATTGCCGGGCGTTCTTTCTTATTCGCTGCTGCTGCTGCCTTTCGTACTTAGCCTTATAAATGTCACTTTGGCCGCTATATTCGTGCTGGCCTATATGCTGATTTACGTAGTACGTGGCTTCGGGGTCGCTTTTCGAGGCGTCCAGGCATTTCACGTTCTGGGTCAGCAGAGGAAGTTGGATTGGCCGGAATTGCTCGATAACTTGCAGACCGGTAAATTAACGCCCGGTCACAAAACGCCGCGCTGGCATAGCGAAAGGCTGCATCGTTTACATGACCAGCCGAATCGATTGATGCCTAAGGATATTATCCATGCCGTTATAATTGCTACCTACAACGAGAGTCGAGAAGTATTAGAGCCTACTATTCAGTCGGTTGTCGACTCTTTATATGACATGAAGCAGGTAATTCTCGTGCTGGCTTATGAAGAGCGTGGCGGTGAGCGGGTCGAGGAGCAATCACTGTCACTAGTCGAAGACTACAAAGATAAATTCCTTGATGCTATGGCCATCAAGCACCCCAAAGATATGCCGGGAGAGGTGATTGGGAAGGGCGGCAATGTGACTTATGCTGGTCGCCAACTACAAAAATACCTTGAGAGTAAGAACATCGATCCGCGTCGCGTTATCGTGACGACGCTCGATTCCGACAATCGACCCGACAAGCAGTACCTGCCAGCTTTAAGTTATGTTTACGCCGCTTGCGAGGATCCAGTTCACGTTTCGGTCCAGCCAATCACTATCTACAGTAATAATATTTGGGACGCGCCGGCACCTATGCGGGTTATTGCGACGGGTAACTCCTTTTATAATATTGTTTTGTCACTGCGCCCGCATTTGCTGCGCAACTTTTCCGCTCACGCCCAGAGTATGGCGGCGCTTATCGATATGGATTTCTGGAGCGTCCGGACTATCGTGGAGGATGGCCATCAATTTTGGCGATCGTATTTTCGGTATGACGGTAATTACCGGGTGCTACCACTGTATGTACCGATCTACCAAGATGCCGTGTTAACTGATAATTACCGCAAGACACTAAAAGCGCAGTTTGTTCAGTTGCGTCGTTGGACCTATGGAGCTTCGGACATAGCTTATGTTGCCGACAAGGGTTTTTTTAAGTCCAACAAGGTGCCAAGACTCGATCTTATTGGCAAATGGTTGCGCCTGACTGAAGGGCACGTTAGTTGGGCGGCGGCGCCTATCCTAGTGCTATTTGCTGGTTATATCCCGGCCTTATTCCACCCCCAAAGCTTTGCGGCCAACGAACTGCCGCTCATTTTAAGCCGGATCCAGCGTTTTGCGATGCTTGGGGTGGTTATATTAATCTTTGTTGCCTTCAAGACGCTGCCGCCCAAACCAGCTCGTTACAAGCGCCGCCGCTCGTTTTGGATGGTCTTACAGTGGATCTACCTCCCGGTAACCACAATCGGCTATAACTCATTTGCAGCCTTTTACTCGCAAACTCGCCTGATGTTCCGTAAGTATATGGATAAATTCGACGTGACCGAAAAAGCTGTCGTCGACGAGTCGGGTAAGGCCAGCTCCTAGCGAGGCTTACTTTAGGTGAAAAGCCTTGTAGTGGGTGGCGGCCACTTGGTCGAAGCTTAGAAGTATTGCGTGGACTAGTTCGCTTAGTTTATCGGGGTAAATAACGCCTTCGTCGGCAACTTCAGACAATTTGCCAATAACGGTATCAGTTAGGGCTCCTGCATCCTGTAGAGCGTCGCTACGGTGACGGCAGCTGTTATATATACTCACCAGTAATTTATCGCGTAAAAACGGCGTTAACGGCGATTTGGAGGTGCTAGGACGTACCATGAAAGCATCCGTTAAAAGAGCTGCTTCGATGGTTGTAAAGACCGAATGACAGCTTTGGCACTGTCGGCGGCGCCAAACCCGGTTAAGTCGCTTCTGGGGGCGGGAATTAATTACGTCAGTTTCTCGTGCACAATAAATACAAACCATGACTACATATTGTCATAACGCTATAAAAAATGCTAGTGGAAAACTATTTGAGCTTGGGGGAAAACTCTCAATAATAACGTCTCTACGCAATATAAAAGCTCCTAGGCTATACCTAGGAGCTATTGGTGGGACCTGTTGCGGCCCCCGTAATCTAAACTTTATTTGCGCAAGCGGCGGATTCGAGTTGTCGGTTGAGCGGTTAATTCCTCATAAAACAACTGAAATACGTCAAGCGCACTGGCTTGGTTGATACTCACCCAAAATCCCTGTTTAACTCATGTATATTACATTAAGCTATCAGAACTGTCAATAAAGGGACATAATACTGTTTATGCTTATAACAGGGGTATGAAATGTATTTTACCCTTGTTATTAGGGACTGTTTCCGTTATAGTTAGCACGGATCAGTTATAAGAGGGCTCTTAGCTCATTTGGCTAGAGCGCATCCTTGACGTGGATGAGGTGAGAGGTTCGAATCCTCTAGAGCCCACCAACTAAAATACCCCTGGTTATACAGGGGTATTTTAGTTGTATAAGGCTACGCCATTCGGCTATGTATATAAAGCGGCAGCTTCCCAGTGTAAGTAGGCACATGATGACATAGGCAGAACGTTATCGTGCAAATAAGTGTCGTCGCACAATTATTTTTCAAAATCGTCACATATTCTTATGACAGATAATTTGGTTGGAAGGCGTTATGATCTTATATGACAAAGCGTGAGGTATGCCTATACCACATAAGAGATAAAAATAATTGTTATATCCACAGGTGGATATGTAAACAAAACAACAAAATAAGGCTAGCCATATAGTACTAACTATATTAGACTACTTTGTAGGTGAGGTTTTGCCGAGAGGTTTTGTAAGGCGCTTGAATGAATTTGCGAGATCATTCAAGCGTTTTTTAATGGTTTTCGGTTAGTCTATCTTTCTCCGGCGATAGGGGTTACTAGACCTAATATGCTACACTGGTGACAGAGTGATGATGTGGCTTCACCATCCATGGAGCTCTGTCCGTAACGGTCGGATCAAATCCCGTTATAAGTGCCCCGTTAATATGGGGAAGTCCGGTGGAACCACCTCTAGAATTAGGGGCCCGAGACGCAATCAGCTGTTAAATACATTTGCGAGAGTATTGAACGGCTGGGAGCGTCTTTTTTATATCAAAATAACGGAGCTGTATATTAATGGCTGACTCAAACAATCAAACTGAATTATCCGCCTTGCGCCACAGTCTGGCGCACATTATGGCAAATGCCACTCAACATCTCTGGCCGCGAGCCAAATTTGGCGTTGGACCGGTTGTTGAACATGGTTTTTACTATGACGTAGATATACCGGGAGTAAGTTTATCTAACGAAGATTTCGAGCGAATTGAAGCCGAGATGAAGAAGATTATCGCGACCGATGAGCCGTTTGAACGTTTTACGATGCCTATAGCCGAAGCGATTAAGTGGGCGACCGACAACGACCAACCGTACAAAGCCGAGCTATTAAACGACCTGCAGCGTGCCGGCACGACTGTCGCAAAAGATTTAGATGCCGGCGAGCTGGGGTTACCAGCGGGTGACGGTAGTAAGGTAAGCGAAGTGTCGTTTTACAGAAACGGAGATTTTACTGATTTATGTCGTGGCCCGCACGTTGAATCTACTGGCAAAGTCGGTGCCTTTAAGCTAATGCGTGTCTCTGGTGCATATTGGCGGGGTAACGAGAAGAATGCACAGATGCAGCGAATTTACGGCGTAGCGTTTTCGACGCCTAAGGAGTTGCGACAACACCTCGATATGCTTGAGGAAGCCAAAAAGCGCGATCACCGCAAGCTTGGCCAGGAACTCGACTTATTCCTCTTTAGCGACTTAGTTGGCTCTGGTTTGCCGTTGTTTACGCCGCGCGGTACGGTTCTACGTGAAGAGTTAGGTAAGTTTACCCAAGAGCTTAGACACAAGACGGGCTTCCAGCGGGTGTGGACACCGGTTATTGCCAAGACGGATCTGTATAAGGCAAGTGGCCATTGGGATAAATTTGGCGACGAACTCTTCCT
Source organism: Candidatus Saccharimonadota bacterium (assembly GCA_027346135.1). Lineage (GTDB taxonomy): Bacteria > Patescibacteriota > Saccharimonadia > Saccharimonadales > UBA4665 > DAIESS01. The sequence goes on from DAIESS010000002.1 coordinate 44,863, forward strand.
GGTCAAGAGCCAGGAAACTTCCGACGAATTTGTCTTGCGGCCGATGAACTGTCCGCACCATGTCCAGATCTATGCTTCCCAGCCGCGCAGCTATCGTGATCTGCCGCTTAAGTTCATGGAAAATGCCGGTGACTACCGGGACGAGAAGACGGGTGAGTTACACGGCTTAAGTCGAGTGCGTTCATTTACGCAGGATGATAGTCACGCGTTCGTAGCCGAAAATCAGATCAAGGAAGTAGCAACAGCACTCGTTCACGCATCACAAGAGATGTACGAAGTGTTCGATATGGAGCTGAAGTTCCGGCTAAGTTTTCGCGATAGTGGTCCAGGTTACCTGGGAGATCCCAAACTTTGGGATAAAGCTCAGGCACAGATCGAAGAATTGGCCAAAGAAAATAACCTGGACTATTACATCGAAGAAGGTGAGGCGGCGTTTTATGGTCCAAAGATTGACTTCATGGCGACTGATGCCATTGGTCGACAGTGGCAGGTGGCAACGGTTCAGCTCGACTTTGTTCAGCCGGAGCGTTTTGGCTTGGAATACACCGATGAGTCCGGTGGCAAGCAGCAGCCGGTTATGATTCACTGCGCGCTGTTAGGGTCACTTGAACGTTTCCTGTCTGTATATATCGAACACGTTGGTGGCCGGTTCCCGGTATGGTTGGCGCCAGAGCAAGTACGTATAATTACCGTCAATCAAGAAGAAAAGACGCTCGACTTTGCTCGAAAATTGTCGGAACGAGCCGATAAATTGGGTCTGCGTGTTAGTGTCGATAACGACAACGAATCGGTCGGTAAGAAGATCCGTAGTAGTGAGGTCTGGAAAGTACCGTATACGATAGTGATTGGTGACAAAGAGATAGAAAGTAACGAAGTCACGCCTCGAATAAGGGGTGATATGGTGGTAAATCAGGACGCTAAGACCTATACGACAGATGAATTTTTGCAAACTGTCGCCAATGAGTCTAAAATGCGCGTTACGAAAACGTCGTTCTAGAACGGACGTTTACTAGCCTTAGGAGTTAGAATATGAAGCGACAAACTATTGCGGTGGATATCGATGATGTCTTGGCAGACCATGTTGCTGCCTTTGCTGCCTTTAGTAATGCCAACTACGGCACTAACATTAGCAAGCATAACTACGACGATGCGTGGTCAAAACTTTGGGAAGTAGACAGGCGGGAGATCGAACGTCGAGCCCTAGAATTTCATACGGCCGAAAGTATTATGCAGTATGAATTAATCGAGGCCGCCAAAGAATCGCTTGAGCATCTGGCGCACCACTATGACCTAGCCGTTGTTTCGGCTCGGCCAATGCACGTCAAAGATGCCAGTGAGCGATGGCTAGCAATAAACTTTGGAAATATGTTTCGTGAGGTGCATTTTTTGCCATACTGGGAAGAGAACAATACTCTGACCAAGGCCGACCTGTGTAAGCGAGCTGGCGCCGACTACCTCATCGACGATATCGTTAAACACTGTAATATTGCAGCCGAAAACGGCCTGCAGGGTTTATTATTCGGTGACTACAGTTGGAACCAGGCGGATAATATTCATTCATCGGTGAAGCGTTTGGCAAACTGGAAAGAAGTGGTTGAGTATTTTGACGAGCAAAGAAGTCGATAGTTCGTTTGCTGAGCGGGTGCATGCTTTGGTTAGACAAATTCCAACCGGTCGTGTAATGACATATGGACAGGTTGCTGCGCTTTGCGGTAACCCCAGAGCGGCACGGATCGTGGGTGGTGTGGCTCATTTTGGCGATCCGGACGTGCCATGGCAGCGGGTCGTAAACAAGTCGGGGCAGCTGGCAGCCGGCTATCCTGGCGGCCGAGCGGGCCACAAAATACAGCTAGAAGCCGAAGGTATAGCCGTATCTGACGATTATAAAGTTGATGTTGCGAGCTTGTTGTGGTGGCCTCCTCTTAAGCGAGGCGATGTATGAGAACGTCACCGCTTTTAGCTATTGTTGGCGAGACGGCCAGCGGCAAGTCGTCTATGGCTATGGCATTAGCCAAACGTTTCAACGGCGAGTTAATTTGCGCCGATTCGTGGACTGTCTATAAAGGTTTCGATATCGGAACTGCCAAACCGAGCTCCGAAGACCAACGCCGTGTCCGCCACCACTTGCTGGACGTAGCTGAGCCCGAGCAAGGTTTTAGTGCGGTTCTATTTCAGAAATTAGCTCGAGAAGTCATCGCCGACATTGAGGCTCGCAATAAATTGCCCATACTTGTTGGCGGTACCGGTTTATATATAGACAGTGTCATCTTTTCATATGAGTTTTTACCACCGCCAAGTCCGCAATTACGGGCCGAACTCAATGCCTTATCGCTGGACGAAGTTGTCGAGCGGGCTAATCGGCTCGGGCTTGATCTTACAAGCATCGATGCACGCAATAAGCGCCGGGTGATTCGGCTGATCGAAAATAATGGTCAACTTCCCGGCAAAGGACCACTGCGCGAAAACACCCTCATCCTGGCAATAGATACTGACCGGGAAAATTTAAAGGAGCGTATAGCAGCTCGGGTTGACGCTATGCTAGCAGCCGGCTTGGAGGATGAGGTTCGCCAACTATCCGAAAAATATGGCTGGAACGTTGAGCCGATGAAGGGTATTAGCTATAGCGAATGGCAACCATACTTTGCAGGTGTTCACGATTTGGAGCAGACCAAACAGCGTATTATTAAGGACACGCTTGATCTGGCTAAGCGTCAGCGTACATGGTTCAAACGCAATAAAGCCATTAACTACCTCTGTAATACAGATGAAGCCGTAGAGTTAACGACAACATTTCTGAACAAATCCTGATGGCGTTACTCGTATAATTTGTTACACTAGTTATATGATTGAACAATTGTTTGGGTCAAAGACACGTGTAAAATTACTGCAGCTTTTTTACAGTAACCCGAACCGGTCATTTTACGTTCGCGAGATTACTCGTAAGATTGACGAACAAATAAACTCGGTTCGTCGCGAGCTATCCAACCTATTAAATATTGGCATTATTGTGTCGGACAATAACAATAATAAACTCTACTATGAGGTTAATCAGTCATATGATTTTTACGAGCCTTTGGCAGCAATTTTTGGTGGCGAAAACAAGCAACAAGTTGCTGCTCAGCCCATTGCCGACGCAGATCACAAGGACGAACTGCGGGCACTTGGCCGTGTAGACCTGGCGCTTTATACGGGGCAATTTACCCGTGATGAAAGTGCCGGCATAGATGCCTTGTTTGTGGGCGACATCAATGCCCATGCTTTGCAGAAATATATTACCGACCTCGAGGCCAAAGAGGGCAAGGAGATCCGTTATACACTTATGAGCATGGATGATTTCAAATATCGCCAGCAGGTTAAAGATCGCTTTATAAATAATGTGATTGATGCCAAAAAGCAGATCCTGGTAGATACCCAGGGTTTATTGTCAGAAAAGTAATGGGCGGGAAGTAGGAGAAGATAGATGGAATTACAGTATTATGGTGCCAACTGCGTACTTTTAACAGCCAAGGACATTCGTATTGTTGTTGATGATACTTTGGCTATGACTAGCGCTAAAAGCATAACAAAGCCTGGTGATGTCGCATTGTTTACTGGGATTGTGCCAGAAATTGCAGTCGACACGAAGATAACTATCGCTCAGCCCGGTGAGTATGAGATCGCAAACGTTTCGATTGTGGGTATTCCCGCTAGGGCACATATGGACGAGCCTGGCCAGCACAGCGCAACCATGTATAAAGTGATTGTCGGCGACGTATCCTTCTTGTTTACGGGTCATGTTTATCCCGAATTGAGTGACGATCAGCTTGAAGACATCAACGCCATCGACGTTATGGTAGTGCCAGTAGGTGGTAACGGCTTCACGCTGGACTCGATTGGCGCCCTAAAGCTCGTGAAGGCTATTGAGCCGAAGATTGTTGTGCCAACCCATTACGACGAGAAGGGCTTGAAATTTGAGGTGCCTCAACAAACTCTCGACCAGGCGATTCATGGATTGGGCATGGAGCCGAAAGAAAAAGTCGCCAAGCTAAAGGTGAAGAGCCTAGAGCTACCTGAAGTTACCAGTTTAATTGTGCTTGAACGCTCTTAATTAGTCTCGCTCAAGGCTGTAAATAATAAAATACCCCTCGATTATGAGGGGTATTTTTATGGACGTTTGAAGTCCTTGAGGGCTACTTGGCGGTAGTGATCAGACCTTTTTTCTTCAGAGTGCGAAGAGCCTGGGTACTGACCTTAAGCGTAACTTTCTTGCCGTCAACAACCAAGGTCTTGGTCTGCAGGTTTGGCTTCCAGACTTTCTTGGTGTGGCGCTGTGAAAAGCTGACATTGCTGCCGTATTGCTTGCCTTTGCCGGTGAGGTCACATTTTTGCATAAAACTTCCTTAAACTTCAGCTTTATACTCTACAGTAACAGAGTAAAAAAGTCAATCACGGCCAGGATGGTATACTTAAGGTAATAGTTATGGATATATCGTTTGATTTTGGGACGCTTCTCGCGGTGCTAGTATGCTTGGTAGTAAGCATAACGCTGCACGAGATGATGCACGCCTACGCAGGCCTTAAATTAGGCGACACGACCGCTCATGAAGAGGGGCGGGTTAGCCTGAACCCTTTGCGCCACATCGACCCGTTTGCAACGGTTGTGCTGCCAATCATTACTCTTGTCTTGTTTCATGCACCAATCTTAGCGGCCAAGCCGGTGCCATTTAACCCAGATCGCGTTAAATTTGATGAATTCGGTGCTGCCATAATTGCTGCCGCCGGCCCGTTTACTAACTTGGCCCTGGCAGTAGTTGGGGGTGTAATTGCTCACTTGTTAGGCGGCAACGCAGCTGTTTATAACATCCTAACTATTTTTGTGAGTTTGAATGTCGGTCTGTTCGTCTTTAACATGGTGCCAATACCGCCACTTGATGGGTCGCGTATTTTGTATGCCTTTGCGCCGGACTTTTTGCGTGGCATTATGGCTCAGATAGAAACATACGGTATTTTCATCGTATTTGGCCTGGTATTGATGGTGCCTGCCTTCAGTGAATTGCTAATAAATCTCAATCGATCAATCTCGCTCTTCCTTCTTTAAGTTATAATAGAAGTACGGTCCTAGCGGGCCAAACCGAATTAATGATAATCTGATACATATCATTAGGGAGCTCAAGATTTTGGAAGGCCGTGGCCAACCAGTGCGAGCACCCACCTGGCATAAAAACCAGGTTGTCATCTCGGCGAAAGTTCGCAGGGCCAAATAAAAAAGCTCAGGCTTAAAAACTTGAGCTTTTTTATTTGGTCGGGGTGACAGGACTTGAACCTGCGACCTCACGGCCCCCAGCCGTACGCGCTACCAACTGCGCTACACCCCGTTGTTGGAACCTTCGGTCTTTTGACGTTTGGACTTTGGCTGGGGGTATTATAGCATCTGTGGATAAGAGGGCGGTAGGGTGTGCGATAATAGAACTAATGAAAACAATAAAACTCGACCACCAGTTAGCTGAAGATGTAAAAAACGGTAAAAAGCGCTCTACTTGGCGACTTTTCGATGATAAAGATCTGTCGGTGGACGATCGGGTGATGCTAATCGATAAAGTTAACCCGCGTGATCATGATACTTGGGTGGTATTTGGCGAAGCTGTAATTACTCGGGTTACGGAAAAACACTTAGGTGACATTAGCAACGAGGATTATGAGGGACATGCCCAATACGATTCGCCTGATGAAATGCTACGTGCTTATCGCGGTTATTATGGCGATTCGGTCAGTTTCAAAACGCCTGTCAAAGTAATCCGGTTTGATTTCTTCCCGTATGAACATATGGCTCCAGTGGCAGGCGACTCGGTTAAGCACGAAGAGGAAAAACCAACTGAAATAAAACTGTATGCTGACGGCGGTTCGCGAGGTAATCCCGGCCCGTCGGCTAGCGGCTTTGTATTGTACGACATGCATGACAGGCCATTGGTAGATAAAGGAGTCTATCTAGGAATTACCACCAACAATCAGGCAGAATACACCGCACTAAAATTAGGCCTTGAAGAAGCGCGGCTAATGGGCGCTCGTCGTGTTCATGTTCATATGGACAGCTTGTTGGTCGTGAATCAGATGAAGGGCATATTTAAAATCAAAAACCGAGATTTATGGCCCATTCATGGTGCTATTAAAGATTTGCTATCCGGTTTTGAGCATGTTGACTTTACGCATGTTCCGCGCGAACTCAATAAGGCGGCCGATGCTGCCGTTAATCGCAGTATGGACGAAGCGCTTAAGCATCAAAATATCGCTTAAAATGGTATAATACAACGGTTAGATGATTAGCTAATCGCTTGTTCTTTTGAATAAGAGGAAAGTCCGGGCAGCACAGGGAAGGACAGTCGCTAACGGCGACCGGGGGTGACCCTAGGGAAAGTGCCACAGAAACGAAACTACCTTTAGCTTGAAAGAGTTAAGGGAAAAGGTGAAACGAGCGAGGTAAGAGCTCGCAACGACTGGCGGTGACGCCAGTAGTAGGTAAACCCTGTCCGCTGCAAGGAGTAGGCTATAAAAGTTCCCGCTATGCCTGCGTTTAACCCCGCTCGAGCTTGTCGGTAACGGCAAGCCTAGATAGATGATTGGCCATGTTAGCTTTTATCGGCGATCAGGACAGAACCCGGCTTATCGATCATCTGACAGATATGAAAATACCTCGCTTTTAAGGCGAGGTATTTTTGTTGTGATAAGGATTGCTCAGCTATTTGGTAGCAGCCTTAACGACTGCTTCGAAGGCCTTAGGCTCGTTAACGGCTAGCTCAGCTAGAACCTTGCGGTCCAGCTCGATCTTAGCGCCTTTTAGGGCGGCGATAAGCTTGCTGTAGGTGGTGCCGTTTAGGCGGGCAGCGGCGTTAATGCGTGCGTTCCACAGTTCGCGGAAAGTGCGCTTTTTGTTGCGACGGTCGCGGTAGGCGAACTGCAATGATTTAGTAACGGCCTGTCGACCGCGCTTGATGCTGGCACGGTTAGGATGGGTCATGCCTTTAGTGGCGCGACGGATCTTCTGGTGCTTGTGGTGGCTGGCAACGCCTCGTTTTACGCGCATGAGATTAAGCTCCTAGCTTTCGTTTCAATATCTTACTGTTGGCGCCAGTGGCGGTAGCTAAACCGCTCAATGAACGCTTGCGTGAACCGCTCTTTTTCTGCAAAAAGTGGTTCATGTTTGGGTGACCGATACGGACTTTTCCGTTCTTGGTCAGCCGGACGCGGTCTTTTGTACCGCTATGCGTCTTTAGCTTTGGCATTCTGTTTGCTCCTTATCACAAAATTTAACTGTTTGCCCGCAAATTGCGGTGCTTGGTCGACTACTATTGTATCACCGAAATCGGCGATGACTTTGTCGGCAAGTTTAAACCCAATATCCCGGTGGGCGAGTTCACGACCTCGGTAAAAAATGGTGATCTTTACCTTGTGACCAGATGCCAAGAAGTTCGTTACCTTGCTCATTTTTACGCCCAAATCGTGCGGACTAATCTTGAGCCCGAACCGCATTTGTTTCATCTCGAGAGCTTTGGCAGTGCGCTTATTCTTCTGCTGCTGTTTCGTCTTTTGGTAGTTGAATTTACCCCAATCGACAATTTTGGCGACAGGTGGCTTGGCATCGGGTGATATCTCTACAAGGTCAAGACCTTGTTCGTCAGCAAGCTGAAGAGCTTCACTTTTGCTTAAGATGCCGAGTTGTTTGCCGTCTGCGTCTATAACTCGCAGCTGGGGAGCCTGAATTGCATGATTCAGGCGGGTTGTCTTACTAATAGAGTAGTCTCCTTTAAGCACATTGATGTTATAGGTGTTAGCATTGTAACAGATATAGTAACAGAGGTCAACTCGCTTGTTTAATTTAGGGTCGGTTGTCGGTACTGGAGCGCCTCGGTAAGGTGCTCTGGCAAAATAGCTTCGCTTCCGGCAAGGTCGGCAATGGTTCGGGCGACTTTGATGGTTCGCATGTAGCTGCGAGCCGAGATGTTGAGCTTCTCGGCGGCAGTATCAAGCAGGATTTTGGCTGCCGGATCTAAATTCGAAAATTGTTTAATTTGGCGGTTTGTCATGCTGCTATTTAAATGAGTACTTGTGCCAAAGCGTTTGGTTTGACGATCGCGCGCCCTGGCGACTCGATTTTTGGTGTGTTTGTCTTCATCTTCACTGGCGACATGAGTTATGAGCTTAGTATGTTCGACGTCGCTTACATTAGAAAAGATATCGATTCGGTCCATGATCGGTCCGGAAAGCTTTTGTTGGTAGTGTTGTATCTGATGAGGCAGGCAAGTACATGGTTTAGAGGTTCCGTAATAACCGCAGGGGCAGGGGTTAGCGGTTGCAATTAGTATGAAGTTGGCCGGATATTCGACAGTATCTTTGGCTCGTGCGACTGTAATTGTGCGGTCCTCAAGCGGTTGGCGAAGAGCTTCTAAGGTTGTGCGGCTGAATTCTGGCAACTCATCAAAGAATAAAACCCCGCGGTGGCTTAGACTGATCTCGCCTGGGCGCAAATGATGACCGCCGCCAATAACAGATACTGGACTAGCACTGTGATGGGGCGATCGAAATGGTCGTAAGGTAACGACCGTATCGTAAGCGTGAGTGACTAAACTATGCATATGAGTGACTTCCAGCATTTCCTCGTGGGTCAAATCCGGCATGATTGAGGGCAAGGCGCGTGCCAGCATACTTTTGCCAGTGCCCGGTGGCCCATTAAAAAGAACGTTATGACCACCTGCGGCGGCAATCTCCAGCGCTCGTTTGGCGTGTTGTTGTCCTACGATTTCGCTTAAAGATGAAGCGGGCTCGCTCGATCGGTTAATAGTAGGTGCGTGCTTGCCTTCGTTAGTCTCGATAATTTGTAAGCGGTCGGTATTCGTCAGGTGGTCATATAATGAGCGCAAGCTTTTAACGGGCAATAATTTAATGCCTGGTACCAGCAAGGACTGCTCAAGATTGCCGATGGGGATATAAAAGTGAGTCACGCCATGGCTGCGACCAGCCAATAGCTTACCGATGATACCGCGAACTGGTCGAACTGAGCCATCTAAGCCCAACTCACCAATAAATGTCGTGGTTTTGCCTGGTGCGGGCATGCTACTATTACTGGCTTGTATGATGGCCGCCGCCATACCCAGATCGAAACCGCTGTCGTCCTTGGGGATGTCGGCTGGGGCTAAGTTTATGGTAATTCGTTTGCGCGGCAATTGTAGTTGGCTGCTAGCAAAGGCGCCGCGGAGACGTTCTTTTGACTCGTCGACGGCTTTTGTGGCGCTGCCGACAATCACAATTGCGGGAAGGCTGTTAGACAAATGGCATTCAATGTCGACAATGAGTCCGCTCGCTCCCGCACTAATTAGGCTCTGGACCGTCCCGTGCATATCGCCATTGTAACCCTAAAACTTAAAAATAAAATACCCCGGAACAAAACCGAGGCTTTAGGTCTCTTCACGAAACAACGGCTTGCGAGAAGCCGTTGTTTACATAGTCATTTTTGTTTTTGAGCACTTTTTTTATTCAAGTGCTACGCCTATCTTATAAATTACAAAAACCTATGTCAATATGATTTATGGAAATCTTTTATTAAAGCTGTGCATAACTTAAGCGGCTTGGCAAAGCATAAAGGGATTGACATATTGACCGTTTTGCGCTAACATATTTTCAGTAAGTCAAAAACAAAAACAATACTTACAAAAACGGGAAACCGTATATCGCTCTAACCACCCTAAAAGTGGAAAGAGCGGTCAGTCAAGTCAGTGCCGGTAAGCGCTACAATAGTTTTTACATTACGAGCGGATTTACCGGCCTGGCACCAAATTTGCAGAATTATTAAAACTGAATCATCATCAGCCGTAGGGCCGGTGATGATTTTTTGTTAATATGGGTCTAGCATGAGCATCAAATCAAATATTATTAAATATCGTCGATATTTCGCGCTGATTGTTGTCGATGCGCTATTTTTCGGGCTTTTCTCGCCTGATGCCGATTCTTTTATAGTCATACCGGCCTTTTTATTGGTGATAGTGACTATATATATGACCATAGATCTAGTTTTAAGGGGTTGGATGCGTCTACTACCCCTTAAAAAGACGGTAAGGCAGTGGATTACCTTTATATTTACAGGTGGTCTGTCATTAATAATAGCCTTGCAGTCTATTGGGCAACTTACGACGCGTGATGTAATCACAATTGTGCCTTTAATTGCGCTATTGTATTTTTACTTGGCGTACAATCGTGGCGTGGCGTCTGGTCGCTAGTCTTTAGTGTGGCTAAAGTTGTATAATTATCACAATGGAACCGACAGGTAGTAAAGAAAATAATAATTCGAATGGCATGGCGAATGATGTGCCGGGGCAGTTTTTGGGTGCGCCGGCACAAGGCTTTGGGCAGGCTTCGGCACAGCCTGGTTCGCCGGTTAGCTCGCCCGTTCCGACTATACCGAGCCCGTCATTTTCGCCAGCATCTAATGGTGGCAACGGCTATCCTGCGATGGCCGGGTCTACTCCAAGTGTAGATCCAAACACAACAAATATTCAGGCATCTGACGAAAGCGTAATAACAGATAAAATGTGGTCTGAAAAAGTCAAAATTGTTGTAAATGAAACAAAAGGAAACCCCTTCATTAGGAGTCAGAAAATAGCGGCTTTAAAGTCTGAATATATAACCAAAACCTATGGCAAACGACTCGGCCAAAACGAGCAAAAATCATGACAACGATAGTAATTATTTTGATAATTTTGGGGTTGCTTGGAGCGGCCGGTTGGGTTGCTTTTGTGTACATAGAACGAGCCCTGCGGGACCGCAAAAATTATGAGCGCGGTCTTAAAATGGTGCCGTTACTAATACACCTGCCGCCGCCTAGTGACGATATTGATGGTGGCGGACGAGATCGCCGTGACGTTGTCGATGAGCATATATCTAAGGCGCAGGTTATATACAACATTATTGCCAGCACGCTGCAGAAAGGTTTTAAGACCCGCATATATGGTCAGCGCCACTTTGCTTTCGAAATTGTTGGCCATGATGGCTTTGTTTACTTCTATGCAGCCGTACCGGTGCCTTTGGTTGAAGTGATCAAACAGGCGGTAATTAGTGCTTATCCAACGGCTCAGCTTGAAGAAGTAAGTGAGCACAATATTTTCAACCAGATCGGTAAACTAACCGGTACGGTAGGTGGTGAAATGGTTCTAAAAGAGCAGTTCGCATACCCTATTGCCACCTATCAAGATCTAAAACGAGATACACTACAATCACTCTTGAACGCGCTTTCTACACTCGATAAGGAAGACGGTGCGGCTATACAGTTGCTGATACGACCGGCTGATTCTAGCTGGCGTAAAACTGCATCGGCAGTAGCTAGTAGCAAGCGCAAGGGCGAAGAATCTAAAAAAGGAATGAGTGCTGTAGGCTCAATATCCAAGCAGATTTTGATGGCGCCAGTTAAGCCGCCGGAAGAAAAGAAAGCTGATGCTCCGCCTAAACCGGAGCTTTCACATATGGACCAATCCATACTTGATGCGATCGACGACAAGACGCGATATCCGGGTTATGAGGTCTTGGTTCGGGTGGTTGTATCGTCCAATATATCGCAACGGTCTCAGGCAATTCTGAGTAATATCGTAGCGACCTTTTCGTTGTTCGACGCGCCCGGGAAGAACGGCTTCAAATATATACCGGCAAAAGATGTTGACGAACTTACATCGGATTATATCCTTAGAGTATTCCCGGCCGAGAACAAAAAGACAATTCTAAACTCTATTGAATTGGCGACACTTTTCCATTTTCCGGACCAAAGCAACGTGCCAACATCGCAACTTAGACGGCAAGAATCCAAGCAAGTTGATGGGCCGCGCAATATACCAGAAAAGGGTCTACTGCTGGGCTATAACATTTTCCGTGGCGTCAAAAAACCAATTCGTCTGGACCTAGGCGACAGGCAGCGACACATGTATGTGGTTGGTCAAACCGGTACTGGTAAGTCGACCTTTCTGGAAAACTTGGCCTTGCAAGACATGCTAAACGGCAATGGTTTTGCCTTTGTTGACCCGCATGGTGATACGGCCGAAAAATTGTTATCCATGGTTCCTAAAGAGCGGACCGAAGACCTTATTTATTTTTCGCCAGCCGACACTGACTTCCCGATGGGGCTTAATTTGTTCGAGTTTCATTCACCGGATCAGAAAGATTTCCTTATACAAGAGGCTCTTAACATGCTCTATAAGTTGTATGACCCTCAACACCAGGGCATTATGGGCCCGAGGTATGAGCACCTGTTCCGTAACGCCGCTTTGACGGTCATGGCCGACCCGGCCGGTGGTACCTTCGTAGATATCCCTAAGTTATTCCGCGATCCGAAGTTTGTGCAGCAAAAGCTACAACACGTTAAGGACCAAACGGTCATCGAATTCTGGCAGAAGGAAATGCCACAGTCGCAAAGATCGAACGAATTTGGTGAAGTTGTTAGTTGGTTTGTGAGTAAATTTGGTGCATTCGTTTCTAACGAGATGATGCGTAATATTATCGGGCAGACAAAAAGTGCGTTCGATTTGCGCGACATTATGGACAACAAAAAAATCCTGCTAGTGAACCTGAGTAAAGGGCGAACAGGCGAACTTAATAGCAAATTGCTGGGTATGATTTTCGTAATGAAATTCCAGGCGGCCGCTATGAGTCGTGCCAACATTCCGGAGTCTGAGCGGGTCGACTTTTCGTTGTACGTGGATGAGTTTCAAAACTTCTCGACCGATTCGTTTGCGACCATCATGTCGGAAGCGCGCAAGTATCACTTGAATCTTATTGTTGCGAACCAGTTTACGACACAGCTAACGACCGAGATCCGTGACGCGGTTTTCGGTAACATGGGTACGATCGTGTCGTTTAGGGTCGGTCAAAATGATGTCGAATCACTAGTTAAGTATTTCCAGCCGATATTCGAAAGTGACGACTTATTGAGGGTACCCAACTACAACACAATCATACGTACGCTGGTTGGCGGTGTACCGACGCAGCCTTTTAGTATGGCGACGTTACCGCCATTGGGTAACCCGAATGCCAAATTGGCTGATGCTCTAAAGCAGCTTTCTGCCGCAAAGTACGGCAAGCCACGAGCAGTTGTCGAAAAGGATATATTTGCTCGTATGGCAACGCAAGAAGCGCCCAAGCCAGCCTTTGGTGCTGAATTTGGTTCAGCAGCCAACAAGTCTCCTTTTGACTCGCCAAAAGCGCCTTGGGATACTCCTGCGAGGGCAACGGCGACGCCAACTACTGGCGGATCACGGCGACCATCATCGCCAGCACCAGCATCGAGTTCATCATTCCTTGACGAGTGGCTTAATAAGCGCAAGACGGTTACACCGCCGCGTCCAAGCAATGGCGTAGCTGCATCCGAATCTACCGAAAAGCCGGCGCCAATGGTTGCCGTGCCGCAACCCTCGGCTCAGCCCCAGACTGAAAGTAAACGTGCTGCCGACCAACATGGTGCTGAAACAAAGAATATTTCCAGTGACGAAATTGAGCAGCGTGAGGTTAATAAAATAGCCGCAGAGTTGAAACATCAACTTGGGCCAGTCGGTACTCAGCCGAAGAACTCGCCAAAACAGCCACCTAAACCCAAAGAGGATAAGCCAAAGCCGGATGAACCAAAACCTGCCAAGCCAGCTTTTTCAATCAGTGATTTGCAGCCGAAAAATAGCGCAGCGTCGAACCTGCCAAAGGATGACGCAAACGATACTATATATATAGATCAAGACGGCACATTGCATATCAAGCAAGACCAGCCATAAACCGCCTAGGTCTAGTCGACGAGACCAAAAGCTGATCCTGGGGCAACTTGTGGTAGGGGTTGTTTTAATCTATAATAGTCATGTAGTGGGACAAAATTACAAAGTTACCAAAGAGGGTTATTAGACGTGGCGAAACAAAAAGAATACGGTTCTGAGTCGATTCAAGTCCTTGAAGGGCTTGAGCCGGTTCGTAAGCGACCTGGTATGTACATTGGTGGTACGGGCGTAGAGGGCCTGCATCATTTAGTGTGGGAGATTGTCGACAATGGTATCGACGAAGCTCTAGCCGGCTTCGCTACTGAAGTGTCGGTTACGTTACGAGCTGATGGTGGGGTTACGGTTTTTGACAACGGCCGTGGTATCCCGACCGATATTCACCCTAAAACAGGTAAGAGTACCGTTGAAACAGTTCTAACCGTTCTGCATGCCGGCGGTAAATTTGGTGGCGGTGGCTACAAAGTTTCCGGTGGTTTGCATGGTGTCGGTTCCAGTGTGGTGAATGCGCTATCGTCTAAATTTAATATAACCGTATGCCGTGACGGCAAAGAATTTTACCAAGAATATGAACGTGGTGTTCCCCAGGGTGATCTGAAGGCTGTTGGTAAAAGTGCCGAGCATAGTACGAAAATCACTTTTTATCCTGACGACACAATTTTTGAGACGGTTAACATAAACTACGAGACGGTACTCGACCGATTGCGCCACGCCGCCTACTTAACTAAAGGTATCCGCACATCGCTCGAGGATGAGCGCACAGGTAAGCGTTATAGTTTTTATTTTGAAGGCGGCATTCAAAGCTACGTAAAACATTTAAATGTAGGTAAAGAAGTCGTTGATGATGACATCTTCTACGTCGATAAGACGATCAAAGACATACAAGTCGAGATTGCCTTGCAGTATACCGATGCCTACACCGAGACCATCAAAGCTTTTGCTAACAATGTCTTAAACCCTGATGGCGGTACTCATTTAACCGGTTTTCGATCTGCGTTAACGCGTGTTGTTAACGACTATGCTCGTAAAAACGGCTTGCTCAAAGAAAAGGAAGAAAACCTTTCCGGTGAAGATACGCGTGAAGGCTTGACGGCAATTATATTGGTTAAGCTACCTGACCCGCAGTTTGAAGGTCAGACCAAGAACAAGCTAGGTAATCCGGAAGTCCGTGGTTATGTTGAGCAGGTTTTGAGCGAATATTTGAACTATTACCTAGAAGAGCATCCGGCGATCGCTAAGAAGGTTGTGGGCAAGGCTTTGCTGGCCGCTCGCGCTCGTAAGGCCGCTCGGGCTGCGCGTGAGAACATTTTGCGTAAGGGCGTACTTGACGGTGCTTCATTGCCCGGTAAGTTGAGTGATTGCTCTAGCAAAGATCCTGCCGCTTCCGAGATATATCTTGTTGAGGGTGACTCGGCTGGTGGCTCGGCCAAAACTGGTCGTGATTCCAAAACTCAAGCAATCTTGCCACTTCGTGGTAAGGTCCTTAATGTCGAGCGGGCACGGTTGGATAAAATGCTGGCCAACAATGAAATCCTGGCACTTATTAAAGCATTGGGCGTTGGTATTGAAGACTCGTTTAGCATGGATGGCTTACGATATCACCGTATCATTATCATGACCGATGCCGATGTTGATGGTTCGCATATTTCGACATTGTTGCTGACATTTTTCTTCCGGTTTATGCAGCCCGTTGTTGATGGTGGCCATGTCTATTTGGCGAAGCCGCCTTTGTTTGAACTAGTTCGGCCAGGACGCAAAAACTCGGTCTTTATATATGATGAGGAAGAACTCGACAAGGTTATCGACGCCGAAATTGAGCGCCGTAAAAAAGAAGGTCTCAAGGTAAATGACACTGACGAGCGTTTCAAGCAAGCTGGATTTGTTGAACAGAAACGCTACAAGGGCCTCGGGGAAATGGACGCCGAACAGCTGTTTGAAACGACAATGAACCCCGAAAAACGCGTGTTAGTACAGGTTAAGGTCGAGGACGCTGAGCGCGCCGATGCCATTTTCAACAAGCTTATGGGTACAGAGGTCGAATTACGCAAGAACTTCATTCAAGCTAACGCTAAATTTGTGAAAGATCTGGATATTTAAGATGGACGACGAAAACAACACCCCAAACCAACCGATAGAGCCTGACGAAATTATTAAGCCCGAGACTCCAATGGAAGAGCGTCGCCGCAATACAACATTAGCGGCCGATGTGCTCGATTCCGGCCACTCACGGGCTGTCGAGCTCCGTACGGTCGAGAATGTCATGGAGGATAGCTACTTGCGCTATTCCATGAGCGTTATCATTGACCGCGCCTTGCCCGATGTTCGTGATGGCATGAAGCCCGTGCACCGCCGTATTTTGTACACGATGAACCGCGATGGTTTGCGTAGTAGCGCCCGCCACCGTAAATCGGCCACCGTTGTGGGTGCTGTGATGGGTGATTACCATCCTCATGGCGACAGCTCCATTTATGACAGTATGGTACGTATGGCTCAGGATTGGGCGATGCGTTATCCGTTGGTAAATGGCCAAGGTAACTTCGG